>JAHIWM010000104.1 GCA_018815765.1 Gammaproteobacteria bacterium | reverse complement strand
GCCTTTGGCAGCCTGATAAATTTTGACCATCTGGACTTAGTACCTGTGGTGGGCTTTTAGTAAGCCTTGTGTCATTATAAATTCGCTCCGGACTATTCTATCAAGCAGCGCTACAGATGACGAAAATTGGTTTAAGAGATTGGGTCTTATTGACCACGCTAGTGCCGACCTTGCTGGTCAGTTTATGCCTTGGGGGTTATTTTAGCTATGCCCGCCATCATGATTTGGCCCAGTATCTGGAAGATCAGGCCGAAAACATTGCCGTCCCTTTAGCTATAGCCAGCGAACATGCCTTATTACACAACAGCAGGCAAGACGTCAAACGTTTGCTGGATGTCAGCCACAGAAAAAATTCGGCGCTGGTCAAAAGTATCGCCATTTTTAATGCCGACCATGAGCTGTTTGTTACCACCAATTACCATAAAGACTTTGCCATGCTGAAATACGCACCAGACAGCGCCATTCCGCAGCAAAGTACCATCACTGACCTTGGCAACTGGCTGGTGATCCGCACCCCTATTTTGCCGGAACAAGCCGATTTCAGCACAGATCCAGCCGATCAGCCTTTGGGTTATATCTCAGTACAAGTGGCCAAAGATAAAGTGATGCTGGCGCAACAAACTTCCCTGCTCAGCAGCCTGATTATTATTTTGCTTGGACTGGCTGCTTGTGTGTATTTCAGTCTGCGCCTGATTAAGAAGGTCAGCAGTCCCTTGCAGCAAATGGGGGATGTCATAGGCCAGTTACGTGAAGGTCAGTATCAAAGCCAGTTGCAGCAACCTTTTCTGGGAGAGCTGGAGCAGTTACGTACCGGTATCAACGCGCTGGCGACTGCACTAAAAACCCATGATGAAGAAATGCAACAAAGCATTGAACAGGCCACCAGCGACTTACAACAAAGTATGGAACAGCTGGAGATGCAAAACATTGAGCTGGATCTGTCCCGTAAAAAAGCGATGGAAGATAACCGCAGCAAATCCGACTTCCTCGCCAAAATGAGCCATGAATTACGCACACCGCTGAATGCCGTTATTGGTTTTGCCCGCCAGTTGCTGAAAACCAACCTGACGCACAACCAGCAGGATTATCTGGCCACTATTCAAAAATCAGCCAATAGCTTATTAAGCCTGGTCAATGACGTGTTGGACTACGCCAAGCTGGAAGAAGGCCGGATGCCCATTAACCCGGAGCCTTTTTCATTGCGCGACTTGTTAAACGATTCGGTGGAATTATTAGCCTCGAATGCCTTTGATAAACAGCTGGAATTGGTGTTGCTGATTGAAAACAGTTGCCCTGATGATTTAATTGCCGACCCGATGCGGATCAATCAAATTCTGACCAACATTGCCGGTAATGCGATTAAATTTACCGAACAAGGTAGTGTGGTGATCCGCGTCAGCTGTCGCCCTATGCCAGACGAACAATGGCAGCTGCGCTTTTCAGTGCAGGACACAGGTATTGGTATTTCTGAAGAACAACAAAAGAGTTTGTTTGGTGGTTTTACTCAGGCCGACAACAGCATTGGCCGTCGTTATGGCGGCACAGGCTTAGGTTTAGTGATTTCACAACGTTTAGTCACTGCCATGGGCGGCAGGATTGGCTTTGACAGTAAAGCAGGCGAAGGCTCGACCTTCTGGTTTACCTTGATGTGCAAACGCCATCATTTATCCATAGCTGAACCTTTACCACTTGAAGAGCTGAAGCAAAAAACAGTGTTGTATTTTGAACCTCAGCAGTACTCCCGTGAGGCGATGTTAGCCCAGTTGGACCATTGGGGAATGAACATTATCAGTTGCAGCAATATGAGCCAATTGACTCAAACCTTAGCCTTGCAACCACAGATTGATATGGCAGTGATTGGCCGTTCTATTTCCTTGAATCAGGTCAATCAGGTGATTGAGTTGTTGCAACAGTTGCAGCCTCATAGCGAGCAGCTGTATTTGCTGGTTAATACCTTGTCACCGAATTTAAGGGAAGTACTACAAGCCTCTGGCGCCAAAGCCGTATTGTCCAAACCCGCGCATTACCGCAAACTGGCCATGACTTTGGCGCAGCCTTATTTAGACTTCCCTGAACAAAATCCGTTACAGGACAAGCCCAAAGCCCGCTTGCGGGTGCTGTCAGTGGACGATAACGAGGCGAATTTAAAACTCATTAATACCCTGCTGTCTGAAATGGTGGAACAAGTCGATTCAGCACGTAATGGCGCTGAAGCATGGCAAAAGGCTAACCAGCAGCATTACGATCTGATTTTTATGGATATTAATATGCCAGTGATGGACGGCATTCAGGCTTGTCAGCGTATTCAGCAAAGCTCACTGAACGAAGCGACTCCTATTATTGCGGTCACTGCGCACGCCTTAGAAGGAGAAAGAGACAGGCTGTTAGCTTTAGGTTTTTGTGAGTTTTTAACCAAACCTCTGGATGAAAAACTACTGCATTACACCTTGCGTGAATGCTGCCCGGATTTTCAGCAAGCGCTGGCAGCTTCTGTCAGTGAAAATCAGTTGCCGCAAAGTAAACAATTGGACTGGACTTTGGCTTTGCAAAGAGCGGGAGGCAAACTGGATTTAGCCAAAGAAATGTTATGGATGCTGGTGCAGTCTTTGCCTGAAAATCTGGCGCTTATTCAGCAGGCGATGCAACAACAAGATGCGGAACAACTACTGCAACATATCCATAAACTGCATGGCGCCAGCTGCTACACAGGTTTGCCTGTATTAAAACAACTAACCGAACTGATTGAAACTGAACTGAAAAAAGGCAAACAAGCCGAACAACTGGAACCTGAACTTTTTGAATTGCAGGACAGGATCCATTCTTTATTGCAGGATGCCAAAAACTGGCCTGCGTTGGTTACTGAGCAGGCCGTTACAAAAGTGTCGGGCTAATCATTAGCGTAAGTGCGACGCTTCTTTAAAATGTCGTTGATTTGATCTACCTTGGTGTCTTCATTGCAGGATACGCCTGCAAATAACCATAGTGCATCTTTACCTGCTTCACGAGGCGGAACTCTCCAACACACCCCATTCACACTAATCAACGAACTGCCGTCGGTAAAGGCTTTTACTGGTTTAAGCCTATCAGGTGCAAGTGCAGTATCGACCGGATTGCTGGACCTGACCACCACCTCGCGTTGTTGGTTCCACTCTGTCATTGGCTCTGAGGTTTTAGCAGTAACGGAAGCCAGTGCACGGTCAGCCAATGACAGAGTGCCAGTTGCAGGCGGCGACCGAACGCTGGTCGCAGGTGTTGATTTTTGCTCAGTGCTCTGCGGTGTTAACGACTCAGCAGTTAAAGCCTTTCTGTCTGATACTGGCGGTTTTGCAATTTTAGCCGCCACTGCCGCCGCAGGTGCAACACTTTGTTGCAGTATTTTTTCTGCGGCAATCTGCTTTGCAACAGGTAAGGGCACAGGCTTTGGCCGAGCCTGAGTGTAGCTGTAGGTATGAATCACCACCGACTCTGCCATTTTTTGCTCAGGCACAAACCGTACCCACATCAGTGCAACTAACAACAGCAGATGAACAACAATAGAAAATATCCATACTTTCAAAGCAATACTCCAATGTCAGGCCGGAACCTCTGACATCGGAGCAAGCAAAAAATTCTGCACAAAGACTGATAGATCGAAAAATCACCGCCCCAGGCCGGAGGCGCATTTAGTAGCGCCAGCTCTATAGACTTTATTTAACCTGATTTCGGGATAATTAGTATCGAGATAGGTGCAATCAAACACCGCGCTCACTAAGTACAGGAGCTGTAACACTAAGGGTTAATCTCTGCTGTAACTGCGACGTTTCTGCAGAATATCGTTGATTTGTTCCACTGTAGTATCTGGCTTACAGGGAATACTGGTAGATAACCAGATGGAGTCTTTACGTGACTCAGGCGGTGGTACTCTCCAGCAACCAGGATTGGTATCAATCAACGAACTGCCATCGGCAAAGGTTTTCACTTTCCTGCCCACTTCCGGCTTCTGTTCGGCTTTTGTGATGGTGATTTCGAGTGCAAGCTGTTTTTGTTTTTCTTTCCAGGTTGCAGAACCTGAAGAGTCTCCTTGTCTGGCAGACTGCAGAGCTTTACTGGCTATGGTTTTACCATGATCCAGAGCGCCTGAAACAACAGCGGATGAGCCTTGCCTCACCTCTTGCTGCACAGCTTTACTATTTACTTTAACTTCCGCAACTTTGGCTGTTTCAATCACTTTGACAGGTTTCAGCTCCGCTGGTTTTGGCACAGGCAAAGGCTTCGCTGTAGCTGCTACTGCAGGCTGTTTTGGCGCTGGCAAAGGTATTGGCTTAGCTACTACAGGTGGAGGTTTAACCATAGCTGGTTTACGCACAGGCACAAATGGTCTGCGCTGCGGCTGAACTACAACTGTTTTCGCTTTCGTTTGTTGTGGTTTCGCTTTTTGTAGTCTGGTTTTTTGTGGCTTGGGTTTTTGTGATTGGGCCTTCACTGCCGGAGCTTTTTTGTGTTGCACCCTGGATGGAGGTTTTTGAGCTGCTTTAACGGCTGGTTGTGGCACTGCAGTTTTGACTGGCTCTGCAGCAACTGGTATCTGAACAAGTGCAGCTGGTTTGATTGGCTGATAAGCGTAAGCCAGAATAGGAGGTTCAGATTTTAGTTTTGCAGCCTCTGTTGGTGCAAAGTGATGATAGGTCAGTAAACCCAACAACACTATATGCAAACACAATGACCACAAAAATGCTTTCAAGGCATCTCCCTATCCGCTTGTCGCCACTAGTATTGACCCCGGGAGAACGCTGTATCAGAAAAAAGGAGACGTACGCTTAGCCCTGAAAAAAGTGCACCTTGTTTCGCCCCAGTTGCTTAGCCTGATACATAGCAGTATCTGCATCTTCAATCAGTTTGGTTAAATGGTAACCGGAAATTTCTGCCGATGTAACACCAAAACTGGCACTTAATTTAAACTCATAACCCGAAGCCGCTGTATCGATGCTGTTAATGGCATCCCTGCAGATATCTGCCAGTAAGTGCGCTTTATCGCTCTGACAGCCAGGTAATAAGATGGCAAATTCTTCACCGCCAATACGGCCAAATACATCGTTATTGCGCATAAAGTTGCGGCAGGTATCCACCGTCTGACGTAAAGCCCAGTCGCCGGCGGCATGACCAAACTGGTCGTTAATTTGTTTAAAATGGTCCAGATCAAACACAATAAGAGCTGCAGGTAATTGGCCTTTTTCACATAAGGCCAAAGCGCCTTTGGCAGAAGCCGAAAAGTGGTATCTGTTGCTGATAGCTGTTAAATCATCGTATTCCGCTAAAGCTTTAAAACGCTGACGGGCAACAAAACTACGATACGCCATCACAGCAAGGCCCAACACTAAAACAGCTAAAGCGATAATCAGCAACTTGTTAAAAGCAGCCTGATGTTTCAGTGCAGTTTGCTCGTACTGTAAGAGTTGATTGTCTTTATCCAGCAAAGCAATTTTTTGATTCTGCGCCAAAATTTCTGAATGTGCGGTATGGTAAGCCATCTGCTGCGCTGACTTATCATCCATATAAGCTGTGAACGCTGCCAGATACTGCTCGTGATAATCTAATGCTTGCTGGTAGTTTTTTTGCGTTTTTGCTACCTCAGCAACCAACTTTAGTGCTGTTAATTTTGGAAGTGTATCAAAGCTTGTGGAACTATCATCTAAAACTCGTAGCGCATAAGATACAGCTTTATCATTCTGATTTAGATTAAAATAACTCGTAGCGCGCAAAACATCTAACTCTTGGATTAACCTCTGATATTTAGTTATTTTTGCAGACTCATAGGTTGAATCAACTAGATCTAAAGCCTTAACAAACTCTCCAACTTTAAAAAAATACTGGGCTTTGTGCAGTCTTATTAAGCTGGCGAATAGTAACTCATTTTTACTCTCACAGAACGGTAACGCCTGCTCATATAATTCTAAAAATTTTTCATGCTGATTGGAGGCTAATAAGGCATCTAATTTCAACTGTTTTGCACTGCAAACAGCAGTTGTCCGGGGAGCCTCTTGCTCCAACTGAGTGGTATATTCTATTGCTTGATCAAATCGTTCAATATATCGATACATCATGGCAAGGACTAAAAGACCTTGCTCTCTTGCTAATGGTTGCGCAATTTGTGGAAGCTGGTTTTGTAGTAGTTCAAGATAATAAAAAGCGTCTAAATACCGTCTAACCAATAAAAAACTATTGATGGATAAAGCCTTTGCCCTAAATGCAATGGTCGGATCAACTGTAGAATTATCCAATAACTTTAAAAGCTGTAAGGCTTCTTCTGTCTTAGCACTGTATACAGCACGATAAGATTTTAATAACGTTAAATAATCTTCTTCAAAAGAAGACATGTGTTTAACTTCATTCTCCAGCTTAAACAACTCTTGTTCAAACTTTGGGTAATCACTACTTTTAATTTGGTCTATTTCAGACATCTTAGTGACGAAGGATTCTGATTTCACGGCATATGAGTTAAAGCAAAATAAAAATAAAATAAACCACGCGATAACACGTGGTTTATTCATGCATAGTGTACTCATTGACCCTGGCACTGTTGTGGCATCAAATAGCAATCTTTGTCTGAATACCAACTTTCTCTTCATCTTCGCCTTCAGCGGGCTCTTCCCCCTCAGGTTCTTCTGCAGGGTATACCGCACAAACAATATTACTTCGAACACCCAGCGCTGCATCCAACCTTTTTTGATCTCCAGCAATCACAGCATCAATTAACTCAGGGTCAGTGTCCGCCATTAAAGTTGCTAATTGATCAGCATTGGCATAACGAAACTCAGCATTCTGGCCCATTTTTTCTAACAAACTGATAATTTTTGACATAACGACTCCACAACAACAAAACAAAGCATCAATCCAAGCCTGATGCCAGAAGCTCTAACGCAAATCCACTTTAAAGCGATAAAATTAAAAGCACAAGCTTACAAAACCGGTTCTTTATTTAAGTTTTTAGCTGAATGGCACTACAGCATCATTTTGTTTCACCCAGTAGGTTCTGCTGCAGTTGGAATCAGGCTGAAAGCCAGTTTTTAATACCAGTTGCACTGCAGCTTTATTTTCAGGATCTAAATCACCTTTGATCACTGCAGTGTAAAACTGTTGTTGCACCCGCTGAATTAATGCTGCCAGGGCTTCCGTTGCATAACCCCGACCATGCCAAGGCCGCAATAACATAATACCGACCTCAACCTGTGCTGTTTCACTGTTCCATTGATTGATAGCGCACAGGCCTGCGCACTGGCCTTGCTCAACAATGCTCAGAAATAACCGCTTAAAAGGTGTTTTGACATTTATTCGCAAAGCGCTCTGAAAGCTGTTTATTGCCTTTTCCGGAGGCAAAGGTTCGCCAACAAACACCATAGTCTCTGCATTGGTATATAAGTCCAGATAAAGCTGCAGGTCTGGTTCGGCCAAAGGCCTGATCAACAAACGTGAGGTGCTGATCACAAAATTTTCTGCTTTTGCAGCCTGCTGCCAGTCCAGGTCCATATTAACCTTCCTGAGTCACCAGAGCTTTTAACTTGTCCAGAATCACCTGATTGGCTTTAGCTACTGTAGCTGGAGGGATCACCAAAGTGGTTTTTAAATCCATCTGCGCTTTGGGTAAATCAGACAAAGCAATACGTTCAATTCGAGGTTGTTGAATAGGCAAAGTCACGGCTTCGTATAAAATCACCTGATGATCCAGCGGATACCATTGGTTTAACAGTTCAACCAAGACTTCGCGATAGGCGCTGCCCGTACTGAATTTCGCCAGTGACTTATCACCTGCGACCCCTATTTGCCATAAAATTAAATAAGCTGCTGTATCTATAGTGCGCTGATAAAACATAAGGTTGCTGGCTTCATAATGCTGGCAACCATAAGTGCCGGGGTCTAAGCCTAAGTCGGCATATAAACAGTCTTCGGCCGAAATACCTGGCTCCATATGGGCCTGATAACCTTCAGCTACAGCTTCTTTAATGGCCTGATGTGGTACCCAGGCAAAAACTCCCGGATGGCCATAAAAAGCCCCACAGACCTTTTTGCCTGCATGCACTTCAGCCAGCATAGCCGCCACCATCTGTTTATAGGTGATCATACGGGACTGGCCTTCACAATAATAAGGCTGCAGGCTACGGACATCGGCATTCATGCCCTGGATCCACAGCTCAGTAGTACCATCAGCCACTAATACAAAAACTACATCGGCTTGTTCTATATAACTGCGGGATAAAGGACTGATATGAGAACCTAACGTCATACCTGTGCCTACACAAACTAAACTGCCTTTTTGCATTTACTTCACCTAAAACCGGAATTGAAGTATTTATACACTAGTAGGTTACAGTAATGGTAGGGGCGCGGGTTTATCCCCGCCCGCAAAGGTTAAGATTCGAGAATAACGGTAGCACAGGCGTACGCCTGCTCGTCGCTGATGGAAAGCCAGACTGAACGCACTTGCATTGAATCGGCTAATGCTTTTGCCGGGCCTGTGAGTTCAAGTTGAGGCCGACCTGAAGGGTCGTTGCTGACAATAAAATGTTGAAAGGAGATACCACGGCCTATGCCGGTACCAAGGGCTTTTGCTGCAGCTTCTTTGGCGGCAAAACGTTTGGCAAAGTATCGGGCTGGCTGACCATGAGCAGCTAAAATTTGCTGCTCAGATTCGGTTAGCACTCGCTGTACTAAACGGGGTGAGCGCGTCAGGCTTTGCTCTATACGCGCTATTTCAATAATGTCGGTGCCTAAACCAACAATGGCCATTAACGGCGCGCCTCGACCATCAGGCGTTTCATTTCGGCTACTGCAGGGCCTAAACCAGAGAAAATGGCGCGCGCCACAATAGCGTGGCCAATATTCAGCTCGTACATTTGAGGAATGGCTGCTATCGGCTGCACATTGTGGTAATGCAGGCCGTGACCAGCATTGACAGTTAAACCTAAAGAAGCAGCATAGGCAGCGGCTTCGGCGATACGATCAAGTTCTGCTTTTTGCTTTTTAGGATCCGTAGCTTCCGCATACTGGCCTGTGTGAATCTCGATAAAAGGTGCTCCGGCTTTAGCGGCGGCAGCTATTTGTTTTTCATCGGCGTCAATAAACAACGACACTAAAATATTGTCTTTTTGCAAGCGCGCCACAGCATCCTGAATTTTTTCGAACTGGCCTGCCACTTCTAAGCCACCTTCTGTGGTTAGTTCCTGGCGTTTTTCCGGCACTAAACAGCAGAATTCCGGCTTCAGCTGTGCCGCAATACCCAACATTTCTTCAGTCACTGCCATCTCAAAATTTAAACGGGTGGCTATGGTTTGACGCAACACAAATAAATCGCGGTCCTGGATATGGCGGCGGTCTTCACGTAAATGCACCGTAATGCCATCAGCGCCAAATTGCTCAGCCAACAAAGCTGCATGCACAGGTTCAGGGTAATAAGTGCCACGGGCCTGACGTAAAGTGGCGACGTGATCGATATTGATACCTAAATAAATGGCGCTCATAGCTAGTTCCTGACAGGTTGAAATAATGCTCTGCTACTTAAAGGTTTGCTGCCAAGCAAAGGCGCTAATAATAAGCGGCTTAACTGCTTGGCGGTTTTTAATACGTCGTCTTGCTGCCATTGCTGCTGACCTATGGCTTTGAGAACTTCGCCTTTCCAGCCTTTGCCTGCAATTTGCCAGCCTTGCTCTGGCCACCACTGATACAAAGCACCGTCTTGCAGCATGTCACCTTGCGAGTCGTAATCCCAGTCCACCGGCTGGCCTAATTCAGTCAGCAGAGAGAATTCAAACTGCCGTAAACAAGGCTCAAGATCTTCAGTGAGCAGTTGCTGCAAACTTTGCTGATACAACTCAAATAAAGCGTCGGAACCGACGTTTTCCGGCCATAAACGGCAAATCAGCTCGTTTAAATACATGGCGCCAAACAGCTTTTCGCCTTGCAACAAAAAGGCAGGTCCTGCTTCTTCCGCTTTACTGACTGTCTTTAATTCAGATCGGCCCAACAGCTCCAGTTGTAATAACTGGAATGGCTGTAGCGACAAACGTTGTTGTTTTTTGCTACTGGATTTGCGGATCACAGCGCTGACCCGCCCCAGTTCAGGTACCAGCAGCTGCAATAATAACTGCTGTTCCTTAAAAGCGCGGCTGTGCAGAATAAAAGCTGGCCAGCTGCGATTGTCCATTTTAGTCTTCGCCGTAACCTAAGCTGCGCAAAGCACGCTCGTCATCAGCCCAACCTGATTTCACTTTAACCCAAACCTGCAAAAACACCGGCTGTTCAAATAAGGTTTCCATATCTTTACGGGCTTCAGTGGCAATAGTTTTAATACGTTCGCCTTTTTTACCTATCACCATCTGCTTTTGTGTGTCGCGTTCGACTAAAACCAAAGCGGCGATATGGTAGTGTTTTTCTTCCCATTTAAAGCGTTCAATTTCAACCGTCACTGCATAAGGCAATTCGTCACCGAGGAAACGCATCAGCTTTTCACGGACAATTTCCGACGCCATAAAGCGGCTGCTGCGGTCAGTGACATATTCTTCAGGGAAGAAGAATTCACAAGGTGGTAATTGTTTCTGCACCAGTTCACGTAACGATTGCACATTAGTGCCTTTTTCCGCAGACAA
This sequence comes from Gammaproteobacteria bacterium, assembly GCA_018815765.1. Classification (GTDB taxonomy): domain Bacteria; phylum Pseudomonadota; class Gammaproteobacteria; order Enterobacterales; family Alteromonadaceae; genus Pararheinheimera. The sequence goes on along the minus strand of JAHIWM010000104.1, from coordinate 17,785 downwards.
AGGGATGATCTGCTGGAAATCCAGCTGGCTGCCAAGCCACTGTAAATGAGGTAACAACTCTTCTTTGTCTTTGTATAAGTCGACTTTATTCACCACCAGCAGCACTGGTTTTTTTGCTGCGATTAAACGGTTTAATACCATTTGATCATCGTCCGTCCAGCGTGTGCCTTCCACCACAAAAATAATCAGTTCCACATCCAGAATGGTACTGGCTGCGGCTTTGTTCATCAGGCGGTTAATGGCGCGCTTTTCTTCGATATGCAAACCTGGTGTATCGACATACACAGTCTGGTAATTATCCTGAGTGTCTATGCCGACAATACGGTGGCGGGTAGTCTGGGGTTTACGCGAAGTAATACTGACCTTCTGACCCACCAGCTGGTTTAATAAAGTGGATTTACCCACGTTCGGACGGCCAACTATAGCAACCAGTCCGGCAAAAGTTTCAGAGGTCATTTTTAACTTGTTCCAACAAAATCCGTGCTGAATCCTGTTCAGCTTTACGTCTAGAATTACCAGACGCGATTACAGGGGCTCTGCCCTGCACAGTACAACGCACAGTAAACACCTGATCGTGGTCGTCGCCTTGAGTATCTATCACTTCATACAAAGGCAAAGGTAAACGACGGCCCTGCAGGTATTCCTGCAGCTGGGTTTTACTGTCTTTTTGTACACCAGGCTGGATGCCGGTTAAACGGCTGCCATACCAGCTTAAGATCCGCTCTTTGCAGGCTTCAATACCAGCATCTAAGAAGATAGCACCTAAAATGGCTTCAACAGCATCGGCCTGAATAGATTCACGGCGCAAGCCACCACTTTTCATTTCACCAGGGCCAAGCCGCAAAAATTCAGCCAGCTCCAGCTCTTTGGCTATTTCAGCCAAGGTAACGCCCTTCACCAAAGAAGAACGCATGCGGGTTAAATCGCCTTCGCGGGCTTTAGGAAAATGTAGATACAGCGCTTCAGCAATCACCACACTTAACAGGGCGTCGCCTAAAAACTCCAGCCGCTCATTATGTTCACCTTTGCAACTGCGGTGAGTCAGGGCTTGTTCGAGTAGCGCGACCTGCTGAAACTGGTAACCCAGCTTTTTCATCAGGCCGCTAACAGGTTTTTGCATTAATTAATTTTGCCTAAACGTTCAAAACGAACTCCGACCGGCACCCATGCAGGCAACCAGTTGTCCGGGTCGTCACTAAATTCAAAACTCATCCAGATAAAAACTGCTTTACCGACCAGATTTTCTTCAGGTACAAAACCCCAGAAACGGCTGTCACGGCTATTATCGCGGTTATCGCCCAAGGCAAAATAATGGCCTTCTGGTACGATAAATTCTTCGATGGCAGTGCCCGGTTGCTTGTAATAGTCCATCAGTTGTTCTGATTTAAACGGATGCTGCAGTATGTCGTGTTTATGCTCGCCAAATTGCTCTGAATAGCGTTTGGTTGGCAATTCGCCATCCATAAACTCGCCTTCTGCCTGCAAGGTTAAAGGCACAGCCTCTAAACCAGGACAAGTGCTTTTATCTGCGGCAGTACAAGCAGGCTGAATAAACAACTGCTTGTTTTTGTAGATAATACGGTCACCAGGCAAACCCACAGTACGCTTGATAAAGTCGATTGTTGGCTGCTCCGGATATTTAAATACAATCACGTCACCACGTTCTGGCCGGCCAGTCGTGATCAGCGGCTTACGCCACACCGGATCTTTGACGTCATACGAGAACTTCTCCACCAGAATAAAATCACCGACCAATAAGGTGGGCATCATTGAACCTGATGGGATCTGGAACGGCTCGTATAAAAACGAACGGATAATGGTGATCGCCAGAATCAACGGGAAAATCTCTTTGGCTGTTTCTGCCAGATAAGAGGGTTTTTCCAGTTGCTCAATAGCATGTAATGGCAGGCCACCGGCTGCGGAAGCCTGAGCGGTCGCAACTTTAACTTTACGTTTTGGTGCAAAAACCAGTATGTCGATCAGCCAGATTAAACCACTGGCTAAGGTCAATACTACGAGGAAAATTGCAAAATAACCTGCCATAACTACCCTTGTTGTTATTTACCGACTTTAAGAATGGCAAGGAAGGCTTCCTGTGGAACTTCCACATTACCTACCTGCTTCATACGTTTTTTACCGTCTTTCTGCTTCTGCAACAGCTTTTTCTTACGGCTGATGTCGCCGCCATAACATTTGGCTAATACGTTTTTACGTAATTGCTTAACCGTAGTACGGGCAATGACGTGTGCGCCAATAGCAGCCTGAATGGCAATATCAAACATCTGACGAGGGATCAGCTCTTTCAGTTTCTCAGCCAACTCACGGCCACGGCCCTGTGCAAAGTCTTTGTGGCTGATAATGGCTAAAGCGTCTACCCGCTCACCGTTGATCAGAATATCAACCCGTGACATTTCAGAAGTCTGGAAACGTTTAAAAGCATAATCCAGCGACGCATAACCGCGGCTGGTCGACTTTAAGCGGTCGAAGAAATCCATGACCACTTCTGCCATTGGCAGTTCATACACCACTGCAACCTGACGGCCGTGGTAGGTCATGTTCATCTGCACACCACGTTTTTCAATACAAAGGTTAATGACGTTACCTAAGTATTCCTGTGGTACCAGAATATGAGCTTCTACTATAGGCTCACGAATTTCATCAATATTGCCCACCGGTGGTAATGCACTTGGGTTATCTACCATCACTGTTTCACCATTTTTGGTGATCACTTCGTACACTACGGTAGGAGCTGTGGTGATTAAATCCAGATCGTATTCACGCTCTAAACGTTCCTGAATGATTTCCATATGGAGCATACCAAGGAAACCAATACGGAAACCAAAACCTAAAGCGCCTGAGCTCTCTGGTTCATAAAACAGTGAAGAGTCGTTTAAGCTCAGTTTTTCCAGTGCATCACGGAAATCTTCGTAATCGTCTGAAGATACTGGGAATACGCCGGCATAAACCTGAGGTTTAATACGTTTAAAGCCTGGTAATGGCTCAGTGGCTGAGTTTTTAGATAAAGTTAAAGTATCGCCTACAGGAGCGCCTTTAATTTCCTTAATACCGCAGATCACAAAACCTACTTCACCAGTACTTAAAATACCTGTGTTGTTGGCTTTAGGTGTAAATACACCTACTTTGTCGACCTCATACACCATGCCAGTCGACATCACTTTGATTTTGTCTTTTAACTGGATTTTGCCGTGTTTTACACGAACCAGTGACACGACGCCCTGGTAGGGGTCAAACCAGGAATCGATAATTAAGGCCTGAGTTGGACCATCGACATCACCTTCAGGGCAAGGAATATTGGCAACTATAGTCTCCAGCACATCTTCGATACCTAAACCGGTTTTAGCAGAACACTGCACAGCACCTATGGCTTCGATACCAATGATGTCTTCAATTTCCTCAGCAACGCGGTCTGGATCGGCTTGCGGTAAGTCGATTTTGTTCAGAATTGGTAAAACTTCGAGGTTCATTTCCAGCGCTGTGTAGCAGTTGGCTACAGTCTGAGCTTCTACACCCTGACCAGCATCAACCACCAATAAGGCACCTTCACATGCGGCTAAAGAACGGCTGACTTCATAAGTAAAGTCAACGTGGCCCGGCGTATCGATAAAGTTAAGCTGGTAAGTTTCGCCATCTTTGGCTTTGTAATGCAAGGTCACGCTCTGCGCTTTAATGGTGATGCCGCGCTCACGCTCCAGATCCATTGAATCTAAAACCTGCGCCTGCATTTCACGATCGGTTAAACCACCACAAAACTGGATCAGACGATCAGACAGCGTAGATTTGCCGTGGTCGATGTGGGCGATGACTGAAAAGTTACGAATATGAGTAATTTTTGGCATTTTTTCCGCTAAAGCTGCTATCAGGTGGCCCCACTCTGACCCTTATGGTCACAAACCGGGCGAACACCAAAGTTGATTCAGATAAATTTGCCGCGAATTGTACTCGATCTCTGCATTGGTTGCTATGTGTTCAGATGTTACAGCGGATTTCAGCGGAGTATTAATCTGTAATACGGATATGTTGCACTGCAAGTTCCGGCAATACAGCGAGGATTTCTATTTGTTCTTGTTGAGCAGCCGGACCACTGAAAAATCGGGCTATACCAAAACCTGCTACTAATGCGGTTAAAGATCCCAGCACTATGGCGCTTTCTGCCAGTTGTAAGCGGCTAAGCAAAGCTGCCACAGCAATCAGACAAAACAACGGCAGTAAATACAATAAAGCCGCAGCAGACAACAAATGTTGTTCGCTGACGGCAATTTTCACTTTTTGTCCTTCCAGCAACTGCAGTGGGCTTTTGACAAAAAACAGATTTTCACGAGGAGTTAAAGCTTTTGCCACTACACCAGTACCGCAGTCATTGTTCGCCTGACAGGCATTACAACTGCTGACACTTTGAGTTTTTAACCAGACACCATCGGCCTGGCTTTTCATCACAGTGGCGATTTCTTCCAGCATTTAACGCACCGACTCGGCAATTTGCCGGGCACTTTCAATAGACACAGGGCCTATCACTGTCACGTCAAACTGGTTTTTAGGCATCACGAAGATGGTCGTAGCACCGTCACGGAAAGCTTGAGCAGGCAGACTTGCACTAGGCTGCACAAAGACAGATACCTGATGTAAACCATCGGACAACAACCATTGTTCCAGTACCTGTTGCGGAACCATAGCAGCCGTTACTGCTACTTGTTGATAACCTTCAGGTAACCAGGACAATTCCAAAGGACTTTCGGGCAAAGCTGTGGTTGGCATGGCCTCAGCAACTGCAGGTAATTCTGCATTAGCCGCTACATTCAAAGTTTCAGGTAATGCAGAATGCGGCAGAATATGAGTGACAACCCAACGTTCTAACACCTCATTTTGCACCGTTAAGGTATCAATTTTAAGCGGAAAACCTGTTTGGCTGTCCAGCCATAACCAATAGCCAGGTCTGCCATTTTGCAACGGTGTTAAACGCAACAATTGAGCAGAGCGACCTGATAGTTGTGTCGCACCACCTGGCACTGCGTCGTACAGAGTTTTAATTGACTCAATATTCCGATACAGCAAAGCAGGTAACTCTTTGATAGTACTACTGTTGGTCGCCAGCGGTGTTTTTTCAGGTGCTATGTAGTACACCATATGATCACGACGCAGAATTTCAACACCACTTTGTTCCAGTGGCATCAGCTGTTCTATCTCGGAATCATTTTGTACGCCGTGTACCCAGCGGTAACTGTCTACCTGATTAGGTTTGATGACAACAAAGGAGGCTTCGAAGTTAAATTGGCGAACTGAGCTTTGACTACGCTCAAACCATTCCCAACCCGAGACTTCAGCGAAGCTCAGGTTGGAGTAAAACAAGATGATCAAGGCACTACTTAAGCCTTTCCAACCCATATTTATTGCTCTTGTCTTGGTTTCTCAGCTGGAGTTTCCGGAGTGTTCTGCTGTGCAGTATCCATGACTCTGATTTGCTGACGATGTGCCTGCAACAATTGCTGCAAACGTTTTTGCTGTTCCAGCATGGCCTGGCGTTGTTCCTGTTCAAAACGGGAATCCACTGAGGTCTGGCTCAAGCTGACTGGAGTCGCAAAACCAGCGACTGGCTGAGTTTGCAACACAGGTAAAGGTGAGTTCAGATCTGCATCCTGACCAGCGCCCTGAAACTGTTGTACACCTAACACAGCAACTAATGCCACGCTGGCGGCTACAGTGCCTTGAAAACCAGTTTTAAACCAACCTGCGTTGGCCGCTTCTCCCAGTTTTTTCCAGAACGACACAGGCGTAGATTGTCTCTGTACTACAGGACTAGTTTCTAACTGATAAGCAGGTTCCTGATCCAACAGGCTGGCAAAGTTATCTGCAAACTGCATATCCAGCTGAGCCGGCAATTCATTACGAATGGCGGAGCCAATCAAATGATAACGCGCGAAGCTCTGCTGTAATTCAGCGTCTTGCAGTAAACTGTCTAATTGTTCCGGGCTAATTGCTTGGTTATCACTAGCAGCCGAGAGCCAATCTGATTTTTCTGACAACATACCGATTCCTGTTTAGTAGAGGTTCAACTAATGAGCGGTTTTAACTGCGCATCAATAGCTTCACGTGCACGGAAAATCCTGCTTCTGACTGTCCCTATAGGACAACCCATCACTTCCGCAATCTCTTCGTAACTTAAACCATCCAACTCACGCAAAGTTATAGCTGTACGTAATTCGTCTGGCAACTTTTCAATGGTATCGAACACTACGTGCCGGATTTCTTCGGATAACAAAAGTTTTTCCGGAGAGTCCTGCTCTTTTAACGCATCGCTGCCGTCATAAAACTCGGCATCGTCCGCATCTACGTCGGTAGATGGTGGTTTGCGTCCTGTCGCTACCAGGTAATTTTTAGCACTGTTCACAGCTATCCGGTACAACCAGGTGTAAAATGCACTCTCGCCGCGAAAGCCGGGAATAGCACGGTAAGCTTTAATAAAGGCTTCCTGAGCTACATCCGCCACATCGCCATGGTTAGAGACATAACGTGAGATTAAGTTCGCAATCCGATGCTGGTATTTTTTTACCAACACATTAAAGGCTGCTTTATCCCCTTGTTGTACCCGCTGGACAATCTGCCAATCCAATTCTTGCTCGCTCATCCGAGCCTTTCCCCTAATGCTAAATACTACTTTCTTTTTGCAACTGGCGCTCGTCAAGCGTACCCTTATGACTGGAAGCTATATGAATAGTTCTTGGAATAAGTAAAAAAAGTTACAATTTGCCGTTTCTGATACGGCCAGCTGCCGAAAAGTAGCGTATAAAGACCCAAATTACAGACATTTATGTGTTTTTGACTGAATAAGTGTATCCCATGCAACAACAAAAAAAACATCTTTGTGACGTATTAATTATCGGCAGTGGCGCCGCGGGTTTATCGCTGGCTTTGCATCTGGCCGACAATGCTAAAGTGATAGTGCTGAGTAAAGGCCCTTTACGTGAAGGCTCTACCTTGTATGCGCAAGGTGGCATAGCTGCTGTTTTTGATGAAAACGACAGCATTGCCTCTCACGTCGACGACACCTTAATAGCAGGCGCAGGTCTGTGCGAAGCAGCAGCAGTGCAGTTCACCGCTGAACACGCCAAAGATGCGATGGAATGGCTAATAGCCCAGGGCGTGCCTTTTGATCAGTACAAAGACGAAGATGGCGTACTGAAATACCACCTGACCCGTGAGGGCGGTCATAGCCACAGACGCATTTTGCATGCAGCTGATGCCACAGGCCGCGCTGTGCAAATCACCCTGGTTGAGCAAGTCAAAGGCCATCCGAATATTCAGTTGTTGGAAAATTACAACGCCATAGATTTGATCACTTCCAGCAAATTAGGTTTAGCAGAGCAAAAGTGTCATGGCGCTTATGTCTGGAACCGTGACGAAGAACATGTAGAAGTGATAGGCGCTAAATGTATTGCGCTGGCAACAGGCGGTGCCAGTAAGGTGTATCTGTACACCAGCAACCCTGATGTAGCCAGCGGCGATGGCATAGCGATGGCCTGGCGTGCTGGCTGCAGCGTAGCCAATATGGAATTTAATCAGTTCCACCCCACCAGTTTGTATCACCCGGAAGCACAAAATTACCTGATCACTGAAGCTATGCGTGGTGAAGGTGCCTATTTAAAGCGTCCGGATGGCAGCCGATTTATGCCGGAGTTTGATGAAAGAGCCGAATTAGCACCACGCGATATCGTGGCACGGGCTATCGACTATGAAATGAAAAAGTTGGGCGCTCATTGTGTGTATCTGGACATCAGTCATAAACCAAAAGACTTTATCATTGAGCATTTCCCAACTATTTACGCTAAGTGTTTAAGCGTAGGTATCGACATCACCAAACAGCCGATCCCTGTGGTTCCGGCGGCGCATTACACTTGTGGTGGCGTGATGACCAACCTCAATGGCCAGACAGATATTGATAATCTGTATGCTATAGGTGAAGTGGCCTATACGGGCTTGCATGGCGCCAACCGAATGGCCAGTAATTCCTTACTCGAATGTGTGGTGTTTGCCCAAGCGGCAGCCCGGCATATCAAACAGCAACTGGAATCCACCCGCTTAGTCTCTGAACTGCCGTGCTGGGACGAAAGCCGCGTCATTGACTCAGATGAAGAGGTAGTGATTACTCACAACTGGCACGAATTACGACTGTTTATGTGGGATTATGTTGGCATAGTTCGTACTGAAAAACGCTTAGAGCGGGCGTTACACAGAGTGGAATTATTGCAACGTGAAATTCAGGATTATTACCGTAACTTCCGCGTCAGTAATAACCTGTTGGAGTTGCGTAATTTAACGATGGTCGCTGAGCTGATTATCCGTAGCGCCATGGCACGTAAAGAAAGTCGTGGCCTGCATTACAATCTGGATTATCCGGATCAGCTAGCAGAACCAACACCTACCATTTTAACGCCGGTTCGCTGAGCCGGCTTGTTGCTGCCATTTTACGCTCTGGCATACCCGTGCCAGACTGCGAAACTGTTCTTCCGATAAGTTATCTCTATACAACCATAATTGCTGCGGCCGCTGCTCTGTATCCTGCCAGCGTAACCAAATACCCAATTGAGACACTAAAGACGTTGGCGACAACTGCCCGCCAGGCAATTCATCCTGCCACCATTTCAACTCGCCCTTTTCGCTTAAAAACAGCAGTCGGGCTTTGACGGGTTGTTGCCATTGCCGTAACAGTTGATAAAAACAGAAAAACAACCAGGGCCAGAGCACCAGCCACCATAGGGCATAAAAAGGTTGCAACAGAAAAATAAGCAGAATGAAGAAGCTTTGCGCCAGATACACAATCCGGCGCATGCGGGATGGCACAAAACTAAGGTTATACCCGTACTCTGTTAACAATGATATTCACCATAGCCTGCAGCTCTGGATCGGTGGATTTGCCATGCCCCATAAACCAGGCGAATAAATCCGGGTCATCACAGGCTAACAAGGCTTCAAAAGTGTATTTTTGTGCATCTGTTAACGCGTCATAACCTTCTTCAACAAAAGGTGCCAACAACACGTCCAGTTCCAGCATGCCACGACGACAGGCCCAACGCAGGCGGGGTTTACCCATTAATTCTTTCATTTTTACCTCTCGTTCTTGAAGCTGCAGCCGCGTTGACTGCGCTTTCTCGCCCCAGTCACATAGGACAACTATGCTCCTGGGGTCTCGCTCACTTGTCGCCTTGCTGCAACTCCAATAACTTTGGGTAACCCTCTGTTTTCTGAAGCAACAACCGCGCGGGCCGTTTTGGTATTAGCCGGATTCTAACAAAAAAACCTTACAGGGGTTGAGCTTTTGGCCAAATCCCCCAATGATCGACTTAGTATTCTAAGAGACTTACCCTTATGCAAGCATCCTGGATCAGTGCAGATCAACTCGCTTCTTTATCGACTTCAGTGCAAGGCGCCTTTATCAGCCCACTGCCGGGCTTTGAAAGCCTGATTATTGCAGGGCCGGATAGCCGTAAATACCTGCAGGGTCAGGTGACTGCAGATTTAAACACTTTGACAGCCGAAAACTTTCTGCGTGGCGCTCATTGTGATGCCAAAGGCAAAATGTGGGCCCAGTTTCATTTATGTGCCGATGGCGACGCCTTGTGGTACATCGGCTTTCGAGACGAACTGCAGGCTTCAGCTACTCAACTGAAAAAGTTTGGTGTGTTTTCTAAAGTCAGCTTTGAAGCAGGTCATGACAGCTTGGCTATTTTAGGTATCAGTGGTGCCGGTAGTGCCGCTTTATTAGAGAAATTAGGTTACACCCAGCCTACCGCTGTCGGCCAGTTAAGCTCTGTGGCTGGTGGCAAATTGCTGCGTTTATCCGAAGAGCATTACCTGTTAATACTGGATTTTGCACATGCCCGCCAATTATTAGCGGAACAATCCAGCAGTCTTGCAGCTCCAACTTTGTGGTTAGCCCAGCATATCCAGCAGGGTTTTTCCTATTTAGAGCAGGCTGTGATTGGCGAATACGTGCCACAGATGCTGAATTTACAAAGTATCGACGCCATTAGTTTTACCAAAGGTTGTTATATAGGCCAGGAAACTGTGGCCCGAATGAAATATCTGGGTAAAAATAAAAGAGCAGCTTATATCCTCAAAAGTCAAACTGAGGAAACTCCGGCCAGCGGCACAGATATTGAAGTACAATGGTCGGAAAACTGGCGTCGGGTTGGCCAGGTCATTAATGCGGTGAATATTCAGGGGCAACTTTGGGTGTTGGCGGTGTTACCGAACGATATTAACCCAGCTGATCCACTGCGATTAGCAACTCCGGATGCATCGGTTGTAGTGATATCACCTTTGCCCTATTCACTCGCGTAACTGAGGTTTGCATGAGCATACAAGCAGAAAAAGTAGTCGCCATTCATTACACTGTGGCTGACAAAGCAGGTAACGAATTAGATAGTTCAGCTGGCGGAGAACCGCTGGTATTCATTTTTGGTACAGGTGCTTTAATTCACGGTTTAGAGCAGGCTTTATTAGGTAAAACAGTAGGTGACAAGTTCACAGCTGAAGTACCAGCGGCAGAAGCCTATGGTGATCGCCATGATGAATTAACTCAGGCGGTACCACGTAATTTATTCGAAGGCATGGATGTACAGGTAGGCATGCGTTTTCGCGCTGCAGGCCCGGACGGCCGTGAGCAGTCTGTGATTGTATTAGATGTGACAGAAGACGAAGTGGTCGTAGACGGTAATCACCCACTGTCAGGCATTGACCTGACCTTTGATGTGGAAGTGATTTTAGTCCGTGACGCCACAGACGAAGAATTGGCCCACGGCCATGTGCATGGTTTAGACGGCCACGCTGGTCACTAATCCAAAACAACAAAACGGAGCTATAAAGCTCCGTTTTGCTATCAAGGCTAAAAAGGAAAACTGAACAATGAAAAAATGGCTTTTGGTTTTTACCGCTCTTGGTCTTGCGGCTTGTTCTGACAAAGAAGTAGCGGATGTCAGCTTAGGTTTATTCACCACCAAAGACATTAAAATTCAGACCTTTAACGACCCGAAAATTCCTGGTGTCACTTGCCATATCAGCCATGTGGAAGCCAATCTGGATTTTGCTGATCCATCAGATATGTCGATCGCTTGCCGCCAGACAGGTGAAATCACAGCTGCCATGTTGCAAGACATAGACAAATCCAAAAACGGCGAAGTGATTTTCAGCACCTCAAAAAGCATTTTATTTAAGCACTTAAAAATTCGCCGTATTCTGGATAGCAGTAGCCAGACTTTGTTGTACTTGTCCTACTCCACCAAAGAAAGCACCGGCAGCTACAAACATTCGCTGACCAGCGTGCCACTTTGGGGCACAGCTGCTTGGCAAGATAAAGCACCAGCCAAAGCGCCTTAAGTTTTAACCGGGAACTCTTTGTCGGTCAGCACCTTTACTTTATCGCCTTGAGTTAAGGTGTCGCCACCACGGATCACGATTTGTTCACCCGCTGACAACTCCGCATCCACAGCTATTAACTTTCCCATACCCTGACCTAAGACCACAGCCTTTTGCTGAGCTTTTTGCTCGCTATCGACCACAAACACAAACTGGCCTTCACTTTTGACTACGACAGCATCCCGTGGCACTAACAACTGCTGACGGGCTATAGCCGTAGGTACGGCGACAGAGACTAACTGACCGACCTGAAAATTGGCCAGCAACTGCTCTGGTACTTTGATACGGGCTTCAAAGGTTTGTGAGCGCATATCAGAGACTGGGATTAGATTGCGTACAGGCAGCTGGCTTTCGCCACCACTATGAAACACCTGCAACAATTGATTTTGCTGTAAAAAGGCGGCGTATTTCAGCGGCGCAAATACCACTACTTCTAAATCGCTTAAATTCACCAGCCGCACCAAAGCGTCCGTTCTGCTGATGTCTTCACCATACTGATGGAAACGCTGTGCTACCACGCCGGCAAAAGGCGCTTTGACGGAGCTGCGGTCAATTTGATCCTGCAGCTGCGCCAACTGGGCGCGCAATAATTTAAGTTCAGCTTCTGCACCGTCGCGATCAGCACTGATTTGATCCAGTTGAGTTAAGGCCACGCTGTTGTTTTTACTCAGTTCCAGCAAACGCGCCGTGTCTTTTTGCAAACGTCGCCACTGAATATCAGCTTTGCTGATACGGGCATGCATTTCGTCCACCCGCAGCTGCAAAGGTGTAGTATCCAAACGCGCTATCACGTCATCCTGTTTAATTTGAGCGCCAGGTTCAGCCAGCCACAATAAACGACCTTCCACACCAGCAGTGATATCGGCCTGATAACGGCTTTGCACCTGAGCTGTGACCATAGTATGGGGCAACATCACTTGTTGCTGCACCAGCGCCACACTAACCACTTTTTCAGCAGGGGTCTGCGCCACAAGGCAAGTGGAACAAAATAAAGCCGTGGTCAGGGTCCATTTATGAAGTTGCATCAGAGATCTCCAGAGGAAGAGTAGCCCGCGCTGTCTGGCGGGTAGCGGAAGTCAAACGTAATAAAGCCGGAATAAGCACCAGGCTAAACAGCATGCTAAAGGTCATGCCGCCGACTATCACAGCAGCCAAACCCCGGTATATTTCCGAACCGACACCAGGTACCAGCACCAGCGGCAACATGCCAAAAATGCTGGTTAAAGTGCTCATAAAAATCGGTCTGGAACGGGTCAGAATAGCCTGATACAACGCCTGATCCAGGCTATCTCCCTCACGCTGACGCTGCCGGCACTGGTCCACTAATAAAATGGCATTGTTAACCACCAGCCCCAGCAAAATAACAAAACCTATCATGGTCAGTAAGTCGAGCGACTGGAAGGTCACCAGGTTCAACACCCGCAATGCGACAACCCCACCCAGAATAGCCATAGGCATAGTCAGTACCACTAATACACTGTCTTTAGCTGAGCGGAACAACGCAGCCATCAGCAGAAAAAGAATAAACACAGCTACTGCAAAGTTTTTCCCCATCTCTGTCATAGCATGAGACAAACGATCGGCATTACCACGGAACTGCACCGAAATTTGCTCCGGCATTTCATCACGTAATGGCGTCATCAGCTCCAATTGCAGAATTTGCATGGCTTCATCCAATGGCATAGTGGCAGGAGGGGTGATCTGCAAACTGATAGTTCGCAGACCATTCACCCTTTGTAAGGAGGTAGGGCCAGTGGTGTAATTCAGTTCGCTCAACTGACCTAGCGTCTGACCGCCAGAACCTGGGGTATACAAAGGAGTTGCAGTGAGTTGCTCTGGAGTTTGCCAGCCTTGGCCTTTGAGGATAATGTCCATTCGCTCGTTACCATCAAAGTATTCACCAATGTAAATACCGTCTGTGACAGCACGGACCATATTGGCCACAGTAAAACGGTCGACGCCACTTTGCGCTATACGGTTTTCATCCGGAGTTAAACGCAGCTCTGGCTGAGCCAACGCCAGATCAGGCACGGGCCTTACTGTAGCACCAGGCAATAATTTTTCGATTTTTGGTATTGCAGTTGCCGCCTGCTGCATAAGCTGGGGTACGTCAGGGCCCTGGAAATCTAAATTTAATTCGCGGCCACTGCCAAAACCAAAGTTAAATAACGAGCCTTGTACGCTAAAGGCATTGGTATCCGGCAAGCCCACCAGAATTTCTTCCCGCAATAATTTGATCATATCCTCTAGGCTATCCGGGTCTTCGGCGTAGACAAAAAGCACATTAAAGCCCCTGTTAAACGACAGGTTATAGCCCTTAATAGCAGGGTATTTTTTCTCCTGATAATAAGGCCGTAAACGAGCCACCAGTAGCTCACCTATCTCTTGCTCAAATACTTGCATATTGGCACCAGGTGGCAGTGAAAAACCTGAAAAGACGGTATCGATAGAAGCCTGGGGTAAAAAGTCGGCTTTAGGTAACAATAGGGTAATCAAAAAGATCGATCCCGGTACAAACAAGGCTGTCCAGGCCCATGCCCGCCTGCGGTTTCTGGTGAAACGGCTCAGGTTGCCAGCCAGCTTTTGCCAGAACAACACCGCAGACTCCTGCCCGGATTGGGGTTTTAACCAATACAAGGACGCCACCGGCAAAGCAGTTAAAGCTACTAATAAAGATGCAGTCACAGCCACAGCCAAAGTCAGCGCCAAATCATAAAACAGCTGTCCTTCTACTCCCTGCATAAATAACACAGGCACAAAGATAGCCACAGTGGTTGCAGTCGAGGCCCAGAGAGCCCCACTGACCTGAGCTGTGCCTTTTTTCACGGCCTGCTCCAGCGCTAACCCCTGCTGCAATAAACGCACTATGCTTTCCTGCACTATGATGGCGGCGTCTAACACCATACCTACCGCAAAAGCCAGGCCAGCCAAAGACACGACATTCAGTGAACGACCAAACAAATCCAGCACCATCATGGACATCATTAACGAAACCGGAATGGTTAAGCCAATCAGCAGAGTCGCCTGCCAGCCGCGTAAAAACAGATACAAAATGCCAAGGGCTAAAGCTATGCCCAAAACCAAATTGCCATTCACCAGCTCTATAGCTCTTTTGATATGTACTGAAGCATCAAAACTCAGCACTATTTCAATGCCTTTATTTTTCAGCTCGTTTTGATTTAAGTCGGCGATTTCTTTGTTCAGCGCATCAAGAATTTCAACTGTGTTCGAACTTGCAGCACGTTGCAAACTGATGTAAAACGCCGGATAGCCATTACGTTTGGTAAAACCGGCCTGTTCAGCATAATCAATTTTTACTTCTGCCACTTCATGCAAATACACAGGCCTTTCGTTTTGATAAGCCACCACCATTTGCTCGTACTGTGCCGGGTCGTACTGCCCAACAAATCGCACTGTATAGTCCCTCCGTCCAACTTCAGCAAAACCGCCTGAAACATTGCTGGCACGACCAATACGTGAGCTTAACTGGTCCACAGACAAGCCCAGAGCAGCCAGACGATAGGGGTCAAATACGATATGCAGCTCTTTAGCACGACGGCTGGATAAATCAACCTGGGATACTCCAGCTATAGCTTTTAATCTGGGATAGACCACATCATCAATCACAGGTTGCAAGGCGGTAAAATCAGCGTCGGCATTTTCATCCAGCTTACGGATTAATAAACTGGCGACAGGACCAGCACCACTGTTCAGTGAAACCACAGGCTCAGCCGCTTCACGCGGACGAGGTGGTGCCTGATTTAACGCATTGATCACATTCAGCATGGCTTGCTGCATGTCCTGACCTACATCAAAAGTCAGAGTGATAAAACCAAAACCAGCGCCAATAAAGCTGCTGCTTTCGGTCACACCAGGCACTGTACGAAGCGCAGCCTCCTGCGGCTCGATAATGGTTGATTCCATTTCTTCTGGTGCAGCGGCCCGCCAGCCATTTTGAATGAAAATTTGTGGTTGTTCGATCGAAGGTAAAAGCTGAACAGGCAACTTAGCCACAGCGAGCAGACCAAATAACATCATAATCAGGCTAACCACCACCACAGCTGCCGGATTTTTTATACTGCTTCGGGTTAAGTTCATGGCTCTGTTGTACTCTTCAGGGGCAAGATAGCTGGTAGATGAGAGTGTAACTGTCCCTGTCATAGGCTCCAGTTCACTGTGACCAGCGGTTGTGAATACAGGTTGGTGCTATGTTTTTCCCGTTAATTCAGTTTTGGTAAAGCCCGAAGTCTATACATTTACACTGTTGCGAAACTAAATACTCTGGATAACCAGAAACAAGGAGATTATTTATGTATAAACCACTGATCTTGTGTCTGACGGTCTGGCTGGCATTAACCGCCTGTGGACCCGCGCCAACAGAGCCTTCAGCGCCGACACAAACCGCAGCCCCGGCAGAAACTGCTGCAACGCCAGACAACAGTCATAACAGCGCCAATTCCTTAGATTGGGCCGGTGTTTATAAAGGGGTTGTGCCTTGCGCCGACTGCGAAGGTATAGAAACCCTGTTAACGCTGAATATGGATTCTAGTTATCAGCTCAGTACCACTTATCTGGGTAAAGACAGCAAGGCTTTCGAGCAACAAGGCCGCTTTGAATGGAATGCAAAGGGCTCTGTGATTCGATTGCTGGAGCAAAAAGACGGACCCGCTTTGTACAAAGTGGTGGAGAATCAGTTGATCCAACTGGATATGGCGGGTCAACTGATCACGGGTGATTTAGCCGACAACTACAAGCTGAATAAACAATCCGCAGTAGCAGAGCATAAACTGACTGGAGTGCGCTGGAAGCTGACTGAATTAATGGGCCAGGCTGTTCCGGCTACAGAGCCTGATATGACGCCTTACCTAGAGTTTGGTGACGACGGCAGAGTCAGTGGTTTTGCTGGCTGTAACCAGTTTACCGGTGCTTATGAGACTGAAGGTCTGCGTCTGACCTTTAAACCTATGGCCACCACCCAAAAAGCCTGCCTGAATGCTTCAGTCGAGCAGCAGTTTCTGACGACTATTCAAGGGATCGATAACTACAGTCTAAATGACTCAGGTTTGGCTTTTTATAAAGCCCGTACTGCGGCTTTGTTACGCTTTATTGCATTACAACCTTAGTTTTTAACGGGTTGGACAAAACTTCAGAATGAAAAGGCCATTGTGCAGCCTAAAACGGTTTGCGATGATGGCCTTTTATTTTTATGGAACAGTGACCTGATGCCTTATCAACGCTTAAGCCCAAAAGACGCCGCATTATTTGCCGACAAGCACAGCGATTTGTTTGGCGATCATAGCCAGTTAACTGCAGAACAGCTGGATACCAATGGCCTGAATCAGGTATTCAGAGTAAAAAATAACAGAGGCACCAGCCTTATCGTTAAACAAGCGTTGCCTGAACATTCTGGTTTAACCCAACACTGGCCTGTTAGTTTACACAGAGCACAAATTGAAGCCGATGTCTTAAAATATCAGGCTAAAATCTGCCCTGAGTATCTGGTGGAAGTACTGTTTTATGATCAGGAGCTTGCCGCTTTGTTGCTTGAGGATTTATCAGATTGCGCTGTGCTTCGGACTGCGCTTCATGCAGGACAGCAACCACAGCATATCGGCATTCATCTGGGTCGCTACCTGGCGAAAACCAGTTTTTACAGCAGCGATTTTGTTTTAACAGGACCGGTTAAAAAAGCCAGGCAGTTGCAATTTAACAACCCTGAACTCTGTCTGGTGACTGAGGATTTAGTTTTCACCGATCCCTACTGCAATCACGAACGTAATAGCCTTAGTTTTGCACAAGTGCCGCAAATTCAGGACTTGTGGCTCAACGAAGCACTGCAGGCAGAAGTGGCTGAACTAAAAGCGGATTTTTTGGCTAAACCTCAGGCTTTACTGCATGGTGATTTGCACTGTGGTAATGTTTTAGTCAGCCATGAAGAATACAAAGTGATAGGCGCAGAATTTGGCTGCTATGGCCCTATTGCTTTTGATACCGGCACTTTTATCGCTAGCCTTATTCTAAACTTAGCAACTCAGAACCCAACCAAAACCGCATCTATGCGCTCTTACTTATCCAACCAAATCGACTGCTTCTGGCGGGAGTTTTCTACTGTGTTCTGCACTTTGATGCAAAAGGAAACCAAAGATCAGAGTTTTCAGAACTCACTTTATCAGCAAAGGTTTTTACAGCAGTTATGGCAGGATACGTTGGGCTATGCAGGCTGTGAGCTGATCCGTCGCACAGTGGGCTGGGCACCGGCACTGGAATTACAGCAACTGACTGATGCAAGCTTTAAACTTCAGGTTCAGCGACAACTACTGGCGCTGGGGCAGGATTTAATTATGCAACGTAAACAGAT
>JAHIWM010000103.1 GCA_018815765.1 Gammaproteobacteria bacterium | reverse complement strand
TTGAAACTGGCGGATTTATTTGACCAGTATCAGGTGTACCGTGCCGACTGGCTGGCCGATTGGGCTAAAGGGCTGTATCGCTTAGCGCAAATGGATGGTGACGCTAAAGGGATGCCAGATGATCAGCTGTGGCAGGCCAAACTCTGGCAGGCGATTTTGGCGGAGCTGCCAGCAGAACAGCAGCAACAAAGCCGGTTTTCCTTGCATCAGGCCTTTTTACAGCAAGTAAAAAGCTGGAAAAAAGCGCCAAAGAATTTACCACGCCGCGTCATTATTTTTGGTATCTCGTCTTTGCCGCAACAGATGCTGGAAGTGTTGTCGGCTCTCGCGCCTTATTGTCAGATTTTATTGGCGGTATTAAACCCTTGTCAGTTGTATTGGGCTGATATTATTGCCGAAAAAGACAAAGTCAAAGCTGCGCAAAGACGTCAGCCGGAAAAGGCCGGTTTTTTACCTTTTGCCAGTGCCGAGCAGTTATCAGGTCAGGCGCAGCCTTTGCTGGCGGCCTGGGGCAAACAGGGGCGGGATTATATTCGCTTGCTGGATCAGTTTGATGAAACTGCCGCTCATAAAGAGCTGTTTGCCCATCAAAAAGTCGATTTATTTGAAAGCCCCAACACCAGCCATTTATTAGGTCAGTTGCAGGACGATATTTTGCAGCTGCGATCCATCACAGAAACCCAAAGCCAATGGCCAGCTTTAACAGCTGAAGCGGCGCGCAGCATCAGCTTTCAAAAAGCCCATAGCCCACTTCGCGAAGTGGAAATTCTGCACGACCACCTGCTGCAGCTCTTTGCCCAAAACCCGGAGCTGGGCGCTAAAGATGTAATGGTGATGGTGCCGGACATTAATTTGTACGCGCCTTTAATTGAAGCTGTGTTTGGCAAAGTGCCGATGGGCGATTTGCGCTATATCCCTTACAGTATTTCCGATCAAAACAGCAAAAAGCAGCAGCCGTTATTGCAGGCTTTAGACGTGCTGTTAAGCCCGGAGCAGCAACGCTTAAACGCCAGTACAGTTTTCGATATGCTGGATATCAGTGCTTTGCAGCAAAGGTTTGGTGTAAAAGCAGCAGCTTTACCCAAGATTAAACAGTGGATTGAAGGGGCTGGTATTCGCTGGGGGCTGGATCAGCAGCATCGTCAGCAACTGGGTTTACAGCATGGTTTTGAGCAAAACAGCTGGCTTTTTGGGATCCGTCGTATGCTGCTGGGGTATGTGGCGGGCGATACAGCGCCCTGGCAAGGTATAGCGCCTTATGCCGATGTGGCAGGTTTAGAAGCCGCTGAACTTGGCCCTGTGCTGGTGCTGCTGCAAAAGATTAACGAGCTATGGCAACAACTTGCAGTAAAACGCAGCCCGGCCGATTGGCATCTGTTATTTACTCAGTTGCTACAAGACTTTTTTGCACCCGACGAGCTGGAAAGTCAGCAGCTCGTGCAGCAGTTACAACAGCAACTGCAAAGCTGGCTCGATAACACCACAGGCGCTGAACTTGAAGAAGAGTTAAGTTTACAAATTGCCCGTCAGGCGTTGCTGGAACCTATGCAGGCCGGTGGTTTGCAGCAGAAATTTTTTAGTGGTCGCGTCAATTTCGCCACTTTGCTGCCAATGCGCTCTATTCCTTTTGCGGTGATTTGTTTGCTCGGCATGAACGATGGCGCTTATCCACGAACGCAGCAGCGGCAAGACTTTGATTTAATGGCGCTGGATTATCGCAGTGGCGACAGATCGCGCCGTGATGATGACCGTTATTTATTACTCGAAGCTTTATTATCAGCCCGCCAGCAGTTTTATGTCAGCTGGGTAGGTTTTAGCGTCTTTGATAACAGCGCCCGCGCGCCTTCTGTGCTGGTCAGTCAGCTGCGTGATCATTTGTCTGCAGGTTGGGCTATGGCAGATGGCTCTGAACTGTTGGAGCAAATCACCCTTGAGCACCCCTTGCAGCCTTTTAGCAGACGTTATCGTGAGGTTGGGTCGAAGCTT
Organism: Gammaproteobacteria bacterium; assembly: GCA_018815765.1. Classification (GTDB taxonomy): domain Bacteria; phylum Pseudomonadota; class Gammaproteobacteria; order Enterobacterales; family Alteromonadaceae; genus Pararheinheimera. The sequence continues at coordinate 2,383 of JAHIWM010000103.1, read as the reverse complement.
GTCAGCTATCAGCAGGAATGGGCTAGTTTGCATCAAAAAGCCAGTGCTGTAGAGCAGGGCGAAGCTCTTGAAAAGCTTGACGATTTACATTGGACTTTAAAACAAGCCAGCGATTTTATGCGTGAGCCGGTGCGGTTCTTTTTTAATGAGCGCTTAAAAGTACGGCTGGAACTACCCGAGCTTGCCAGCATTAACGATGAAGTTTTTGCTTTGGATCCGCTGGAACGTTGGCAAATGCAGCAGCAGTTGGTGGCAGAGCTCAAGCGTAGTGTCGAACAAAGCCAAAACGGGCAACAAAACTGGCAACAACAGGCGGAGCAACAGCTGGAGTTATTCCGCTTGCAAGGCCGTTTGGCTGTAGGTTCTGGCGCTGCCTTGATGCAACAGGATTTAGTAGCAGGGCTGGAAGAGCTGGCAGCTGGTTATCAGGATTTTTTAAGCGCTTTTCCAACAGTGGATACAGGTTTTTATCCGCTGTGTTTTGTTGGTCAGCAGGGTGAACTGGTTGAGCATTTAACAGGTTTTAGGCGCAGTAGCGACAACTCGGCTTTGGCTTATGCTGAGCTTTTGCCCACCGCCTTAATTAAAGACCGCAGCCTTGTCTGGCGGAACTTAATCGCGCCTTATCTGAAGCTGCTTTTATGCTGTGCCAGCGGTGTGCCGCTGACACTGTATGTGCTCTCCAGAGTAGGTCAGCTGGTACTGCAACCTATTGAAAAACAACAGGCAGAACAGCAGCTCACCCAGATCCTGCAGCTAATGCAACAAGGTTTATCAGCACCTTTGGCGCTGGAATTTAATGTTGGTATCGAGCTTGTGAAACAGTTGGAAAAAGGTGCGGTTGTGGATGACAAACTGCTATCTAAGCTGGAACGTTTATATACAGGTGACGACTTCAATAATGGAGCTCTGCAACGTAGCCCTTATTTGCAGCGCGCTTTTGCACAGTTTGATGCGCTTTGGCAAAAGGGTCAGTTAGAGAAAAATGCTATGGCTTTATACGGGCCATTACTCGCCGTCAGCTACAGCGAGGTGTCGGTATGAACCAGACCGAACTCTTTAGCACCGACAAGCCAAGTATTGCCAATCTGGATTTATTGTCTTTCCCTTTATCCGGCAGTCAGTTGATTGAGGCCAGCGCAGGCACAGGTAAAACCTTTACCATAGCGGCTTTGTATCTCCGTTTGGTGTTGGGCCATGGCACCAGTAAAGCCTTATTGCCGCCCGATATTCTGGTGGTTACTTTTACCGAAGCTGCAACACAAGAGCTGACCGAACGTATAGGCCAACGTTTAGCCGATGCTGCCCGTTATTTCCGTGAGCAATCTGATCAAGCGGATCCTTTTTTACAAAGCCTGCGCAGCGAATTTAGTCCAGAGCAGTGGCCCCATTGTGCTTATCAGCTGGAGCTGGCGGTGCAGTATCTGGATGAAGCGGCCATTTCTACTATTCACGGCTGGTGTAATAAAGTACTGGCCGAATTTGCGCTTTCCAGCGGTTATTTGTTTGAACAAAACCTGGTGACAGACGTAGAGCAGTTGCAGCTGGATGTGATGCGGGATTACTGGCGTAATTTTTATTACCCATTGCCGGAAGAGCATATAGCCACCGTCTGGCAACAGCTGCAAAACCCTGAAACTTTGCGCAAAAAAATTCTGCCGCTGATAAGCCATCTGTCGTTATTTACAGAACCTGCGACACCAGCTGTGCTCTTGCCTGAAGTGAAAGCGAAGCGTAAGCAAAAGCTGGCAGAGCTTAAAGCACCCTGGAATAACTGGGTGAGCGAAATCCGTATTTTGCTGCACGGGGCTATTGAGCGCAAAGAAGTCGATGGCCGTAAATTGCAGGTGCGTTATCTCGATAGCTGGCTGGCAAAATTAGTGGCTTGGATAAGCGATGCCGAAATGGTTGATCCGGATTTACAAACAGGCCAAAGCCGCTTAACGCCAGAAGGTTTAAGTGATGCTTTTAAAGGCCCGGTTCCGCATCATCCGGCTTTTGAGGCTATAGCAAAACTTGCCGACGAACTGGCGGCTTTGCCGGATCCACAGCAAGATTTAGTGCTGCATGCTGCCTTTTGGTTTGCGCGGCGTTTCCATGAGCTGCAATTAGAACGCTCTGAACTTGGTTTTGATGAGCTATTAAGCCGCTTGCAGCAAGCGCTGCAAAAAGACCAAGGTGGCTTATTGGCCGAGCGTTTACGCCGTAAATTCCCGCTGGCCTTGATAGATGAATTTCAGGATACCGATCCTGTGCAATATCAGCTGTTTGATGCGATTTATCAGCTGAATCAAAACAGAAGCGATTGCGGCATTTTATTGATAGGCGACCCCAAACAAGCTATTTATGCTTTTCGTGGCGCTGATATTTATAGTTATTTAGC
>JAHIWM010000010.1 GCA_018815765.1 Gammaproteobacteria bacterium | reverse complement strand
GTGGTGTAGGCACCGAAGTGTTGCATCGCCCTCTGGATAGCAACTGGGCTTTTGGTGTCGACTTAAACTATGTCAAACAGCGCTCATACGAAGAAGAGTTTAAGTTTATGGACTACAAAGTGCTGACAGGACATGCCAATATTTATTGGCAGCCACAATACGAGTTCCTCGACGACACCTTATTCACCTTTAAAATTGGCCGTTATCTGGCCAAAGACAAAGGGGTGACTATAGATTTTGCCAAGCGCTTTGACAGTGGCATTGTGATTGGTGCTTTTGCGACTAAAACTAATGTGTCATCTGCAGATTATGGCGAAGGGAGCTTCAGCAAAGGTTTTTACATGTCGATCCCCTTTGATTTGTTCTCTATTAAAAATTCAGTGGGGCGCGGCAGGTTACCATGGGTTCCTATTTCAAGGGACGGTGGTCAACCTCTGAACAGACCTATTCAGTTGTTTGAAATGACAGAGCGGCGCTCTCCGTTTTTACGCTGATTTCATACCTGTTTTTCTGCTTTAGTGCTTACCCTGCAGCTATTCTTTAGCGGCAGGGTAAGCCACAACACAAAGCCACACCTTGTTGTGTTTTGCCGAAACAGCAGAGGCTGCCTTTCTGACAAATAAATTATCCTGACCCAGTGTTGCATTGGTGCTATAGAAAACAAGACAATAGCTCACAGTGGTTCAGGTCAGGTAAAGTGTGGGCCGTTAATGATGGTGGCATGCTCTGGTGTGTGATGAACCAGCAAAATTCAAAATCCGCGATTAGATGAATAAAGGATAGCCAGTGAAAGTTACTGTATTTGGCATAGGTTACGTAGGATTAGTGCAGGCCGCAGTATTAGCTGAGGTTGGGCATCAGGTGGTTTGCGTTGATATTGATAGCCAACGGGTGGAAAACCTGAAAAATGGCATTATTCCTATTTACGAGCCCGGTTTAACTCCGTTGGTGGAGCGCCATTATCAGGCCGGACGGCTGCGTTTTACCACGGATGCACAACTGGGTGTTGATCATGGTGAAGTGCAATTTATTGCGGTAGGCACCCCACCGGATGAAGATGGTTCAGCAGACCTGAAGTATGTGCTGGCCGTTGCCTCCACCATTGCTCAGTATATGCAGGAACCTAAAGTTATTATTGATAAATCCACTGTACCTGTTGGAACTGCGGACAGGGTAAAAGCCGTTGTCGCACAGAAATTACAGGAACGTGGGTTGTCTATTGGTTTTGATATAGTGTCAAACCCTGAGTTTTTAAAAGAAGGCGCAGCAGTAAGCGATTGCATGAGACCGGACCGGATCATTATAGGTTGTTACGATGATCACCCAAAAGAGCTGATGCGGGAGCTGTATGCACCTTTTAACCGCAACCATGACAAAATGATTTTTATGGATGTGCGCAGTGCTGAGCTGACAAAATATGCAGCTAACTGCATGCTGGCGACCAAGATTTCCTTTATGAACGAAATGGCCAACCTGGCAGAGCTGCTGGGTGCTGATATTGAAGCAGTGCGTAAAGGCATAGGTTCTGATCCACGTATTGGCTATCATTTTATTTATCCGGGTTGTGGTTACGGTGGCTCCTGTTTTCCAAAAGATGTGCAGGCATTAATCCGCAGCTCAGAGCAGCATCAGTACAACCCGGCCATTTTGCAGGCGGTAGAGAAAGTGAATGCGGCGCAGAAGTTAAAGCTGCCAGCCTTGATCCGCGATTGTTTTGGTGCCGATCTGTCGGGCAAAAGGTTTGCGGTCTGGGGTTTGAGTTTTAAACCTAATACGGACGATATGCGCGAAGCGCCAAGCCGTGTGCTGCTGGAAGCTTTGTGGCAAGCCGGAGCTGTGGTGCAGGCTTATGATCCTGAAGCTATGCACGAAACCAGTCGTATTTATGGTCAAAGACCGGATCTGCTGCTGACAGAAAATAAAGAACAGGCATTAGAAAACGCTGATGCTTTAATTATTTGTACTGAATGGCAGCAGTTTAAAGCGCCTGATTTTGACCAGATCAAAGAAAAATTAAAGCAGGCTATTATTTTTGATGGCCGCAACTTGTTTGAGCCTGAGCGTTTGAAACAAAAAGGCTTCCGTTACTTTGCCATAGGCCGTGGTGACTCAGTTAAATTTTAATCCACAGCCCTATAGCGTGCATTATTCTGGAGAGTATTCTGGTGAAGTTAGAAAAAGTGGTTATTCCTGTTGCCGGTCTTGGTACCCGCATGTTGCCTGCCACTAAGGCCATTCCAAAAGAAATGTTGCCGTTGGTGGACAAACCTTTGATCCAGTATGTGGTGAATGAGTGTATTGCTGCCGGCGTGAAGCAGATTGTGCTGGTGACTCATTCGTCAAAAAACTCGATTGAAAACCATTTTGACAAAAGTTTTGAGCTGGAATCTATCCTGGAAAAAAGGGTAAAACGCCAGTTGCTGGATGAAGTGCAACGTATTTGTCCAAAAGATGTGACTATTATGCATGTGCGGCAAGGCGAAGCCAAAGGTTTGGGGCACGCTGTATTGTGTGCGCTGCCTTTGGTGGGAGAGCATCCTTTTGCTGTGGTCTTGCCTGATGTATTAATTGATCACTATGACAGTAACTTAAGAACTGAAAATCTGGCGGAAATGATTGCCCGGTTTAATCAGACCGGTGCCAGTCAGGTGATGGTTGAACCTGTACCTGTACAGCAGGTCAGTGCTTATGGCATTGTTGATTTGAATAATCAGCAGATCAAAGCCGGTGATTCGCGCAGCATCACAAGCATTGTGGAAAAACCAGATGTGGACACTGCACCATCTAATCTGGCCGTGGTAGGGCGTTATGTGTTCTCATCTGCCATCTGGAATTTGCTGAAACGCACTCCGGCAGGGGCTGGTGATGAGATCCAATTGACAGATGCTATTGAAATGTTGATCCAACACGAGCAGGTGGATGCGTATCACATCAGAGGCAGAAGTCATGATTGTGGTAATAAAATTGGTTATATGAACGCTTTTGTGGAGTATGGCTTGCGTGATCTGGAGCTAAAAGGCGAATTTGCCAAACACCTGAAGGTTTTAATGAACAAATATCAGTAATAAGGACATTATGAGTTATGTACTTCTGACCGGTGGCGCCGGTTATATTGGCAGCCATACCGCATTGGCGCTGCTAAACGCCGGAGAAAAGGTGATTAGTTTTGATAACTATCATAACTCAAGCTCAGAATCACTGAAGCGGGTGCAGCAGTTGTCCGGACACTCTTTGATTGATATTCAGGGCGATATTCTGGATAGCCAGGCATTGGCGCAGGTGTTTGAGCAGTATCCTATTAAAGCTGTGATCCATTTTGCCGGTCTTAAAGCTGTGGGTGAGTCGACGGCAAAGCCACTTTGGTATTATGAAAACAATGTGGCCGGCACTGTCAATCTATGCAAACTGATGAGCAAGTACGGTGTGAAAAAGCTGGTGTTCAGCTCATCAGCCACAGTCTACGGCGCTGCAGAGCAGATGCCCATTCATGAATCTTCACCTCGTTCTGCCACCAATCCTTATGGTCAGAGCAAGCTGATGATTGAGCATATTCTCGCTGATCTGCATAACGCAGAGCCTGACTGGAGAATTGCGGTACTGCGGTATTTCAACCCGGTTGGAGCTGACTCAAGTGGCCTGATTGGCGAAAACCCCAATGGTATTCCTAATAATCTGATGCCTTTTATTACTCAGGTTGCAGTAGGTAAACGTGACAAGCTGGATGTGTTTGGCTCTGATTATCCGACTCATGATGGCACAGGGGTGCGTGATTTTATCCATGTCTCTGATTTAGCGTCCGGTCATTTGGCAGCGCTTGGTTATCTGGATAAAGCGCCGGGTATCGATTACTTTAACCTGGGTTCGGGTCAGGGCTATTCAGTGTTAGATGTGATTAAAAGCTTCAGCCAAGTGAACCAGCTGGATATTCCTTATGCTTTGGTAAAACGCCGCCCCGGCGACGTAGCCCAGTGTTATGCCGATCCGGCAAAGGCGACGGAACTATTGCAGTGGAAAACGGAAAAAACGCTTGAGGACATGGTCCGCGACAGCTGGAACTGGCAAAAAAACAACCCAAACGGCTACAACTAAAAATTGGGGTCAGAGTAAAATTAAGCCCCAAAGCTTAATTTTACTCTGACCCCAATTTTTCTTTTACAACATTTGCTGAATTTGATCTTTGATGAACTGATATCTTTTACGTTGATCTTTTGGAAGTTCGGCTTCGTCTATGACGTTCATGCATTTGTGTGCCAGATAAATTAAATCTTCATTTAAACGGCCACGCTGACTGATAGCCTGTAGCAGGTTCATCGCTATGCTGGCGTTGGCCGGCATGGTTTTTTGCGCTTCGATAAAATAGTTTATGGCTTCGGAATATTGGCCCAGGCTGTAGGCTTCCATACCCGCATTGTGGCTGGCCATCATGGTGGTTCTTTTACTGCTGTATTTATCTTGTTCGGCCACAAACATCATATTCAGTGCTTTGTTGTACAAGTCGGCACTTTGCGACAGGGTGTTCAAACTGCCCATATAATGGTCGCTCATCGCCAGATTGCCGCTTTCAAAATAAGCTCTGGCTCTGTCGAGCAAGGCCGAAGGGGATAAAGTTTTACCCAAACTTAACTCTTCGCTTTGTTGTAGCAGGCTTTTGGCTTTTTCTGTTTTGCCTTCAAGCACCGCAACCCGTGCTTCGATCACCAGTTTGTCATGCTCGTAAGTCGCAGGGTTAAAGCGTTTTTTTACATCTTTGAGAAAATAATCCACTTTGCCAAGCACAGTACGCTTATCGCGAATGGATAAGCCCTGAGCATTCTGGATCATAGCGCGGGCATAGTTCAGCATATTATCTGCTGTGTCGTACATCGAATACTTAGCGGCTTCCAGTAGCCTGGAATGCACACGAACCGCCAGATCCGGCTGGTTATTGATCACAGCTAAATTGGCCAATACGTGTTGGCGTAAGTAGTTTTTGGGTGAAGCTTCGGCAACAATACGCACTGTGTTAAAGGCTTCTTCCGCTTTGTTCTGACTCAAATATAAACGAGTCAGCCAATCCAGTGCTTCAATTTTGGTTTCAGGCTGATTAACCAGCTCAATCAGCATGCCTTCAGCTTCGGTATCCTGTTCCTGATAACCTTTAGCTACAGCTATACCAAGCTTGGCCCATGGCAACTCCCGAAAGGCCAGTACTTCGCTGTATAGCGCTTCCGCTTCTTTGTAGCGACCCACTTTGACTAAGAGTTCACCTTTGAGACGTTGGGTATAGGCATGGTGCACAGGATATTGTTCTAAGGCGACATCGCAGGCCTGAATTGCATCAGGGTAGTTTTCTTCTGCGATCATCTGATAAGCGTACTTTAATGCGCGTTTAACCTGAAAGGCGCGGCCAATGCGGCGTTCCAGTTCGGCGTAACTAAAAGGTTTGAGCAGGTAATCGTCGGGCAGGAACTCAATCATGCCGTAAACAGACTGACGGTGGCGCTCGCCACTGACCACAATAAAGCAACAGCTGTGTTTCAGGCAGTGTTCTGCTTTTAAGGCTTCAAACAGCTGATAGCCATCACGGCCTACCCCTAAGTTGTAGTCACATAAAATAAAATCGAAATCGGTTCTACGACAGGCAGACATGGCGGTTTCGGCATTCCGGGCTACAACCACCTGGTCGAAACCAATCAGCGCCAACATGCTTTTCATGTACGCTATAACTTGTTCGTAATCCTCTATGACCAGAACTTTTTTAGACCGGTAAAATGCTCGCTTGGATACCACTTCAATCAACTCTCACGCCAACAGCTGTCAGCCTACCACAACACTAAGCGACATCGGGAATAAGAATATGTAACTTAATTTTGCGGTGATGGGGCAGGAGCTGCAATGCTGTGGTTTTACCACAAATTCAGTTGTTGTAATTCTGTCGGGCAAGCGCCGGCGCGGATCCATTTGGATAAAGCCTGGGCTACGTTTGCGTAGTGCACTTTGTTGTTTTTTACCTGACTTGATAACCACTGTGAGATGGTGTCGCTATTCAGGGTGCTGGTGCTTTGTCCCAGTTGTAATTGAGTGAGTGCCAGTGCATTGGATTCTTGCTCCATTTGGCCTAACAAGGCTTTAACTAAAATACGTTTTTGCAGCTGCAACGCCTCACTGACCAGTTCAAAACCTGCGTTACTGATCACAGCGCTGGATTGGTGCAGATCGCGTTTAAAATCATCAACACAAGGACCTGAACACTGGATATGCCCCAGCTGGTTTTTGGTTAAACCAGGGCCGTACAGATAAAACTGGTATTGGGTCAGAGGCTGTAACCACTGGATCACCTGCTGCTGATCTTCAAACGGCAGGTAAACCAGCACTTTGTTTACATCTGCCGTATTGGCCGCAGGTTCTAAATCTACAATAGGGGGCAAAATCGGCTGATTAAAATGATGCCAGTGTAAGCCGATTTGTTGCTGTGCCGGTGCAAAAAACTTAAATATGCTGCGGCTTAAAGGCGTCGAGTGGGTTTGTGGGATTTGATGTAAAAAGGCGTATTGATGACCAAAAGCGACAGAGCGTTTTTTCTGCGAGCGCGCTGCCCAGGCCGTAATAGGTTCAAAGTCGGTTAGCACTAAATCATAAGGGCTGCAGTCGAGTTCGCGAATATCACGCCAGAGTTCTAAAGGTTTGGCTTGTTGGGCTGTTTTCAGGTAATTAATGTGGCCTTGTTCTGTGACAAAGGTCAGGCCGGTTTTCACCTGATAATCGCCAAACTGCTGCATATCAAAGAGTTGATCGGCCGGACGGCCTGAAAATAAGAAGTCGACTGCTATGCCTTCGGCTTTAAGGTATTTGCCCATAGCGCGGGCTCTGCTGATATGTCCATTGCCTGTTGCCTGCACACCATACAAAACCCGCATCGAATCACTCCTGTCAGTCCCTCCAGACCAGCGCTTTAAAATGGACGCGGCACATGGAGATGTATTGATTATTCCCGCCTATTTGCACCTGACTGCCCGTGGTTGCCGCATGGCCGTTTTCGTCCAGCCGCACCACAAAGTTGGCTTTACGGCCACAGTGACAAACAGTTTTTAATTCCACTAATTTATCTGCCCACGCCAGCAAGGCCTGACTACCAGCAAAGGTTTCGCCTAAAAAGTCGGTTCGAAGGCCAAAAGCCAACACAGGCACGTTCAGATCGTCAACCACATAGGTCAGTTGTTTGACCTGAGCTTTGGATAAAAACTGCGCTTCATCAATCAGCACACAGTCCAACGCACCTTGTTGTTTCAGCGTTTTACAGGCTTCGATAAAGTCAAAGTTGGCGTCAAAAATCTGCGCGTCCATCGACAAGCCTATACGTGAACTGATTTTGCCAACACCAAAACGGTCATCAATAGCAGCGGTAAACAGCGCCACTGTCATGCCTCTTTCCTGATAGTTATAAGCACTTTGCAGTAAAGAGGTCGATTTGCCTGCGTTCATCGCCGAATAATAAAAATACAATTGCGCCATCTGCGTGGTCTCATAAATTGAAGTCCGTCGCAGTATAACCAAAAGCACTACTCTGGCGTAGCCTAGCTTCACCTTAACCATGGAAGATGACAGTAAGAAGACAATTGACGTACACTCACCGCCGATATAAAAATGGGGTCAGATCACATTGTTAACGGTTAACAATGTGATCTGACCCCATTTTAAGAGTTTGAATTTAAGGGGATAAAATGGATAAGTTGTTGTTTGGATCTGTGCTGCTGCAGGTGGTGTTAACGCTTGCCATGATGGTATTGATGGGCAAGCGTCGTTTTAAAGCGGCTAAAAACCGTGAGTTACCTTTTAAAGCATTCAGATTAATGGATTTAACTGGTGCCAACGAGCAAGTGATCACCGCCAGCCGTAATTTTGATAACCAATTCCAGTTGCCTGTGTTGTATTTGTTTGCTGTGGCTTTTGCGATGCAGTTTGCTGTGGTCGATTTGAGCTTAGTGATTTTGGGCTGGTTATTTGCTATCAGCCGCCTGGCTCATGCCTACGTGCATGTGGGCGCTAACCATGTGCGTCTGCGTTTTGCAGTTTATGTATTTGGTGCCTTGATGTTATTGCTGTTCTGGCTGCGCTTAAGTATGGCGTATTTGTTCGTCTGATGACGGAGTTCCTTTGGCCTTATCTGAGTCTGGCCTTCAGCGCTTTTATCTCTGCCACCTTGTTGCCTTTTGGCTCAGAGCTGGTGTTGGTTGGCTTATTAACTCAAGGCTATCCGGCGCTGGTGTTGTGGGGTGTAGCTACCGTATTTAATACCGCAGGGTCAGTAATCAATTGGTATCTGGGCCGCCAACTGCTTTTGTTTCAACACAAGAGCTGGTTTATGTTTAAGCCTAAACAAATAGAGCAAGCCAGCGGGCAGTTTCAGCGTTGGGGTTTACCTTCGTTGCTCTTTGCATGGCTGCCGGTGATAGGTGATCCGCTGACTTTGGTGGCCGGAGTACTGAAGGTTCGCCTGCTTTGGTTTGTGTTGTTGGTAGGCTTAGGCAAAAGCTTGCGTTATGCTGTGGTGATAGGCCTGATGCCTGCGGTTTGAACTGAATTTTTGGAGAAATGATGAAAGCGTTATCTCTTTGTGCTTTGGCAGTGGCATTAGGCTTTGGGGTTGCTTTAGCGCAGCAAAACCCTGCGACGCCAGCTCCTGTACCCTCAACGACTACAGCTCCTGTTGCGGCGGTAAATTCTTCCTGGCAACTGTTGCCACAAGATAATTTGCTTTATCTGGAAACAGATCAAGGCCGTATTGTGATTTTATTAGCACCACAATTTGCACCTGATCATGTGAAACGGGTGAAGGAACTGGTGAGATCCGGTTTTTATGATGGCGTCACTTTTTATCGGGTGATTGAAGGTTTTGTCGCTCAGTTTGGTGTGCCGGAACATGAGTGGGGCACCAGAGCCAAATTAACACCAATGAAAGCTGAGTTCAGCTGGCCTGTGCGAAGCGGCGATCCTTATCTTTTAGTGCAGCGCCCGGATTTATTAGCCGAAGAAACAGGTTTTAATCAGGGCTTTGCGGTAGCGCGTGAGCAAAATCAGGAATGGCTGGTGCATTGCCCTGGTGTGGTCAATATGGCCCGTGCCAATGAGCCGGATACGGGTGTGGCAGACATAGCTATTATGATGGGGCAAGCGACACGTCATCTGGATAAAAATATGTCGGCCTTTGGTAAAGTGATTTGGGGCCAATATGCCATCAATCGTATTCGCCGCGGTGAAGCGACTGATGGTGGTGTGATAGGTTCTGCAGCGGCACGCACTGTAATTAAGCAAGCACGTTTAGGTTCGGATTTAGCGCCAGACAGACAATTGCAGCTGGAATGGCTCAGCACCACAAGTTCAGAGTTTTCGCAGTCTCTGGCTGAGCGCCGTTCCCGTACCCATGTGTTTTATCAGCACAAAGGCAACGGCAATATGGATGTTTGTTATCCGCAGGTGCCTGTGCGCGAGGTAAAAGCTGTATAAAACACAAAATTTACTGGTCGATGACGGCCATTTCAGTCATTATGTGCGCCTTTTCTGTGGCGCTCCGAGGGGATAGCAATGAACTACGAATTAACAGCTGACGATTTAAACAAACTCAGTTTATTGGACGCTGAACAGCGTTACGACTACTTCATTCAGGCCGTGGCCGATCTGGAAAAGATCTGGATCCTGGTGGATGAAGAAGGTTTTGTATTGGTTGATGCTGATGAAGAACGTTGCATCCCGGTATGGCCACATGCTGAATTAGCAGAGCTGTGGATCAATGGTGATTGGGCTCAGTGTCAGGCTCAGGCGATCGACATCGCAACCTGGTTAGATAAATGGACTGCTGGTTTGGACGGTGACGAATTAGCCATCGCTGTGTTCCCGCACGCTGCAGAACCTGGCGTGGTGATTGGCCCTGAAGAGTTCTCTGAGACTCTGATTGAAGCCACACAAGACAACGAATAACAGTTTTAAAATGGGGTCAGATCACATTGTTAACAGTTTTATTAACAATGTGATCTGACCCCATTTTTATTGCTAAGATTTTCTCCTTGAAGCTATTGATAACCATTCTTGATTAGATTATGATGCCCGCAGTTCAATACGCAGGTGCATTTATGTACGTTTGTCTTTGTAAAGCTGTCACAGATAAAGCCATTCGCCAACAGGTCGAAGCGGGTGCTTGTTCTATGCGTGAGCTGAAACAAAATTTGGGTGTAGGCACTCAATGTGGCAAATGTGTCTGTCAGGCTAGCGATATTCTTGACTCTGCTTTATCTAAACAATCATCACAACAACGTATTCCGGTGTTGATGATCAATAACACTCGTCCGGCTGCTTAATTCATTCCTGTACTTTAAATTAGTCTAAGCACTCTTCTTCATTTTTATTCATAAAATCAGCATTTAAAGTTAAATTGGCTGCATTTATTGCTGCGGCTAGGCATAATGTTTTCATCTTTTTCTGAGGTAAACCTTATGACTAAAATTGCTAAGGTTGCGATTGTGGGGGGCACCCACGGCAACGAATTCTCCGGTATTTATGCCATTCGTCAGTATGAAGCCAATCCTGCGTTGATTCAGCGTCCAAGCTTTGAAACCAGCACTTTGTTTGCCAACCCTGAAGCGCATAAAGCCAATAAGCGCTATTTACACAGCGACTTAAACCGTCAGTTTAAAAATATCGATTTAGCCAATGCTGAGCTCACCAATTACGAGCAAAGCCGCGCCAAAGTGATCAATGACATTTTGGGGCCAAAAGGCAAGGCTAAAACCGATCTGGTGATCGATTTACACAACACCACCAGCAATATGGGCGCCTGTTTGATCATGACGCAAGCCGGGCCTTTTTATAATCTGATGGCCGCTTATGTGAAGATGAAAATGCCAGAAGCTATTATCTCCCGCGATGAAGACCATTTGGCCGCCGAAGAGCACGCGCTGATGTGTACGCTGGGTCGTTATGGTGTGATAGTGGAAGTAGGGCCACAATCTCAGTCTGTGCTGCGTCAGGACGTGCTGGAGCAAATGCACGAGATGACAGCTCATATTCTGGACTTTGTGGAACTGTACAACACCCAGAGCCTGCCAGAGCTGCCAAAACGCACTGAAGCTTATCTGTATCTGCACAGCATTAAATTGCCGATGAATGAAAAAGGCGAACGTTTGGGTATGGTGCACAAAAATGTGCAGGATAAAGACTATCAGCCTATTCATCCGGGCGACCCGATTTTCACCTTATTTGATGGCACTGAAGTGCCTTACGACGGCGATAAAGTGGTGTATCCAACCTTTATCAATGAAGCCGCCT
>JAHIWM010000102.1 GCA_018815765.1 Gammaproteobacteria bacterium | reverse complement strand
GTGAAGCGAGGGATTGAAGTTCCTGATAAAGACTGTGACCTTGACCTTGAATGTTCATCTGCTGTGACCTGTCAAAATATTGCTATTACTACGATTAATAGAGATAAAGCAGGGATCGTGCCAGAATTAAAACATTTAAAATCAGATGGTTAAACACATAAAAATGGGGTCAGATCACATTGTTAACCGTTAACAATGTGATCTGACCCCAATTTCATTTAAGCTGGTAACTGTATGCCGGACTCACGCATCCGGGCTAATTTGTATCTTAAGGTTCTTGCACTGATGCCAAGCCGTTCAGCCACTTCTTTGCGGCTATTGGCACAAGCTCGCATAGTTTCAAGAATAATGCGGTGTTCCTGCTCATAGATTTCAGATTTAAATACACTGACATCCAGCTCGCCAGCCTGATTCAAAGATGTATCAGGCATGCTATCCATCATATTGGGTGCAGATTCGAGCAGAATATCAGCCGCATTAATTTGCTCGCCGTCACAAATGATCAGCGCACGCTGCACTATGTTATCTAATTCGCGCACATTACCAGGCCAGTAATGCTGCATCAGTTTGTGCTGAGCTGCATAACTTAACAGAGGCTGCGGCATACCTGTACTACGACAATGACGTTCTAATAAATGCATCGCCAGCGGCACTATGTCGGCCGGACGTTCAGCCAAAGCTGTCCAGGTCAGTGGAAACACATTCAGCCGGTAGTACAAATCTTCGCGGAATTTGCCTTCAGCCACCGCTTGTTTTAAATCTCTGTTACTGGTGGCGATCACCCGCACATCCAGCTTAATGGTTTTACGTGCACCTAAGCGCTCAACTTCACGCTCCTGCAACACCCGCAATAATTTCGCCTGCAGGTTTAAATCCATTTCACTGATTTCATCCAGCAAAATAGTGCCTTGCTGAGCTTGTTCGAACTTACCTGGACAGGCTTGAATAGCGCCGGTAAAGGCACCTTTTTCATAACCAAACAAAGTGGCTTCCAGCATATTTTCCGGAATGGCTGCGCAGTTAATAGCGACAAAAGGTCCATCAGGACGGCCGCTTTGTTGGTGAATATAACGAGCCAGTACTTCTTTACCAGAGCCACTTGGGCCCAGCACCAGCACATTAGCATCAGAACGGGCAACTTTCGCCGCCAGTTTAACCAGTTGTTTGCCCTGTTCGGAATGCACTACAGGTTCAATAGTCGCAACTTCTGCACCCAAGGCATAACGGCTGACCATATTGATCAGCACTTCAGGTGAAAATGGTTTCGCCAGATAATCCGCAGCGCCGTTACGAATAGCGACCACAGCGTCATTGACGTTGGCGTACGCCGTCATCATCAACACAGGCAAAGACGGGTAATTTAGCTTCACAGTTTTGAGTAAGTCTAAACCTGACATGGTGCCCATTTGCACGTCACTGATCAGCAAAGAGATTTTATGCTCTTTTAACAGCTGCAAGCCCTGCTCAGCACTTTGGGCTGGCACCACCTGATAATTCGCCAGACTCAGCGTGTCACACAATGCTTCGCGTAAGCCGGCATCATCTTCAACGACCAAAATACTAGTTGTTTGCATAACTTAACTCCTGACCTGCAGTGACAGGCACATAGACGGGAAATAATAATTCAAAACGGGCGCCACCCAAGGCTGAAGTGCAATAGCGGATAGAGCCATTGTGAGAGTGAGCAACAGCCTGCACCACTGCTAATCCAAGGCCTGTGCCTTGACTGCGGGTGGTAAAAAAGGGTTCAAAAATTTGTTGTTGTAAATGCTCTGGTACACCAGGACCATTGTCTTCGACCGCAATCATCACCAACTGCGGATTAACGGCATCTAAACGGGCTTCCAGTTTAAGCACTGCGCCCTGACCAATAATTTGCATGCTGTTTTGCAGTAAATTCTGAATAGCTCCAGCTAAGCTGCGCGGATTTCCCAGAATTTGCACATCAGGTTCTGGTAACTGAATGTGGATCTGGCTTTGCTGCTGTTCGACCAAAGCTTCTACCCCGGCAAACACATCGCTTAACAAGCGTTGCAAGGATAAAGGTTCAACCTGTTGTTCACGCCCCGCCCGGGCAAATAACAGCATGTCATTGACCTGCTGTTCTAAATCCACCAAACGGGCCACCAGCTTATGCTGAAATTGCTCACGCGAATGTGGGTTCAGTTTAGGGCTGGTTAAGTTCTGGGCATACAACAAAGCAGAAGATAAAGGTGTACGAATTTGATGTGCCAAGGATGCCATCATTTTGCCAAGGGTGGATAAACGCTGCAGATGGGCCAAACGGCTTTGTAACTGACGGGTTTCCGTCAGATCCGTCAGAACAATCAGCTGCCCTGCTTCAGGCTCTAACGAACTGATTGCCAGCTTCACTCTGCGGCCATCCATTAAGGATACTTCCATACCATCATCACTGCGGGGACGGAAGGAGCGGGCAATTACATCCAGCCAGCGCTGACCTGTCAGAGGTTCGCCCAACATAGAAATGGCAACAGGATTAGCTTCAGCCACATAACCCCGTTCATCCAGCACTATCACTGCTGTCGGAAGGTTATTGACCAAATGCTGCAGACGACGGGCCTGGCGGGCCGTATGAATGGCAGTTGCTGCAGGTGTAGCAATTTCTGGCTGCACTTTTGACTGCGCTTCTGCGGCAACATAAGCATAAGCTTTGGCTGTACTCATAACGTCTCTGCAAATGAATTGACACTAGCCATTCAAATGCACAAGACGTGCCACAATTAAAAACCCATTGAACACTTATAAAATCAATAAGTTAACGGGTCATTTTTTTGACAATAAGGCGATTAAGCCTGACTTTCGTCCCGCATTAAATTGTACTTACGCATCTTTTCAACAAGGGTAGTACGACGCAAACAAAGAATATCGGCAGCTCGTGCCACCACATACTCGTGCCGCTCCAGCGCCTGAGTGATTAAAGAAATTTCCAGTTCGGCTAAAAATTCTTTTAAATCCATACCCTGCTCTGGCAACACTTCAATACTGCCTGATTGAAGGAAAACCTGCTCATCCACATTTTCATCGTCATCCTCACTGCTCTGGAACAATTCATTAATAGCGTCCCTTTCCAGCAAAGCATCCGGATAAACAGGTACATAAGTCTCTACTTCCAAATGACGATATTTCTGAGGTAACTCAGCTACATCGACCACCTGATTCGGAAACATAATAGCCATACGTTCAACCAGATTCGCCAACTCTCGCACGTTGCCAGGCCATGGATGCAGTTTTAAACTCTCCAGCGCCCTTTCGGTAAATTTCACTTTGGCATGGCCTTGCTGCTCGGTACGGACAATTAACTCCTGCACCAGCAAAGGTAAATCATCACTTCTGTCGCGCAGCGCCGGGGTTTCAATAGGAAACACATTCAGGCGATAAAACAAATCTTCACGAAAGCGCCCTTCTTCAATCATTTGCTCCAGCGCTCTGTGGGTAGCGGCAATAATACGCACATCAGCACGAATAGGCTGACTGCCCCCTACCCGTTCATAAACACGCTCTTGCAGCACTCGCAATAACTTGACCTGCATAGGCAAAGGCATATCGCCAATTTCGTCCAGAAACAAGGTTCCACCTTGCGCCAGCTCAAAACGACCTTTGCGGGTAGAAATAGCACCGGTAAAAGCGCCTTTTTCGTGTCCAAACAGCTCACTCTCTAACAGTTCTGCCGGAATAGCACCACAGTTTAGCGGCACAAAAGGTCCCTGATGACGGTTTGATAACACATGAATATTGCGGGCGACTACTTCTTTACCCGTGCCTGAATCACCAAGAATTAGTACATTGGCATCAGTTTTGGCGACTTGCTGAATTAAGAAACGTACTTGCTGCATGGCCTGAGTTTGGCCGACCATGCCAATGAAACGTGCTTGTTCGCACTGGCCTTTCTGACCAGGCAATAAACGCTGGTACTCCTGACAATCCCGCAGCAATTGAGTAAAAGACGCATAAGAAAAAGGTTCTGTCAGTAAGCCCACCACATTGGCCAGCCCCAAATGGTGCTTCAGGGTTTCACCCAGCAATAAAAAAGCACAAGCCGGATAACGGCGGATCAGTTGTTCATGATCCTGACTGGATAAGGCTCCTAATAAAATCACAGCCTGAGAGCCTGCATGTAAATGCTGGTCCAATTCGTGGTAATGCAGCAGTTGATGAGCTTCTGAGATAAAACTCAGCACTGCGCCTAAACGAGAGGTTCTTTGTTCCTGCTGATCCAGAATATAGAGCTTGGTGGTCATAAGACTCAGACTTTTATTGCTTTTTCATCATTCTACAAAGCTTGTCTGAGGTTGCAAGGTAAAACGCTATTTTTTTGACACTGGTGTCAAAAAAATAGCGCATAAAAATGGGGTCAGATCACATTGTTAACTGTTAACAATGTGATCTGACCCCATTTTCAGTAATTAAGCTAACAGTTTTAAGGCTTGTTGTTCAGACACACGGCCCTGGCTAACAACAGACAAAGATGCTTGTTCACGAACACCGGCAGCCACTTGTTCAGTCACAGCTTTAGCATAATCCAAATCCTGAATACGGCTAATAGCTTCCTGCTCGTTCACATTCTGGGTTTGCAGATTTCGCGCTGTGGACTGTAAAGCGTTGATGGTCGCACCTAAATCAGTTCTGTTGTTATCCACCACTTGTGAGGAACTCTGAATGGATTTCAGCGAAGCTTCTGCACTTCCAGCAGAAGATAAGTCAATGCTGAAAGCACCTGAATCCGTTAAGCGGGTCGATAAGTCCTGAGTTTTGATACCAATACTGCCATTACCAGTTCCGACAGGGATAGAACCGTCCTGATCAAATAACTTGATACCAGCAAATTCAGTATTTTTAATCTGGTCCTGAATATTGGCTGAGTAGGCGTCTGCTTGTTTTTGTAAGGCCTGACGATCTGAAGCAGTTAAAAGGCCATTACCAGCCTGCACAGCTAAACGGCCCATTTCATTCAGATTGTCTGTCACGCCCTGTAAGCCTTGATCGGCTACAGTGGCTAAAGAGATACCATCGTACACATTCTGTGTACCCTGAGCTGAGGCATTGGCACTTTGAGTTAAGCGGTTAGCAATTTGTAATCCGGCAGCATCATCAGCAGCACTGTTGATTCGACGCGCTGTGGCTAATTTTTTCAGTAAATTTTCAGATTCGTTGGAATTGAATTTCAACTGGTTTTCATTGGCTAGAGAGTTACCGACTTTCATACTACTTACCTCAGGCTATACCAATAGGACTGGCTACGTCTGGAGTTTACCTCATAATAATTCACTTGCCCAAGCTTTAATCTGTACTTTTTTTGTTCACTTCCTTCCATCTGGCCTATTCAAAACATAAAGATCTATTTAAAAAGGACTTTTTCAGATTAAATTATGTCGAATTTTTTTAACCTGTGGTCAGCCAATCCGGAGTTTTTGTAAGGTTCGCCATAAAGTTCTCTATAAGCATGCAAATATAATTAAGAAATAGCAATTTATGGTCGCTGTTGAAATGAAATAATAAACTGAATTATGCGTTAGTCACGCTAAGTAAATTGTGGCAGATAGATAGCATAAGGCGGACAATCCGCTTTCGGTGCAAACGAAGATGAATCCCCATGAGTGAATGTTACCAACAAAATATGAACCTGATTGCCAGTCGGTGGCCTGAATTGTTCAAGCGACTGGAGTCGATTGAGCCAGTTCTTGATTCTGTAGAAGTCATTGAAGGCAAAGACAGCACGCTGCTGATTAATGGAATACAGCTGACCAGCCGTCACAACAGGCAAGCCGAAGCCACGCTTCAGGTTGCGCATATTGCACCGAATCAGGCGGTCGTAAGCATGTATGGTTGTGGTCTGGGTGATATACAACAACACCTGCTGCAAAGAACACAACTAAAGAGACTTTATGTTCACATCATGAATGAGAACATTTTTCTGCTGGTTATGCGGTTGATTGATCAAACATTCTGGCTGGAAGACCCAAGAGTAGAGCTGCAGTTTGCGGATCAACAGACAGAACTGAAGCACCCTTTGGTTTGCTTGCCGGCAGAACTTGAACTTGCCAGCGAAATGAGCCACAAAATCAAACTACGCCTGATTGCGGAAGAAGAGCTTAAGTACTTTAATCAGAACATTCATTTGCATGCAGATCAGTTCGCAGCAAGACTTGAAGAAACCAGAGCATTCTGGAGTAAAGATTTGCCAGTGACCAAACTCTTTAACAGCCATGCTAAAGAACGCGATGTGTTTGTTATAGCAACAGGGCCGTCATTGGAGCAACAGTTTGCTTACCTGCGAGAATGCCAGCAGCAGCCTCGACCACCTCTGCTCATAGCTGTAGACACGGCATTAAAGCCTCTGCTGCAGGAAGGCATAATCCCGGACATTGTTGTCACCGTTGAAATACGGGTAACAACAGAGCGTATGTTGTCTTTACCAGTGCCCTCTCATGTTCAACTGGTTTATTTTCCTTTAACCACTCCGGCCGTGCTGGAAGGCTGGCCGGGGCCGCGTTACGTCGCAATGAATACAACCCCTGTTCTTAATAGCATTCGCGATGAACTCAATACGGATAATTTGTTTACTTTTGGTAGTGTTATACATCCAGCGTTAGATTTAGCGGTAAAAATTGGCGCAACGCAGGTGGTGTTGTTTGGTGCCGACTTTGGTTATGCCAACAACAAAACCCACGCGGTCTGGCGGGATGGTGCTCTTGGTCCAAAATTTGAACATGGACAGGAGTGGATCATGAACGGCTTTGGTGAAAAAATAAAAACCCTGCGTAACCTGCAAAATTACTTAATTGGGGCTGAACGTTTAATTGGCCAGCATCCGCACGTTCACTTTTACAACAGCTCCAAAGCAGGAGCAGTGATCAGTGGCACAACCTATTATCCGGAACTGGTAAAATGACAGCAGAATTAAAAGCATGCCAGCAGCAAGCACTAGCCATAGCTACAGATTTCCGATGCTGCGAAAACATCAGGGCGCAGCACGGATTGCCGACCTTGATTGAACAGCTGATTTTGCACTTTCCAATGCGTGAGCTCAGTCATGTAAAACATCTGAAAACTATAGTGAAAGGCATCAGAATGAGTCAGGAGAACCGTGACTGGCTGGGCATTGCAGATTATCTGGACTATGAGTTACAGGATTTACTACAACACTATTTATAGAAGCAGATGGCCTTATCCGGTTTTAAAAGTTGGATGCGCCAGCCTAAATAGGTACATAACTAAAATCCTAACCATCCTGCTTTCTGACGCAGCTTAAAAATTCTCAAACAAACCTGAAGGTAAACACTTATTTCAAAAGGATTTTTTAATACTGGAATAAATTATGCTAAGGTTTGTTACTGTGGGTATAGATCCAATATGACTGTCAGTTTTATGACACATCAGGGGCGCTTATGTTTGACGGCAAAAATATTTTTATTACAGGTGGCACTGGCTCCTTTGGCCATAAGTACACCCAAACTCTGCTGGAGCGGTACAAACCCAATAAAATTATCATCTACTCCAGAGATGAATTAAAGCAATACGAAATGCAGCAGAAATTTAATGCCCGCTGCATGCGTTATTTTATTGGTGATGTAAGAGATCAGGAACGTTTGATTCGCGCTATGCGTGGAGTAGATTATGTCATTCATGCTGCCGCGCTGAAACAAGTCCCCGCGGCCGAATACAACCCGATGGAATGTATCAAAACCAATATCAATGGCGCCGAACATGTGATTAATGCAGCCATTGAAAATCAAGTCGAAAAGGTAATAGCGCTTTCTACCGATAAGGCAGCCAATCCCATTAATTTATACGGAGCCACTAAACTGGCGTCCGACAAGCTTTTTGTTGCGGCCAATAATATTTCGGGCGGCAGTAAACCGCGTTTTTCTGTGGTGCGTTATGGCAACGTGGTGGGTTCACGGGGTTCAGTAGTGCCGTTTTTTGAGCAGTTAAAACAAAAAGGCACGGACCATATGCCAATCACTCATCTGGAGATGACCCGTTTTTGGATTAGTCTGCAGCAAGGTGTCGACTTTGTGCTAAAGAATTTCGAACGTATGCTAGGCGGTGAAATTTTTGTACCAAAAATTCCGTCTATCCGCATTGTTGATTTAGCCAAATCTATAGCACCGGATTTGCCTATTAAAGAAGTAGGTATCCGCCCTGGTGAAAAGTTACATGAAATGATGTGTCCTGGTGATATGTCGTACAACACCTATGAATACGACGATCACTTTGTGATAGCGCCTTCTATACAATTCTATAATCGTGGCAATGATTTCACCATGAATGCGCTAAAAGAACATGGCAAGCTGGTAGCGCCAGGTTTTGAATATGTGTCGGATAAAAACCCGCACTTTTTAACCCCGGAAGAGCTGGTGCAATTTAACAGAGACGCGATGTTATGATCCCCTATGGCAGACAGTCGATAAGCAATGAGGATATTCAGGCCGTAGTAGATACCCTCAAATCAGACTTTCTGACCCAGGGCCCTGCTGTGCCTGCTTTTGAGCAAGCACTTGCCAGCTATTGTAATGTGCCTTATGCGGTAGCAGTAAATAGCGCCACCTCAGCTTTGCATATCGCTTGTCTGGCATTAGATGTCAAAGCGGGTGACAGAGTCTGGACCAGCCCTATCAGTTTTGTCGCCTCAGCCAATTGCGCTCTATATTGTGGCGCCACTGTTGATTTTGTTGACGTTGAACCGGACACCGGCCTGATGTCAGTCAAAGCCTTAGCGGCTAAATTGCAACAAGCAGCAGCCAACGATACCTTACCTAAAGTACTTATTCCTGTGCATCTGGCGGGACACAGTTGCGCTATGCAGCAAATAGCTACGTTATGTCAGCCTTATGGTATTCGTATTATTGAAGATGCTTCCCACTCTGTTGGTGGCTCTTATTTACAGCAAAAAGATGGGCAACAACAAAAAATCGGCAGTTGTCAGTTTAGCGATATCACCGTCTTTAGCTTTCATCCGGTAAAAATAATCACTACTGCTGAAGGCGGTGTGGCGCTGACCAAGGATTTAACCCTGGCCGCCCGTATGCAACTGTTGCGCAGCCATGGTATTACCCGAAATCCAGACGATATGACAGAAGTCAGCCACGGCCCCTGGTATTATCAGCAGATAGAACTTGGATTAAATTATCGTATGACTGACCTGCAAGCGGCATTAGGCTTGAGTCAGTTAAAAAGGCTGGATACTTTTATAAGCCAACGTCTTGAGGCCGTAGCCCTGTATCGCAGTTTACTGCAAAACTTAGCGCTGGACTTACCTCAGGAATGCCCTTCCGGCCAATCAGCATGGCATTTGTACATTGTGCGACTGCATGATGAGAATCAACGGTTATCCGTATTTGAAACGCTACGGACTGCAGGTATTGGCGTTAATGTGCATTACATCCCAATCCACACTCAGCCTTATTACCAAAAGCTTGGATTTCAGTGGGGAGATTTTCCGCAGGCTGAATATTTCTACAGCAGGATCATCAGTCTGCCCCTTTATGCCGGGTTGACAAAACAGTCTCAAGAGTATGTAGCGTCTGTATTAAAACAAGTGCCCGGGATTCAATTATGAACATAGCCATTATTCCTGCCCGAGGCGGCAGTAAAAGGATCCCTCGTAAAAATATCAAAGAATTCTGCGGCCAGCCAATGCTGGCTTATCCCATTAAAGCGGCACTGGAAAGCGGAGTGATCGATAAGGTCATTGTATCAACCGAAGATGAAGAGATAGCAGCTGTAGCTCGTGAGTACGGTGCCGAGGTTCCTTTTTACCGTCCTGGCGCGCTGGCGGACGATCATACAGGCACCAGCCCTGTGGTCAGAGATACATTACAACGTTTGCTGCAGCTGGGCTGGGATATTCAACACTGTGCCTGTATTTATGCCACCACTCCATTGTTGAGCAGCACTTTGATCCGGCAGGCTTATCAGCAGCTACGCGAAACATCCGCTGATTATGTATTTACTTCTGCACGCTTCTCCTTCCCAATTCAGAGAGCCTTATTGCAGACCCAAACGGGGGGCGTGACACCTTTTGATCCTGCCAGCATAGTCAAACGATCGCAGGACCTGCCGGCAGCTTTTCATGACGCTGGCCAGTTGTACTGGGGCAGCAGCAGTACCTGGCTGGATTTAAACAAACATATATTCGGCGAAAATTCGCACATGCTGGTGCTTCCGCAACATTTGGTTCAGGACATTGATACGCCTGAAGACTGGCAGCATGCAGAATTACTTTACCGGATGCTGTCATCCCAATGATACAGATTTTGTTTCGGGCAGACGCCAGTATCCGGATAGGCTCTGGCCACCTGATGCGTTGCCTGACATTGGCTCATGCTTTAACAGAACAAGGCTATCACTGCGGTTTTATCTGCCAGAACTTACCTGGTCATCTTTTGTCTTTGATTTCAGAGCAAGGCTTCAAAGCCTGTCTGATCCCTGTTTGTCAGAATGAACAGACCGACGCAGCACACTGTCTTGAATTGATAAAAAATCCCGTTGAATTGCTGGTGATCGATCATTACCAGCTGGGTCGCGGCTATGAGCAGTTGATGCGTGGCTCGGCAAAACACATTATGGTTATTGATGATCTGGCCAATCGACCTCATGACGCAGATCTGTTGCTGGATCAGAATTTATTACCTCAGGCTAAGCTACGTTACAGCAATCTGGTCGATTCACGCTGCACACTACTGGCTGGGCCTGGTTATGCACTGCTCAGAACTGAGTTTTATCAGGCTCAGCCTGAACAAAGAGACCGGCTGCTGGTCAATTTTGGTGGAACAGACCCTGACAATCTGACGCTACTGGCATTGGACGCATTGGATCTATTAAAGTCTCTGTCAATTCATGCCGATATAGTCATTGGACGGAGTCATCCGGCAGCGGATTTGATACGTCAGCGTTGTGAGCAACAACCACTTTGGCAGTTTCATCAGCAATGCAATTATATGGCCCGTTTGATGCGGCAAGCCAGGCTGATGTTGGGTGCTGGTGGCAGTACGCACTGGGAACGTTGCTTCAGCGCATTGCCAGGACTCGTGGTGACGGTTGCAGATAACCAGCGTCAAAGCACCGAATATCTTCACCAGCTTGGTGCCTGCATTTGGCTGGGTGATGCAGCACTACAAACAAAAGACAAACTGGCGCAGGCCATCGCTGCCAGTTGGCAAGATGAAATGTTATTGCAACAGATGGCAAAAAAAGCCAGCGATCTGCTGCCACGTCAGGCCGGAACCCCGGCCGTAGTCAAGGCTATAACAGAATTAATGAGGTTTTAATGCGCGATTTTTTTATTGGCAACCGTAAAATTGGCCCTTCGGAAAAACCTTTTATCATTGCTGAAATGTCCGGTAATCATGGTCAATCATTGGATAAAGCCAAAGCGCTGATTGATGCTGCAGCAGCTGCTGGCGCTGATGCACTAAAGCTTCAGACTTACACCCCTGATACTATTACGCTGGATGTGCATGAAGGCGAATTTTTTATCGCCGACCCAAATAGCCTGTGGCAAGGCAATTCATTATATAACCTGTATCAACAGGCCATGACTCCGTGGGAATGGCATAAAGAGCTATTCGCTTATGCCAATAGCAAAGGTATGCTGGCATTTAGCACTCCTTTTGATTTAACTGCTATTGAATTTCTCGAACAGTTAAACGTGCCATGCTACAAAATTGCTTCTTTTGAAAACATTGATCATGCTCTGCTTGCTGCAGTAGCCCGCACAGGTAAGCCTGTGATTGTATCCACTGGTATGGCGACTCAGGCAGAACTGGCAGAGTCGGTGCAAGTATTAAGAGAAAATGGCTGCGAAGACCTGGTTCTGTTGAAGTGCACCAGCAATTACCCTGCCCGACCTGTGGATGCAAACCTGCTGACAATCCCTCATCTGTCGGCGCTTTTTGATTGCCAGGTCGGGCTGTCGGATCACACACCTGGAGTTGGCGTTTCCGTTGCCGCTGTAGCTCTTGGCGCTACCGTCATAGAAAAGCACTTTGTATTGGATCGCAAGGGAGGCGAAGTAGATGCTGAATTCTCCCTTGAACCTGATGAACTGAAGTTGCTGGTTGAAGAAACAGCCAGAGCAAGAGATGCGCTTGGTAAGGTTCATTATGGCTGTACAGAAAAAGAAGTAGCCTCCAGAGTACATCGCCGTTCTTTGTATATAGCGGAGGATCTTCCGGCTGGAGCTGTATTAACAGCAGAGAACTTGCGCTCAGTGCGTCCTGGATTGGGTCTGCCCCCCAAATATTTGCCTATGTTGCTTGGTAAAACTCTTAAAGTACCGGCGAAAAAAGGCACTGCAATGAGCTGGGAGTTGCTGGCATGACAAAAGCGTCGCAGGTTGTTTTGTTTGGCTCCAGTAAGGCTGGAGAATTTTTTCTGAGCCAGAACTCTGACCTGAACATCGCTGCATTTATTGACAACGACCCAAGCCGTCACGGCCAGAAGTTGTCAGGTATTGTAGTACTGCCGCCTGCTGAACTTTTAAGTTTGGATTATGACCAGATTATTATCACCAGCCAGTGGGTAGACGCTATTAGCGCCCAGTTGCAGCAACTTGGAGTTCCGGCCGAAAAAATTGTGATCCCGGCCAAACAACAAGTGAAAGCAACACAACCTTTTTTACATAGTACCACACTGGAAATGGCCCATGTTCTGCTCTGCAGATTAAACCAGTTTCTACAACAGCATGGTGTACGGCCATGTCTTGATTCAGGAACCTTGTTAGGCGTAACGCGGCAGCAGGCATTGATCCCCTGGGATGACGATATAGATCTGGCGATAGACCAGTCAGAGTTCAGTACTTTAATTAAAGTTCTCCCAGACTTTCTTCCTCAGCTGCCACACCCCGACCTGTTGAATTGGCAAGTACTGGTATTAAATGTGAATGACGAAGATTGTTGTGTAAACATAGAATTCAGCCCTAAATCCGGCGCAGACTTTGTGCCTTTTGATATCAGTCTGCAACTGAGGCGTGAACAAGCAGGCTACTCAGAACTGGTTTCCTCAGCTGGTTTATTTTTTGCACCGGCCCATCACTTTGCGCAATTTGAACAAAAGGAATTTCTTGGCCAGCTTTTTTATGTACCAGCAGACACTGACGGTTTTCTGACATTTATGTACGGCGACTGGAAAGAACCTAAAAAAGGCACACGAATTACTGAATATCACAACAGACGTGCTCAACTGCCACATGACCAGTGTCAGCCCCGTGTAAAAAAACGTTTGCTTGGCGAGCCTGCGCAGTGAAGGTGTTATTAAGCAGCGCCGGCGCCAAGGTTCCCTTATTACAGGCATTAAAAACTGCGGCAGTGCGCTTGCAACCCGATGCAGTGGTCATTGCCGGAGACAGTTCGAAGCCTGTAGTCAGTCAGTACTTTGCGGACCACTTCTGGCATATGCCTCTGTGCAACGAATCAAATCTTCATGCAATCAAAGAAGGTCTGGCTGAATATCAGATCACTCACATAGTCCCCAGCAGGGATGGTGAACTGATGTTCTGGTCTGAACAAAAAGAAGCACTGAAACCTTTGGGCATAGAGGTACTGGTCTCCGCTGAAGAAGTCATTCGGTTGTGTCTGGATAAATTTAACTTTGCTCAGGTGAATACTCATCCCCAATGTAAAGTGATCCCTGCCCTGCTTCATCCTGATGAGTCAGCCAATTTGTGGGTAGTCAAAGAGCGTTATGGTGCAGGCAGTCAGAATATAGGCCTCAAACTTACCACCCAAGAGGCGCTTCATCACGCAAAAACAATGCAGAGCCCGCTTTACCAGCCATTTATTCAGGGCACTGAAATTAGCGTGGATGCCTGGTTAGACAAACAAAGCCAGCTGAAAGGTCATATTTTCCGTTACCGGACTAAAGTGCAGCATGGTGAATCACAAATAAGCCAGACCGTATCTTTACCGCAGTATGATGCTCAGATCAAAACACTGCTGGAGCAGTTGCAACTGACTGGCCCTGTGGTACTGCAGGCTATTATTGATCACCAACAACAGCTGCATATTATCGAGTGTAACAGCAGATTTGGCGGCGCCTCTACTTTGGGTATTAAAGCCGGCGTTGACAGTCTTTACTGGAGCCTGGCGGAATCGATGGCGATGGATCTAACGCAAATGCCTTTTACACCAAGCAGCCAAACTATTACGCAAGTTCGTTACGCCGGAGACTTGTATCTGTGATTTATATTTTTGACCTGGATGACACACTGTACGACGAACGTCAGTACGTAGAAAGTGGTTTTCGTGCAGTCGCATCCTACGCCGCCGAACGTTGGGGACTGGATGCAACACGCTGTTATGAACAATTAGTCTGGTTGCTGGACACTCAGGGCCGGGGTCGTATTTTTGATGATTTCCTGGCACACCACAGTCTGAGCAGTAAAACCAACATTCAGGCTTGTGTCCGTACTTACCGCCTGCATAAACCCAACCTGACCTTACCGGCGGAACATTTACAGCTGCTGCAGCAATTACCCAAACCTTTGTACCTGGTGACTGATGGTCACAAAATCGTACAACAGAACAAAGTGGAAGCCTTAGGAATAGCCGCATTATTTAAGCGAGTATTTATAACTCATCGCTTTGGCATTAAACATGCTAAGCCTTCTACACATTGCTTCGAATTGATTAAAAAAGCTGAGAAATGTACATGGCAGGATATGGTGTATATAGGCGACAACCCAGCGAAAGATTTTGTAAATTTGAATAAGCTGGGGATGAATACCGTAAGGGTATTAACTGGTGTACATAAAAACAAGCAAGCTGAGCTACAGTACGATGCAAAAAATCACATTCATACGTTAGATAGCTTGATGCAATAATGTTAAAGGTATAAGGATACAAAATGGAACAGATTCAAATAGACGACTCTGATCACAAGTTGAATGAGAGATATTGCCCGGTGTGTACTAAATCATCGCCTCGTTTCAGACCCTTCGGAGTAATCCCGCGTGAAGATGCGCAATGTATTCAATGCGGCGCTCTCGAACGCCATCGTCTTTTATGGCTTTTTCTGCACAATAACACTGACTTATTTAATGGAAAGCCAGGGAAAATGCTCCATGTAGCACCAGAGCCATGGTTTGAAAAAAAGTTCAGGGAACTGCTGTCGGATAACTACCTGACAGCAGATCTTTTTGATCCTCGGGCAATGATTAAGATGGATATTTCTAATATTCAATACCCTGATAATTCATTTGATATCATTTATTGCAGTCATGTGTTAGAGCACGTGTTAGATGATAGGAAAGCGATGAGGGAGTTTTACAGGACTCTAAATACTGATGGTTGGGCGATACTCAATGTCCCAATCAGCGGCGAAAAAACATTTGAGGATCCATCAATAGTGTCTCCAGAGGAACGGCTTAAGGCCTTTGGGCAGGAAGATCATGTCAGAATTTATGGTACGGATTATATTGACCGGCTTCGTGAATCAGGATTTACGGTAAAACTGTTTAAAGCAAGTGATTTAGCAAGTGAAAGTGACATAGTAAGAATGGCATTAACACAAGCCAGTGGTGAAATTTACTATTGCACAAAATAACGAGTGCGGTAATACGTCGTATGCATAGGATATATTGCTTATCACATTTGCTGCTTGTCTCCTAATGACATTAGAAAATTGATGATTGCAGTGCCGAATGACAGTTACAAAAACTGCTTAAAAGAAATTATCCATATGGTATGACAACATTTAATTTAAGAATGTCTTTGCTAGAAGATTTAGATAAGCAATCCTCAAAACATGAGAAGCGAAAAAATGGAAAAAGTATATATTTATGGCACCGGTAGCAAAACAATTAAATTTTTACCTGCGCTCTCATTGAAGTTTCATATCTTAGGTTTGTTGGATAGTGACATAACACGCCAGGGGCAGACCCTGCTAGGCATTGAAATTTTTCATGTTTCGACACTTCCAGCTAATTTTAACAATCCTATTATTATTGTAAGCAGCTATATTGGCGATATAAATAAGGTTCTGGTTGCGCATGGACTCAAAGAGGGTATCCCCGTTGAACACCTTCCAGATGTTATGCTGGTAAGTGAACAATATGGGCAGTTGGAAAGTTATTATCGCCAACAACATACTGCATTGATCCCTCAAATTTCTTTACAGGAAACACATCTAGAACATGCCCGTTTAATTACAGACAGAAAAGCGTTATTGCAACTAATACCCAAAAACGGAATAGTTGCCGAACTAGGCGTGGCCAGCGGTGACTATACCTCACAAATTCTGAATATAAGCACACCAGAAAAACTACACTTGATCGATATATGGCATTCGGAGCGTTATAACGAAACCTTATTTAATAACGTGTCCACAAAATTTAGTTCCGAACTGTCGGCAGGCCAAGTGCAAATTCATCGGAAATTATCAACCGAAGCAGTTGACGATTTTCCTGACGATTATTTTGATTGGATTTATATTGATACAACGCATTGCTACAAAGGCACCAAAGCAGAGCTTGAATTATATGCGAGTAAAATCAAGCCTGGAGGCATTATAGCAGGCCACGATTACACTATGGGCAATTGGAACAGTCTATACCGCTATGGTGTAATGGAGGCCGTCCACGAATTCTGTGTAAGCCACGGCTGGCGTATGAAATACCTGACGATGGATTTGTGTGAAAATCAGAGTTTTGCTATTGAAAAATTATAGTTTGGTATCAGCAAACTGTGAAAGCTATGGCTCTGACTAAAGAAGCAAACCGTAGTTTTTATCCTACACATTTAAATCCAGCGGGAACTATGATGGATAAGTCTAAACAATATCTGTTGAATAAAATAATACAAGAGAGTACTGACTATTTTGGTATTCGGGACTCTCACTTTACATTTCGAGTGGCAAATACATGGCATGACGATCAGTCAGAAAACTGGCGTTGGAAAGAAGTAGAATCACATAATGATCATAATGGAAAAATACTGGATATGGCTGCAGGTGTAGGCACATTTCTGCTATATGGCCTGCATCAGGGGTACGATGTGTATGGGGTAGAACCAGAACAATGGAAGTTAGATTATATCCGGATGAAAATTGAAGAAAAGAAATACCCACAATGGTATGAAAATAGAGTGATTCAAGCGATAGGCGAAGATTTACCATTCCCTGACAATACTTTCGATTTCATAACTTCATACCAAACGCTGGAACATGTTCAGAATGTTGAAAAGTGCTTTGATGAAATGCTTAGAGTTTTAAAGCCCGGCGGTAAGCTAAAAATAAATGCTCCAGACTACAGGTGCTGGTACGAACCACACTATCTTCTACCATTTATGCCTAAAATGAACCTAACTTTAGCAAAAATATACTTAAAATGCTTGGCTCGGCCTGTCTCAGGGTTAACCACACTGAAATGGACAACGACTCCAGAAATACTAAGCTACATTAAGAAATATGACAATGTGACTTATATAGATCTCACTGAACTTTATAAAGAGAGAGCAATTAATGAGATCAGACAGACAAAAAGTTTACCTAATTTTATAGCAAGACTTATATATAAACTCCGACAGCTAAAATTCATCTTCAGAAGAGAGAAGAATATTAACCTAGTCATTAGAAAGTCTCTAACCTGAATTAGCCTTTTCAATCGTCCTATTACGCAACTACAAGCGGCGGATAATCTCATGAGCAATGTATACTTCTCGTGTAAGCTCTGGTTGCTCCGCCACTTACCTGCCAGACTCGATATACTGTTCAGAATGGATATATCTGTAAACAAAACTCTTCTTCTTTGTAAGCGTAACACGAACACCACATTCCCCAGTTAGCTAAACCACCATACCCTGTTTGCATTATTCACCAAGCAGGGTTTCCTAAGTCATGTATCAGTCCAGTAATTTAGCTAAGACATTTACAATATGTATTTGTTGCTGTTCAGAAATACCACACCACAATGGTAAACGTACCAACCGGTCAGCCAACTTAGTTGTATTTTTCAATTCTCCATGTGCTCTGCCAAGCCGTTTTCCCGCAGGGGACAAATGTAAAGGCACATAATGAAATACTGCATGAATACCATCAGCTTTCAGCTGCATCAGTAATTCATATCTGTCAACAAAATCAGGAAGTAGTATGTAGTACATATGCGCATTGTGTTCACAATCATCCGATATAATAGGTCGCCTTAACAATCCCTTCTTTTCTAAAGGCTCTAACAAGTTATGATACAATTGCCAACTGCGCATGCGGGCTTCAGTGATAGCTTCAGCCTGCTCCAATTGCGCCCACAGGAATGCTGAAATCAGCTCGCCAGGCAAAAAAGATGAACCATGCTCATGCCAGGTATACTTATCAATTTCACCACGGAAAAACTGACTACGATTAGTACCTTTCTCACGAATAATCTCTGCCCGTAAAATCAGCTCTGGCTGATTTAACAATAGAGCCCCGCCTTCGCCGGAAATAATATTTTTTGTTTCGTGAAAACTGTAAGCCCCCATATTGCCAATACTACCAAGCGGTCGCCCTTTATACTTTGCCATGACACCTTGAGCTGCATCCTCTACCACACTAAGTCCGTGCCGCGCAGCTACATTGCAAATAGTGTCCATCTCACAGGCCACACCAGCATAATGTACCGGCACTATAGCTTTGGTTCTAGAAGTAATCGCCGCCTCAATAAGTTGCTCATCCAGATTTAATGTGTCAGAGCGTATATCGACAAATACAGGAGTCGCACCACGCAGTACAAAAGCATTCGCCGTTGAAACAAAGGTATAAGACGGCATAATGATTTCATCGCCAGGGCTAATATCTAGCAACAACGCAGCCATTTCCAATGCAGCAGTACAGGAATTAGTGAGTAAAGCTTTCGTTGCACCAGTATTTTGCTCCAACCAAGTATGGCATCGCTTCGTAAAAGGCCCATCTCCGGCCAACTTGCCGTTAAAATGCGCTTCTGAGATATAGTGCAACTCTTTGCCTGTCATGTAAGGCCAATTAAATGGAATCATGGCATTCTCGCGTTATAAATAGGTTAAAGCATCCGGACCAGTGTTAAACAATAAATCCAACACACTGACTGCATGCTCAAAAGGCTGATAGCGCTGTGTATAAGGTTGGTAATGGTTATATTGCATCCACTGTACCTCTATACCATGCTGCTTAAATAGCCCTATATCCAGATAGCTCTGCGCAGCAGGACCGCTCAGATAATCCGTCGCATTAAAATAATGGCATATATCAATCAGACGCTGATTGCGGTCATCGCTCATCACCAATGTTTCAGCTTTAACTAACTTCGTTTTTATTTGCAACAAATTACATAACGTCGTAATGAATTCTTGATTAAGCTCAGAAAGGTACTTCCATTCTTTTTGGTAAATAGCCCCAATCTGATTGGCGTAGCGAGAAAAGTAAGGTGCTTTGTAGTAGTTCTGTTGCAGTGTTTTCCAGTGTTTTGCTTGCCATGCACAATCGGCGATTTTAACTTGATTAATAGGCTGTCCAAGATACTGATTCTGCACTGGAACGGTTAACCACTGAGGTCCGGCAGCTGTCTGAATTTTATTGCGGTTACGCCAGTCATTCTTGGTGTATTGTACTATGTCGTAAAACACAAAGTAATCGGAGCGCTGTATCAGATCAAAATACCCTTTCCAGGGTATGTAATTTGACTGGCAAATTGCTACAGTGCTCATAATGTAATACCTATATCTGAATGTCTGCTAACATCTCTTGCCGGATTACCCAGATATTTCGTAGCTCTTGCGGTAGACTGTAACAGTACTGCCGACGCACCAATCAGAGATTCATCTTCTATGGTCAAATTCTGAGTAATGACCGAACTAAAAGCAAAAAAGCAATTATTTCCGATGTGACAAAAACCACCAATAGTGCTGTTAGCTGCAAAAAAGTTATTATCGCCAACCTTAGTATCATGACAGAGGATACAGGATGACCAAAATAGATTGTTATCACCCAAAACGCAAAACGGCTCTATAACCACATTGGCAAAAATAATGGTGTTGTCCCCCAACATAACACTGCTATCTATTACAGCTGACGGGCTGATATAACTGTAAAAAAGCCGACCATCGGTTTTTAAACGCAAGAATACTTGCTGACGCATCCGCATACTGCTGTATCCGACAGCACAGATAAAGCGCAGCCCATCAGTCGCTATCCGCTGTTCCAGTTCTTCATAGGCGTATACTGGCTTACCTTCAAACTCTGAACCATTTTTGTATTCAGCATCTACTGTGAATGCAGCCACTTTGTCTGTCGTTGTAGTTTCAATCAAGTGATGAAGTAAGCGTGCTAGTGGTCCAGTACCAAAAATAATCACGTTCTGCATGTTCACTCCTGTCCCGGTTTGTACAGCCGCTGATCTGGTGGCAGATAAAACTCTTCCAGACTGACAGGCATCCGAACATTCATACCAATTAGACGTCGACCATCTTCGCCTAATCTATCAATCTGCTGTTTCGTTAATAATCTTGGGAAATCAAAACGCTGGCGCATGTAAGGCCGGCATAAATTAATGGTCAGGGCATGCCGAGTGTAATTGTCATGATTAACACCTGCAGCATGTATCAGACGGGCATTGAAAACTACCATATCTCCGGCCTGGCACACCAACCGTTTTGCCTGTTGGTAAAACGTCTGTTCAGTTGGTAATTCAGCCAAACGATGCGAGCCAGGCAAATAAAAAGTAGCCCCGTTGTTCGGAGTAAAATCATTCAACGGCAATATCACTCCGATATTAGACGTGTAATTTGCAATCCAACGCGGGCAATCGACATGTATACGACTGCCATAGTTGCCCTTTCCTGGTGCTAGGCTGGAAGACTGATAAGCGTATATGATGCAGTGTGGCGTAAACAGTGCTTTGATGTAATGGTTCAACATCGAGTGGTCCAGCAAAGCAAGCATCTGCTCACCACGTACCATACAATTATGTACCATGCCACTATCAAACACCTCTGGACGTTGCTGTTTATCTTGCGCAATAGCGGTTTCAAGCTCTTGTTGCAATACGCTGAGTACAACTTTGTCAAGCACTTGAGGAATAACAACCACCCCTTGCTCATCAAACTGCTGGTGTAACGTTTTCAAATCCATCAGCTAACCTGCTAAGTTTTATTTCGTCATCACAAAGCGAAGATACTTATATAGTTGATCCGACAATGGTCGCATCGACGACAGATACTCTTCTATCAACTGATACTGCCCGTCCGATTTCTGATGAATCCATTCCCCTTGGTTAACAAACCACTCAAACTCAACTTTACACGAGCTGAATCCAATATCTTTTGCGGTCTGCATTACTTCAGCGGCTAAAAATCCCTTATCTAAAGTCTTACCAGGTTCAGCCTGCTCAAGCTCAGCGGCATCCATACCAAACTGACTTTGATAAAACTCTCCGTTGTGCAACGCGCCTTTGATTTCACGATGGATCTGAGTTGAGAAAGTTTGCTGAGGAGTCTGACTTGCCGCGTTTTCCATTGCAACCATAAACTCGCGATTTGGATTCAAATCAGAGTAAAACACACCGCCAGGCTTTAGCACCCGAAACACCTCCAGTAAAAAGGTTTTATAGTCGAACAAGTGGTCCATAAAGGAATAGGCAGTAGCAAGATCAAAGTGATTATCGGGGAAAGGAGTATCTTCAGCCAATGATTCCACCAGTTCTATATTACCGGGGGACAGGTCAACTTTGTTCATCATCTCCTTTGTAATATCAACACCTATTACCTCTTCGTATAGATCATGGGCTAGATTAATCACAAATCCCGTTCCACAACCGAAGTCGATCATGCGTTGCTTTGTTTTTAACTGTTGCGTTAGTTTACAGATAATACTTCGGACCTTTTGTTGATTTTCAGGGCGAAAGTGAGGACTCTTTTGATATTCGTCAATCCCTACGAGAAACGAATGCACATAACGGTTCGATTGCAGAACTTTCTCCCTCAAATCATTATCTGATGACATATTAAAGCTCCTCCAGTTGAATATCTTGACCTAGTTCCATTGAGAAGATAACCGACAAATCTCTTAGCAGGCGTTTCTCTGAAAAATAATTCTGAATTCGTTCACTATTTTCTCTGGCTAAATTAGTTGCAATAGGAGAGAAATTAAGTTCATCTAAAGGGTAAATAGTTACACCAACTCTAGAAAAAAATGACCACGTAGAGACGTCTTTATCAAGAAACACCTTGCATCCGTGTCCGATTAAATCAATCATATTGCTCATACCGTGCTGCCGAGAAGACGGAAAAACTGCAAAACATATTCCGGTTAACCACTCTCTGTATTCCTCTAAAGGAATAAAATTTTGTAGTGGATGAAATCGTTCTGAAAATAGGTTGTAACCGCTTGATATCACTTCGTCTATATATCTCAAATCATTTTTCGGATAACTAAGTGGGCAAAACACCTCCAAAGAGCCTTCATCTTTATAACTGATTCTTTTCAAATATTCGATATGCCGTAAATCTCTTGCTGCAGAATGACCTAATAATATACGCGAGCAGCCATCAAAATTACTGAACGGACGATTTTTTTTAAAAACATTTGTTGTATAAACAAAGCTTCTGATATGCTTTCCTTTTGCTCCATAGACACGCCTGACAAAATTAATATCTTCATCAAGAATATTAACCATGTAAGGAACGTTCTCCATTATGTATAGCTGCTCATTACTGTAATTCGCAGGGTAATAATAATCCCCTCCCCACATAAGCCAATAACTTTTATTTAGATAATTATAATTAGAAATAAGTAGAGCATTAACCTTATCCCTCCATAGCCCGTGTAATAAAATTTTACTGGCCATCCCCATATAACTCTCGAGTGTTACAAAAATGTCTTCATCCGTATGCAAAAACTCAACGTTATGTTCCACAGTTAGACCAAAATGATACTTCGCCGCGGTAATAAATACATACTTATGTTCACCTCGGCCGAAATTTTTATCAACAAAATCAATAAAGGGAGGAAGAAATTTGTCAAGAATCATTACATGCAAAATCATGAACTTAGCACCTCCATATTTCCATTTTTTAGCGTTACATATAAATCTATGTAACTTTTAGCCGCTACTTTTTTATCATACTGGTTAACCACCTTTTCAGTAGCAGCTAATGATATCTCTCTATAGTTGGAGGCGAAGCATATATGATGAATGCCATTCACCATATCAGGCACATCAAATGCTTTGGCCTTATATCCAGAAATACAATGTTCTACAATTTCGGCTGGTCCGGAATAATCAAAACAGACTACAGGCGTTCCACAGGCCATTGCTTCCGCCACTGTCTTACCAAAAGCTTCAAGAATACTGGTACAAAGAAACACATCCGCAGCTGAGTAAACTAAACGCATTGATATAGTATCGTAAACATAGCCTAATCTTTTATATTCGAAACCAAATTTGCGTATATCATTCTCATTGGATGCTCCAAAAACAACCAGGAAATACTTAGTTTTATCTAGCTGTTGTAAAGTCTTATTCAAGAGATCGAAGCCTTTATAAGGATCTTTTATTCTGCTGGCACCAACCAATAAAATCTTTTTCGAACTTTGGATACCTAATGCCTTGCAAGCCATAGCTTTATCCAACGGAAAAAATTCATCCGTATCAATACAGTTAGCTATTGTCGATATATTTCTGTCTTTAAGTAGTGAACTTAGCTTAGCTTGTTCGCTAACCCATTCACTAATCCCTACATACTGGATATTTTTCGGCAATAATGCCGATTTACGCTGTTGCACGGCACTAGCGAGATCAGTCTGTTGTTCACTGCCCAGCAACGGGCAACTACCACAGTCTGTTTGATAACGCTCGCAATTAATCGCATAGTGACAACCGCCGGTCATGGGCCACATATCTCTGAGCGTCCAGAGGATAGGTTTATTGATGTGTTGCAGTTGCGCAATATCAAGAAAGTTATCATTTACCCAGTGTAGATGAATAATATCGGCGTTTTGAAACGCAGGAATAGTTCCAAAATCAAAACCGTAATAGCCTGTGCTAAATAAACCTTCTTTTTTATCTGGATATGCAGCAAGGATTTGTCGCTCAGCTTGTTTATTCTGTTCATACAGGGTTTTGTTAGCTGTCGCAATACTGATTATTTCTGGTTCGCCTAAGGTTGTAACACCTGAGGTGATGAGAACAGAGTCCACTCCTTGAGCCAACAAACCTTTGTGCAGCCAATAAGCTCCACGGGCAGCACCACCACTTAAATCACCAGCCACTAAATGGACAACTTTTAATTGCTTCATGACAAAACTCTACCCAAACTTGTATTGACCAAAGATCACAATCAGATTCTCTCTAAGCCATCCGGTAAAACAAAACCAAGAGACTAATCGCTCCATACCAACCCGTTAATAAAGTCTTTCCACTCAATAACAGTGACATTTTTATTTTTAGATTTAATGAATTCTGCGACGTTCCGAGCATGTGGCCCTTCTATTCCATTAATGATAACCTCAGTTCCTTTTAGTGTATCCAAGGATAGCACCGGAAATCCCTTAATAAGATGCTTCTCTCCATGAGTCGTAACAAATCCTGAGAATGCTATGTTGTAATTCAACAATAGCTCATAAATAATCATTGACATTTCTGCAACGCCAAATATTTTATAATCTACATTTGAGGGTATATTTATACTCTTATTACCTAACAATGCTGTTACTATCGCTTTCATAGACTGAAAATTACTTAAGTTACTCGCAGAAACACTATATATATCATTTTTACTTTCAATACCTAAAAGGCTATATATCAATGTTGACTCTTTCTGAGTTGTAGCTCTGTGCTCATTGCTATTGCTGATACCTGACACAGAAAATACAGCAATAATTTCCGGCGTAAATACTCCATTTAGTTCAGATATTGCTCTGAGCATGATGTATGAGTCGGAATAAATCTTAAAGCATTCAGGAAAACCACCATAAGTGTCTCTAAGTACGGATGTTCTCATAAAGAAAGATTGATGTGCGGGGTGATTATATGCCTTATCTTTAATAAAAATGTCTCTGCCTGTGTGGGTCCATCTTCGCCCCGACACAGGTTCTTCCATAACAACTTTTCCAGATATGAAATCGATGTCTGTGGAGTATAAATTTGCGACCTTAGCTATTACATCAGGTTCAAAAAGATAATCATCTGAACCTAAATAGTAAATTAGCTCTCCGGTAGCGGCATTTAATCCTTTATTAAAAGCATGATAAATACCTCTGTCCTTTTCGGATACGACAAGCTGCACATGAGGGAACATTGAGATGACATCTAAAGTGTGGTCAGTCGACCCACCATCAATAATAATATGCTCTATCGAATCAATGTATGACTGACTTGCCACACTCTCTAAACATTTCCGGACAACAGCCTCACTATTGTAGGTTGCGGTCACAATGCTAATTTTGCATTTAGCCGTATTATTCTCAGTACAAGGTATCACTTTAAGTAAGCTCTTTATTTATATATGCCAGAACGGAAAGCGCATTTTTAATTTCCGAGGAAGATATATTTTGTGTTCTTGGAAAGTAGACAACTTCACATAAAGATTTAAGCTCATCAAACTTACCAAGCCAGTCATCCCCCATAACAAACACATCGACGGCATATTTTTGAATGTCATGTTCTTTCTGCGCCCATCCTTCTTCAGGGATCACCATATCCACATAACGACAACTCTCCAGAACTTTTACCCGGTGTTCGTAAGGGACTATGGTAGTTTTGCCTTTTTCCTGCAGATTAAACTCATCAGTGGATACCGCCACAATAAGGCGGTCTCCCAGCTCTTTCGCCCGCTTGAGTAAGTTCACATGACCTACATGAAATAAATCAAAAGTGCCATATGTGATCACTGTTTTCATTCATCATCCTTTTTGGGCCGCACCAGATATTGAAGTGAATCTAATTTTCAACCTGCACTCCCCTATCCCACACCTTATAGCTTCCGTAGAAACGGTACCCTGGTCTGGTCAAAAGCCATAGGTTCCTGCAGATAAGAATCTGAGGCATCTTGCAGATAATCCCGCCATATTTGTAAAATTTGATTAAAATTATCCAATAATTCAGAAGTATCTTTATCAAGCCCTGAAGCAATTTTCGTCAGTATCCCGGAAATGTAATTTGCACTGCCGTAAAACAGACTGAATGTAAGGTTTCTGTCCAGTAGCGCACAGGCCCGGATCAGAGTCCATTGTTCCTGGATCAATTTGCGGGCAGACTCCCCATCTGTCACATCATCAGCGACCAATTTTTGCCATTTCTGTAATGTATCTGCCAAAGATGTCATTGAAAAACTCTGGAAGATCTGCTCAGCATAAGGGCTAAGTTCAGAATGAAAAGTCAAAGTTATAAGTTGTTTAAGCAGTTCGGCTTTAGGCTGTTCCAGGGGTTTGATAAGTATGTTTTCAGGCTTTAATGCCGAAGTACCTTTAATTTTCGCACCATCACTGCAGTTATAGACTTCAATTCTCTCAGGTGCTTTGCTGATCGCTTGTTCCATCAGTTTACGTGACACCTCAAATTCTTTTTTCGTAAACACTGCAGACCTGAAATTGCCCGGAACAACAGGCCCACCAACATGCAGTGACTTGTAGTCATAACGCTGAGAGCCATCGTCTTTATAGTAGGCAGAAAATTTAGAGTGATGGTTGTTGATATCGACAAAACCTAAGTCAACCCCCATCAGGTAGTAGTCCCTGAAGCCCCATTGGATGAAATAATTCATAACCAGATTGGTCACTGTTGGGTAAGCATAGGCCAGTTGTTTAATCTGGATCCCTTGTTTGCTAAGTCCTGAATTAAATACATAAGTAGAAGCTTCACCTTCTTTCATGCACAACAAGGTTTGCTTAAATAATGCAGCAGTGTCGGGGTGAATGCCGTTTACGCTAAGTAGTGTAATGTGTTTCAGGTAATCAGCATCATCAACCTGAGTGATCCAGTCATAGGTCGCGCGGTTTTGTTCTATTTCAGCGTGAAAATCCGGTCTGATACCGTTGCGGTGCAAAGACTTGAGTGCAGTACCACAACTAACAATCACAACATCATCTGAGTATTCTTTCAGATAAGGTAACAATGCATCCAGGCTTGGACCA
This sequence comes from Gammaproteobacteria bacterium, assembly GCA_018815765.1. Lineage (GTDB taxonomy): Bacteria > Pseudomonadota > Gammaproteobacteria > Enterobacterales > Alteromonadaceae > Pararheinheimera. Next base: position 111,623 of record JAHIWM010000102.1, on the reverse strand, counting down.
TTACCCACTACAAATACTGGCAAACGTTTGATAATGGCACTGGCTTCATGAACCGGCTTTTGTAGCTTCATAAAACCATGGCCAACGCTCAGACTATTGTAAGTGTGAGCAATACCATAACGGGCATGATCAAAATATTCGCCCAAAGCTAAAACTACAGCAAGTTCAGATCGCAACTCATGAATTGCTGAACTCATTTTCTTATTGTAATAGCTACTCATTAAGTAGGTATCTGCAATAGAATACGCCCCTACCTGATAAAATTGCGCCATTAGATCATAAAAATACTGGCTGCCATCGCCACCTAAATTCAGATAAAGTCTTTGGTCGTCCTGATTAAATTGATCAATAACAGCTTGCCAGTCAGTCTGAAACAAACTGGCATAAAAGAAATCAAGATTAGGTTCGCAAATATATAGTTTTTTAACCTGGTGCTTCTGTAGCAATAACTCAATATGGCGCCCTAAACCTATGCCAAAAATCATCAGAGAGTCTACTTTTTCCGGCAAAGTCCCTTTTTTAATCAGGGTTTTCTCCAGAATAGGCCGCATTTTTGTAACTGCTTTAAAGTGAGTATACTGAACCAGTTTTCCACCTGATCTCAAACCTAGAATCACGTCATCTTTAAAAGGGTGACGAATAAAGTAATCAACCAGACCTGCTGATTCCAGCTCTAGATCCTGATACAGCAGAGCCTGACGTTCCGGATGATACAAATTTAGCTGTGCTTGCTGCTTCACCAAAAACCATTTGCTGGGTTTGTGCTGGTGGATCTCTTTGTAGACGTCCGGATAATACTTACGGATCACTGCCAAATTGCGCTGAAACAGGTCCTGAAGCTCGTCCGTATCAGCCATAGTTATGCTAGCAGAAGCCAGCACATTTCCAGTACGCTCCGGTACATAGTCCAACGCTTCAGTGTATTCAGTAAACTGGTAGCCGCTGTTCGTCAACGCGAGATAATCACCCGAATTCTGGCGCAGATAATTAAATACATTGTCCATCATTGGATGAAACTGGTGACGATATAAATAAACTTTATCAAGAGAAGGGTCAAAATCGAGCAACTCTTTAAGTTCATCGGCAATACCTGTAGCCGCAGAACCCATTTGCAGAAAAATGCGAATATCACTAAAAGCAATTATCTCAAGCAGCTCACGCCAGTTTGCAACCTGTAACGAACTGATAAGGAAATCCAGTTCAGGTTCATACACAATCAGGTAACGAGGCTGGCATCGTTTGACCAGTTCATGCAGATGATGTGCTAACCCTAAGCCAAACACTATCAGTACATCAGGTTGTGTTGGCAAAGGTTCTATGCCAGCTTTAGCACCTTCAGTTTTTAAATGTATATAGTTTGCAGCGCTGATAAAGTCTTCAACTTCGCGCTGTACCTCCTGCTGAACCTGCCCAGAATAAAAAGTGCGTCCGGTGCTGAATTCGACAACATTCAGTTCTCCCGTGCTGGCGCAAAAGAGCGAATAGCGCTCCAACTGATGATTGTTTACGATCTCTAATAAGCTGGGAATATATGTTTGAATGGCGTCAATATTCTGGCGGGTTGTTTTCTGGATAGCAGCTGCAACTTTTTTTTCAGCTTCGAGCTGCAATGCGTCATCGTCCGACAACTGATAATTAATATACTTCAGCATAAAAGCCTTTGATCCTGTCAGTTATAATCACTATAGCTTTTATGTGCTTTTTTTCCTTTCTGAAGTTGTAACATCATGGCCGCTATAGCACTACGTTCAGCTTGAACTAATTCTGTCACCAGAGTAATCCATTGCAAATTATCTGCCAAGAGAGACTCACGCTGTTGAGGTTCAATAACTTTTTCAAGACTCAAATCAAGGGCTGAGTGGTAGTGACTTAAAGCTTGTTCTAAATCGGCGACAGCATAAGCCTCTTGTTCCAGTAAGCTAATGACTGCCTGCTGTGCCAATTTAACAGGATCAGCGCTCATCAGGCCGACGCCAAAGCCTGGTGTTGTTGCTTTTCAGCCAACAACTGGAAGCCGGCTTCTCTGTCTGCTACCGGAATAGCATCCCAGCCAGATTTAATTTTGATCATGATTTCAATCACATCATCAACCTTGATTGTGTTGTTTTCACGGCTGGCTTGCATCAGGTGGTTGACCATAAAATCGTACAACGACCAAAGATTCTGCGACACTTCCCCACCAGCATCCATATCGAGTGAATGCTGTAATGCAGAGATAATACTCATAGCCTTGGAGACTGTTCTGGACTTTTCTGCGAAATCTTTACGCTCCATTGCGCCTTTGGCTTTCGCCATATTCTCCAAAGAGCCCTGCATTAGTAACTGAATAATACGGTGTGGATCGGCGACCGCTAAATCGTCTTTAATGCCGACAGATTTATAGGCCTTAATACCATAACTCATAAAAAGCTCCTGTTAGTTATATCTAGGTAACGACGCAAGTTGCGACACTAACATGCTCGAAGTGCTTTGCAACTGACCCAGAGTTGAATCAAGAGCACCATAGCGTTGTCGTAACGTTTCTTCGTAGCTTTCTATATATCGTTCAAAAGCATCACGATCTTTAGTATTTTTCTTTAATTGTGCTTTAAGTGAGTCTTCTTTGTTCACTAACAGGCCATCACGGGCTGTAAACTGAGAAATAAGATCATCTAAGGATTCGCTGATACCATCAGTACCACCAAATAAATCTGCAATTCGGTCGTAGTTGTTCTCAAGTGCGTTGTCAAAACGCGTACGACCCGAGTCTCCACCATATAAAGTAGATGTTGAAATCTCCATCTTGCCCTGATCATTCAGGGTGATTCCCAAAGCGTACAAGTTATTGAGCTCTGAGCCACCAGATGAAAAAACACCGCCTAAGCTTTTTGTAACCTGATTCATAATACTACGAACCATAGGGTCGCCGCTTAAAGCTCCCCCTTCAGACAGAACAGTTTTACCGTCGTCTCCCAAGGTACGATTCTTGGTTAAACTATCCACTTCAGTGATCAAAGCATTATAGGCCGTAATAAAAGCCTGAATTTTTTCTTCCGCAGCTTTCTTGTCAGTAGCTATAGTCAAAGTGGCATTATTGTCAGTGGGTGTAACGGCCAATACTTTGAGTTCTGTATCCTGAATAGCATTGGTAAAAGTATTGGTTTTACTTTTTACACTAATACCATCAATCTCAACTTCGGCATCACCTGCCTCTATGGCAACTTCAAGCCCACCTGAACCGTCCACTGTACTGCCGTTGGCAACTGTAGATAACGCATCCAGTTCAGCATTATTATTGCTGATCTTAAGATCATTACCTTCACCTGTAACAGAAGAGTTCAGAACTAATTTTGTACCAGTGCCATCACCGGCATTAATAATATTCGCCGTTACGCCAAAATTTCCTGAGGCATTATTCACCGCCTTCCGGAATTCATCGAGTGTCATATTAGCTTTAACATCGACATCGAAGCTTTTCCCGTCAGCTTCGAAGGTTAACTTACCTGCAGTAGTGCTGATCAATGCAGTGGCGCCGCTATACGCATTGTCAGGGCTTTCAATTCTGCTGCCAGTGGCTACAGATTTGACTTTAATATCAAAATTGCCTGCAGCAGCTGTACCGCTGGATTTAGCTTCCAGGTAGGTTTTAGTATCGGTTGGCTGTTTTATTGTTGTGGTTCTGGATCTCAGCTTATCTTCGCCCAGTGCCACCGAAGCATCTTTGAGCTTAGTCAAAGCTGATTTTAATTTGCCGAAACCAGAAAGAGTTGAATCAAGTTCCTTTTTCGTAGTGTCCAGACGGCTTACTTTACTGTCTCGTTCCACCTGGACTAACTGTGTTACCAGACTTTCAAGGTCAAGCCCTGATGCAGCACCTAACGACCGGATCGCCATGATTCATCCTCTCTTATATCGTTTTATCAAACATTAAACCTGTTGCAGAACCAAGGTCTTCCTGTAATCTCTTGATTGCCTTAGCCATAGTAAGCACTTCTTCAGATGGGATCTGACGAATCACTTCTTTGGTTTCAAAATCAATGACCTTAACCACCGGCTTACCTGATTCTTCATCGACAGAAAAATTTAAAGTGCGTCCCTGAGAATTCACAAACTGATTGATATCCTCAACGGCATTTCCCAGTTCATCCACACTAACTGCCTGCATCGTCTGCTCTTGCTCAGTTTTTGCTTTGCTCTCTGGTTGAATAGCCTCAGAGCTACTTTTAACTTTGTTCAGCTCGACTGCAACATTAGCCACAGCGGCGGGCGCCGTTGGCTGATAACCAAAATTACCCGTTATTACTGAACTCATATGCATCTACCTCTTTATCGGCAAAACTGGCGAAGACTTTAATAAGTCCCCGCCTATTCTACTGTTAACCTAATAAGGATAGTGCAGTTTGAGGTCTGGTGTTAGCCTGAGACAAGATAGTAGTACTGGCTTGCTGCAATATCTGTGCCCGGGTTAACTCAGCAGTTTCTTTCGCAAAATCGGTGTCACGAATACGGCTACGTGCAGACGATACGTTTTCAACGATGTTGCTTAAGTTACGGATTGTAGACTGGAAGCGGTTTTGGATCGCACCTAAATCTGCACGTGTAGAGTCAATAGCTTTGATAGCGCTATCGATACTGGCAAGAGCAGCAGAAGCACCACCTACTGTTTTAACACTTAAGTCTTTAATACCCAGACCAGATGTACCGTAACCACCGCTGCGAGACATAGCAACATTAATGTTCTGACCAGCATTGGCGCCTACCAGGAAGTTAGCAGAGAACTTACCATCCAGTAAATTCACACCACCAAACTGAGTGGTATCTTTGATACGGTTGATTTCAGTTTTCAGCGCAGATACTTCTTTCTGAAGTGCAGTGCGGTCACCTGAACTGTTGATACCATTTTGAGATTGAACTGCCAGAGTACGGATACGTTGTAAGGAGTTGGTGATCTCTTCCATCGCACCTTCAGCAGTCTGTGCTAAAGAAATACCGTCGTTGGCATTACTGATTGCCTGGTTCAGACCGTTGATCTGGGAAGATAAACGGTTACTGATTTGCAAACCAGCAGCATCGTCTGCCGCGCTGTTGATACGGAAACCAGAAGATAAACGTTTGAATGAAGTATCCAAAGCGCTGCCAGATGATAATAACTGACGTTGTGCGTTTAACGCGGATACGTTGGTGTTTACTGCTAAAGCCATAAGTCACTCCTTAAGTTGCGACGAGTCTGCAAACCCTGACACAACTTTATTGTTAAGCGGAACCCCGCAATTTTCGCCAAACTGCAATTTGGCTTAACTAGGTATCGGCAACTAACTTCAGGACTTTAGGAAAAAAAGGCAATTATTTTCCACTTGATGGCAAAAAAACTCACTTTCCTTTATTTTTCATAAAGTTATAAACGGTAAAATATTTTAAAAAAGCAAAAAAAATGGGGTCAGATCACATTTCCTCTGCAGAAATGTGATCTGACCCCATTTTATTACCATGTCATTGCGGTTATTTTTTTTAAATTAACCTAACAGTGATAAGGCAGCCTGTGGACGCTGATTCGCCTGTGACAGGATAGTAGTACTGGCCTGCTGCAGGATCTGCGAACGTGTTAACTCTGCAGTTTCCTTCGCAAAGTCCGTATCTTTAATCCGACTACGTGCGGCCGATACGTTTTCCACAATGTTACTCAGGTTACGAATAGTAGACTGAAAACGGTTTTGGATAGCACCTAAATCTGCACGTTGACTATCAATTGCTTTGATAGCGCTGTCGATGCTGGCAATAGCTGCTGAAGCACCACCAACAGTTTGAACTGTCAGCGACTTAATACCCAAACCCGACGTACCATAACCACCACCACGGGACATTTTCACTAAAATATTCTGTCCGGCGTTAGCACCCACCAGGAAGTTTGCAGAGAACTTACCATCCAGTAAATTCACGCCCCCAAACTGAGTTGTATCTCTGATACGGTTTATTTCAGTCTTTAATGCTGATACTTCTTTTTGTAACGCAGTACGGTCGCCTGAACTGTTGATACCGTTCTGTGACTGGACTGCCAGAGTGCGGATACGTTGCAATGAGTTTGTGATCTCTTCCATCGCACCTTCAGCAGTCTGTGCTAAAGAAATACCGTCATTGGCATTACTAATCGCCTGGTTCAAACCGTTAATCTGAGAAGATAAACGGTTACTGATTTGTAAACCAGCCGCATCATCAGCTGCGCTGTTGATACGAAAACCTGATGATAAACGTTTAAAAGCTGTATCCAGTGAACCGCCAGAATTAATTAACTGACGTTGTGCATTGATCGCTGATACGTTGGTATTTACATATAATGACATGGTGTCATCCTCCGGTTAGTGTATATATAGCCATAAAGCTTTTCCTCTTTTCCTTTGACGGCCGGTATGTATTGCCTGAACCAGCAAGCGTCATAAAGTTGATTGTCAGGGGCTCGCAGATCTGTTCTGCCAGCCTCGTTCGATTTATTTCAATAAAGTGCCGTACTGACTATTAACCCTGCAGCAGTGAAAGTGCGGCCTGTGGTCGCTGATTCGCCTGCGATAAAATAGTGGTACTGGCCTGCTGTAAAATCTGAGCACGGGTCAGCTCTGCAGTTTCTTTCGCAAAGTCTGTGTCTTTAATACGGCTACGTGCTGAGGAAATATTTTCCACAATATTTGATAAATTTCGGATGGTAGACTGGAAACGGTTTTGCAACGCACCCAGGTCTGCCCTCTTGCTGTCTATTGCTTTGATTGCACTGTCAATACTGGTGATGGCTGCCGATGCAAGTCCTGTCGAAGCTACAGACAAGCTCGTCATACCAAGGCCTGAAGTCCCATAACCATTGGGTCTGGAAATATTGATACTGATGGTCTGGCCCGCATTCGCACCCACCAGGAAAGTTGAAGAGTACTTTCCATCCAGCAGATTCACACCACCAAACTGGGTTGTAGTTGAAATACGGTTAATTTCCGTTTTCAGTGCTGACACTTCTTTTTGCAGTGCTGTACGGTCACCTGAACTGTTAATACCATTCTGTGACTGTATGGCCAAAGTCCGGATACGCTGCAGCGCGTTGGTGATTTCTTCCATCGCACCTTCAGCAGTCTGGGCTAAAGAAATACCATCGTTCGCATTACTTATGCCTTGGTTCAGACCATTGATCTGTGATGTTAAGCGGTTGCTGATCTGCAAGCCTGCAGCATCATCTGCAGCACTGTTGATACGAAAACCTGAAGATAAACGCTGAAACGCGGTATCTAAAGATTTGCCTGAATTGATTAATTGTCTTTGAGCATTTAATGCTGAAATATTACTATTTACAAATAAAGCCATTTTTATTTCTCCTGAACATTATAGTATATGCAGAGTATTTATTGTTTTTAATCCCTGCTTAATTAATGTATCGGACAAGAGCGGAATTTCTTTAGGAAAATTTATATTTTATTAGTAATAAATCAGAGGGAGTCATAGGTTCATTTATAATGATTATTGTGTATCGGCACTGAAGAAAAAAAGTTTAATATTTTTTAGAAAAATTCTAAGCAAATCTAATTCAGATAAATATGCTTAGATTTCAGGAAGGCTCAGACGGCAAAATGCTGATAAATGTACTGATCAAAATCAAGTAATAAATGCTGAAGCAGGCTGGCTGTATCAGTAGCAGCGTCATAGACAGCACGGCAGTGCTCATCGTAAAAACTACGACATTCAGATTCATTTAAATAGGTGCGAATAAACTCAACGCGTTCGTCATCATTACAACAAACAAAAGCATCACCAATATACTGATAAACATCTCCGAAAGGTTCGGTTAAGACTGGAATGCCTAAACTCATAGCTTCTATTGCGGACGTTCCTCCTCCTTGGCGTCTTGGATTCAACATAAAGTGACAGGTGCCAATTAACTCGATAGCGTTGCTGACCATGCCGGTGAAATAGCTACATTGTTGAATCATAGCTGGCAATGCAGGCAAGTTGTCAGGGCCAATAAATACAAATGCAGCTTGTGAGAACATTGTCTTTAACGTCACTAAAGTCTGAATGAAATCAGCTTTAATTTCCTGCTCCAATCGATGCCCTACGACAACGAAATTTAAAGCACGATCCTCTATTGAGCTAGTGCGAAGACCTTTATTCTCTCTCAACCTGAAAGGTAAGCGGCTAATTAACACTGGCTTTTTATAGTCAATATGCTGAAGACGCAGCTCATCACTCTGTGTCAGTTCTCTGTGTAATACAGGAACCGAATGTGGGGTAGTCACCAGAGATGTGACGCAAGGGATATTTAATACAGGTCGCGCTGCGGCTATCAACTCAAGCACAGGATTCATAGCACCAACCCCAAGAATATAACGAGGGTTGAGACTGTTAACTAATTGGATCAGCTCTTGTAAATGTGCAGGATCATCCATGGGAGCCAACTGAACGAAATCGAATTGTTCGCCCCAACATTCAACCATAACCCTACCGGCTAATTCGGTCTCGGTTCTGTGATCAATGTTGAATAACGTATTATTTTTGAAATATTCTTCTCTGACATTGCCAAAAAACACGGGAGCTGGAAGCGGATATTTATACATAGCCACTTTAGGTACGCAGGTCGTAGATATAACGATTGGGTGTTTCCCCATTCGTCGCAATGCACTAGCATAATTTAGAGTAGTCAACGTTGGACCGTGAGACGAACCGACAAACAGATTCGTTAGCACAAATACAACATCTTCATTCGCATCAGCTGTTAAATGGGCTACCTGTCCAATAGCATTGCGAGCAAGAGCAAACTCATCGAAAATCATGACAAATAAAGGATAAGTATCAATGCCCTGAGACTTACCAACAAAACCAGCTCTAACTAACTGGCTGTATACCATGTATTTTTGACTTAGCGGCAAATCTCCGAAAAGATTGTAGAAATCCGTTTTATCAACCTTTTCAGGTGCAACTAAATTCCATTGCATCCAATACCATAGTTTGACTGGGGCGGATAATGGGTTAAAAGTGAGTAATAACTCAATTTTTTGCTCAACAGGAAGTGGCTCAAAGCTCTGCTCATCCCAGTTATAAAAATCTACAATAGGCCAGCTTTTTTCATTTAAATAAGAATTATCGTAGTTCTGCAGCTCGTTCAGGAGCATAAATTTCCCTATCATCTGCCCAAATTATCCCTAATTAATGTAATCAAACAAACTGATACCTGTGACTCTGCTAAAGGTAGCCTGTACCGCTTGCAAAGCCGTTTCCTGTTTGACTAATTCAGTAATACCAGTGCTGTAATCCAGTTCTACCACATCAGCTTTATGTGACTTAGTGGCAATAAGTACATCTTCATTACTGCCAAAAATACTTTCAATGACATTAAGACGTCCACCTATAGAAGACATAGCGGAATCAACTTTCGTCGAAGCATTGTCGATTTCAACTGTAGCATCCAAAATGCGTTCGTTCAGAACATCGCCGCTGTCACCAGCTTCAATGCCATTAATTAAGTCAGTTAAAGAATTCAGAATATTGGTTTTTTCTGGTGGCTGTAAACTAAAGTCAACTGTGCCGCCTGGCGCAGCCCCAGTGGCATCAATAGTCAGGCCATTGTAATTAATAGCTTCGCCCGGTGTATAAACGCCAGTCACAGCAGGAACCTGAGGAGCACCATTACGCTGAATTTCATAATTGGATGGCGCAGAAAATACCACTGAGTAATCATTGTTACCTGGTGTTAAACCGTCATAGTTCTGCTTATAGAAATTATCAAACACACTTTGGTTGGCGACAGTCACGCTAGCAGCAGTAACAGGAGCGCCAACTGTCGGATCTGTGGTCTGGAATCTTTTGTCGACACTGTCAAAAATACTACGGCCGCTATCATTGGCTGCTATTGAGATAGACAAAGACAACTGAATAGATTTTTGACCTTCGTCACCATTAAATTCATATTTACCATTGGCGGTGTTCAGGCTGTATGGTTGAGTCTGGTCCTGAAAACCAGAAAATAAATACCCACCCAACTCATCACGGCGGTTCATTAAATCAAACAGTTCGTCACGAATATTACCCAACTGCTCGCCAATAGCTTTACGATCATCTTCATCGTAAGTGCCATTGCCCAGAGACAGCGTAAGCACACGAGCTCTGTCCATAGCTCCACGGATACTTTTATGCACGGTTTCCTGCAATTCCAGGCTGTTACGAGCCGCTGAGTTATTATTCTGATATTGACTGGTTTGCTGAATATTCGCTTCCAGACCTATAGCACGGGCTGCGCCTGATGGATCATCAGCCGCAGTTAAAATTTTGGTCTGTTTATTCAGCATTAAGCTGGCGGTCTGTAATTTATCCTGAGTACCTAAAATTGAATCAAGGCTCTGGCTATACTTCATATTAAAAGTGGTACGCATAAATTACCTCGCCGCCTGCAACAGCGTGTCAAAAATTGTTTGTGACGTAGACAGAATTTTGGCAGCTGCGGCATAGGTTTGTTGAAACCTGACTAAGTCAGCCGCTTCCTCATCCAGACTGACACCTGATAAAGACTCGTGCCAGGCTGTCGTTTGCTCTAATAAAGATTTAGAGGATGCGGCAGCAACACGCGCCTGACTGGTTTGAGTACCTACAGTCCCCACTAACTCTGAATACGCCTGATTAAAGGTCTGGTATTTATCAGCATTCACTGTGGTCGCCGCATTAATACGAACCATATCCTCATTTTGCAAATTGCCCAGCATCAGACCGTTTCTGTTGTCCTCAAAACCGCCAGTGTTGTAAGCAACACTAAAGGTATCGCCCACTTGCGGCACACCTTTAACAGAAAAATCAAAACCAGCATTAGCAAAGTTAACAGAGCCGCCTAATAAGTTCTGATAATCAGTTCCAGCGAAGGTGATGGTCTCACTGACAACAGGAGCACCGGAGTCTTCTATCAGGAACTGATTATTACCAAGGTAAGTAATGGCAATAGGGCCGTCCGTAAAGTTAGCTGGCTGCGATAATCTGTTACCTGCCTGCCCCACACTGTTTATCGAAATCTTATCAATCTCAGCATTGCCAAGGTTAGTTAGCGTTTTTTCACCTTTGAGTGGCGATGCTAAAGCTATAGCTTCAGGGCGGTTGGTGGCCAGGCTAATATTTTGCGCAGCAATACTTAAAGGTTTTAAATCAAACTTATCGCCAGCGGCAAAAGCCGGAGCACCATTGGTTAAGGTAATATTTAAGCCAAAAAAATCATTGGTATCGTCCGACGTCACGGTCACAGGAAAAGTGACACCAGCCCGACTGATGGCGGTACCTGGGATCACGTTGCCTGAAGCGTCCAAAGCTTCAACTGTAAAAGCATCGGCAGCAGTGAAAGTGATACGTATATCGTTGGCCGGAATATTTTTGCCTTGCCCTGCTGCCACTGAGGCAGTAATTGCCCCACTGCCGGTGTTGCTGCTAAAAGGCAAGGCATTAAAATTAGGTAAAGTGAACAAGTCACCGCCTAAATTACCATCGGCATTCATACCTAAACGGTTTTGGGTGTTAAAGGCATCGGTGAACGCTAAAGCCAGCTGCCCCAACTCTCTTTGTGCGGGATCTAATACTTTGGTGCGGAACTCAAGCGACGCGCCTATCTTGCCGCCCAAATCAGTTTCAGAAACGTTAACAATCACATTTTGATTAGTCCCGGCTTTGAGCTGCAAAACTTTGCGGTTTGGGTCCGGATTACCAGCCACGCTGAATAAATTAAACTTGCCGTTTTCCAGTACTAAAGACTGGCCGCTGCTCAGGAATACTTGTTTATCACCATTTTCTGCGTCCAACACATTGATATCAACCAGAACGGACAACTCTTTAATAGCCTGATCCCTTTTATCCAGTAAATCCAGCGGTGGTGGTTTAGCCGGATTATTGCCGTAGGCCATAATTTCCTGGTTCAACCTTGCGATCACGCCAATTTGCTCATTGGCATCTGCCGCATCCGTTTCCAGTTGCTGGCTAAGATACTTATTTTGCGCTGTCATTTGATTAGACAACGTATTGAATTTATTTAATAAAGTTTGAGCGCTGCCCATCACTAACTGGCGTGAGGATGCATTTGTTGGGTCATTAATCGCGGTTTGCAACTGACTAAAAAATGACGACATACCTGTTGAAATACTATTGGACTGGTCAGACATCAAGGTATCAACGCGACTGGCTTCAGATAAATACTGATTGGCGTAACTCACAGAGCTCATATCGCGCCACATTTGCTTTTGTGCAAAATCATTCACCAGACGCTCAGTTGTACCTCGTCCTACGCCCAGGCCCAGTATGTTGGATTCAAACTCTGTACGCTGCCTGGTATAACCCGGAGTATTCAGGTTGGCGATATTATTACTTGTGGTTGAAAGCAAAGCAGTACTTGCCAGTATGGCTGAGGTTCCAATCCGCAGTAAATTATCCGACATCTAAATCTCCAGTGATGCCTGTGCATCGTAACTTTATGGGTCGACAGCGCCAACTAAAAGTATAGGCTCTATTCTCTACTCTTTGTTTGTAAGCAGGTTCCGTGCCTGTTTGAAGGTATCACTGTTAAATACCGATAAAATTTTCTGAGCATAGTTTGGATCTGTGGCATAACCTGCAGCCTGCAGCTGTTGAAAGTAAGCTTTCGGGTTATCAGCCATAGCCACAGCCTGCTGATAACGGGGGTTGGATTTAATAAAGTCGACATAGTCGCCCAGACTTTGCTCCGGCGAGTCATAAGCCCGAAATTTGGCTTTCTCTTTTTGTGCCACGCCCTGACGATACTCTAAAGTATCCACCACAGCGACATCCCCCTGCCAACTGTTATGGGCTTTGATACCAAAAAAATTAAAGCTGTTATTGCCTTCAGCTGTTTTAAATGTACGCTGACCCCAGCCTGTTTCTAACGCCGCCTGAGCTAATAACGCCAGAGGTTCTAAACCTAATTTTTGTGCGGCCTGTTTGGCTGCCGGCATTAATTTTTGGATAAACTCGCCCGGAGTTTCAAAATTCCAGTCTTCGAGATCCCGCTCAGGTTCAGAAGCCAAAGTTTCAGTAATCACCTGTGGTGCAGTTGCAGCTACAGGCTGCGTAACTTCAGCAGATTTTTTAATGGGAGTGACAGCAGGAACCTGGGTATCTGCACTGGCGCTTTTATCTGGCACAGGTGCAGCCTCTGTCGGAACTTTCAGCATGGAAGCCGGAGTGGTCTTGCCTTTGGTGGGTCGCAATTGCTGCACCAGCAAATCAGCTAAGCCTAAGCTGCCTTTTTCTGACAGCTCAGTCGATAACTGCTTGTCGTACATATCCTGATAAAATTTGGTCGCATTACTGTTGAGAACACCCTCATCTTCGAATACTTCATTGGCTTTGCGCATGCTGCTAAGCAACATGCCCATAAAAATAGATTCGAATTGTTTAGCCGCCTGTTTCAACGCCGCATCATCATCTCCGCCGGAGCTGTGTTTCAGCTGCGCCAGACCGGTTAAATCATGATAATTGACCTTGTTCTCAACTTTACTCATTTAGATCACCACAAGCTCACCATGAATGGCGCCCGCTTCTTTTAAGGCTTCTAAAATGGCCATCAAATCACCAGGCGCTGCGCCAACGGCATTGACGGTGCTGACTAAATCATCCAGCGTCGTGCCTGGATCAAACTTAAACATACGGGATTGATCGGGTCGCACATCAATAATAGTATTTTGCTCTACTGCAGTGTCCCCACCCGCCAAAACATTTGGCTGCACTACAGTGGGGTTTTCTGCAATTGTTACTGTTAATCCGCCATGAGTGACGGCGGCAGGAAACAGCCGTACGTCTTTGCCAATCACTATAGTGCCGGTTCTGGAGTTAATAATAATTTTGGCAGATTGACTGGCAGGTTCCAGCGTTAAGTTTTCCAGCGTTGATAAATAGGATACCCGCTGATCCATATCCCGTGGCGCACGCACCTGCACAGAAGAAGAATCTAAAGAATGAGCAGTGTCCGGACCTATAAAGTTATTAATAGTCTCTGTCAAAGTTTTGGCTGTAGTGAAATCGGCCCGGTTTAAGTTAAACGTAATAAAGTCACCATCAGCAAAAGGTGAAGGTACTTCACGCTCGACAGTTGCGCCATTAGGAATACGCCCTACTGTAGGCGTGTTAACCAAAATTCTGGAACCATCAGCCCCTTCAGCACCTAAACCGCTGACAATCAATGAGCCTTGCGCTACGGCATAAACATTACCGTCTAAACCTTTCAGGAAGGTTTGTAGCAAAGTACCACCACGTAAACCTTTAGCACTGCCCATAGAGGAGACCGTAATATCAATGGTTTGACCTGGCTTACTAAAAGCAGGCAATTCAGCATGCACTGCCACAGCAGCCACGTTTTTAATCTGTGATTTCATACCAGCAGGCATATTGATACCAAAATTGCTCAGCATGGTTCTGAAACTTTGTTCAGTAAAAGGGCTTTGCTCACCTGTGCCTGGTAAGCCAACGACCAGACCATAACCAACCAATTGGTTACTGCGCACTCCTTGTACACTGGTTAAATCTTTAATGCGGGCGGCTGAAGCCGGGAAAGATAAAGCTCCAGACAGCACAACAACCATAAGGCTTTGGATCAGTTTCATCATTTCACCTGTATTAAAATGGCCACAACACACCATTAAAGAATTGAGTCAGCCAACCAGGCCCCTGCCCCCCATGGGCCGCACCTGTACCGCTGTATTCTATTCGGGCATTGGCAATTTTGGTCGACTCAACGGTATTTCTCGAATCGATATCCTCAGCCCGGATCACGCCGGTTAAGCGGATAAATTCTTTGCCGGTATTTAGCGTCAGCCACTTTTCGCCACGGATCACCAGATTACCATTGGACATCACACGCAATACGTTGACCGAAATATCGCCGACTAAACTATTACTTTGGTCTGCTTTGGAATCGCCCTTAAAGTCTGAGGCTGAATTAGCACCAAATTGCAGTGTGTTACCTAGTACACTGACATCACGGCCCCCTAAGCCAACCATAGGATCAAAGCTCGCCGAGCTGTCTTTGCCAAACTCCGTTTTAGCCGTTTTAGATGCCTGGGTATTTTCTTTTAATACCACAGTGATAATGTCACCCGGACGACGGGCTTTGTTATCCGAATACAAGCCATTGGATAAACCCTGTGCAAACAATGATCCATTGTTTGAAAGCGGAACCGCCTCTGGCTCTGGTGGCAAAGGCGCAAAATTAGGATCATCCGGCATAGGTTCATTAAAGCTGCCGGCACAACCTACACAAAGTTGTACTGTTAAAACGAGCAGAATTAACTTGTTCATCCACTTACTCCTACAGCTGCTGAATAGCAGTACCCAGCATCTGGTCAACAGTTGAAATCACTTTGGAATTCATTTCATAAACCCGCTGACTTTCAATCAGGCTGACCAGTTCTTCCGTCACATTGACGTTTGAAGTTTCCAATGCGCCCTGAACTAAAATACCCCGCCCTTCCAGACCAGGAATACCTTGCACCGGATCACCACTAGCTCCCGTTGCAGTAAATAAGTTCTGCCCTATAGGTTCTAAACCAGCCGGATTGACAAAGTTAGTCACAGTCAACTGACCTACAACAGCCTGATCGATCTGGCCTGGTAACTTGACTGACACTTCGCCATCCTGAGAAATGGTGATGCTCTGCGCATCTTCAGGAATAACAATGTTGGGCTGAATCTGGTAGCCAGCGCCTGAGGTCACCATATTGCCTTCACTGTCTGTGGTGAACTGGCCGTTACGACTATAAGAAGTAGTGCCATCAGGCATCAACACTTCAAAAAAACCATGGCCCTGGATCATCACATCCAGACTGCCTTCCGTGGTGATCATATTGCCCTGAGTGAAGCTTTTCTGAGTCGCGACAACTTTGGTACCTGCACCTAACATTAAACCGTTAGGCAACTCAGAATTCTGAGAGGAGCGGCCACCTGGCTGATTGATGTTTTGATACAACAAATCTTCAAATACAGCGCGGCTTTTCTTAAAACCAATAGTGCTGGCGTTGGCCAGGTTATTTGAAATCACCGATATATCACGCTGCTTCGCGTCCAAACCGGTTTTACTGATCCATAAAGCTGGATGCATGCTAACCTCCCAGGCTTAAGCCTTAGACTATTCTCATAATTTGGTTGTGTTGCCGATCAATATCCTCGGCGGTTTTCATCATTTTGACCTGTACTTCAAACTGACGCTGTAAACTGATCATCTGGGTCATTTCGCCAACTGCGTTGACGTTACTGCCTTCCACTGCCCCGCTCATCACTTTGACCGTTGCATCTAATTCTGCCACTTCACCATCTTTGCGCCGGAACAAACCGTCCGTGCCTTTTTCAATATCCTGAAACTCCGGCTTTACCAGCTTCAGTCGGCCGACTTCCTGCATCACGTTGGCAGGCGCTCCCTGTGGCTGAATACTGATAATGCCGTCGTTGCCTATTTCCATTTTTGCTATAGGTAAAGGCAATTGAATAGGCCCATCTTCCCCCACTACATTTAAGCCTGAAGCCGTTTGCAGCAATCCCTCTGGACTCAGCTGCAAATTACCAGCTCTGGTGTAAGCCTCATTGCCTTCAGCATCTTGTACTGACAACCAGCCTTTGCCTTGTACAGCAACATCCAGTTCCCGTTCTGTGATAATAAAAGAGCCATCGTCAAAATTTTGACCTGGGCGTTCAGTCAGTGAAAACACCCGGCTGGGTAACCCTTCGCCAAAAGCCTGCATAGCACGAGCCTGCTCTAAGTCAGCCTTAAAGCCTGTGGTGGTGCTGTTTGCAAGGTTATTCGCTTTAATGCTGATGCCATTCATATTCTCTTTGGCACCGCTCATCGCGATATATAGTAAATGGTCCATAGTCTGGCCTCCACTTGAGATAAGTTAAGTAAAGCAAGACTGATGCCAAGAAAAAAACATACTGAGATTGGGCTGAGGAAGTTAGCTCTATCGTGCTGTATTTAAAAAGAAAGTTAATAGTGAGGTAGTTTTTATCTGATACCAGTTAAAGCGGGTCAATCTATTTAACTACCGACACAAACTTAAATCTGTTGATCACAGAAAATGACGTGTTGGCTGTAGTGAAGTTTGAATTGGTCACTTCAATCTGTGCGCTATAGCCTGGGACAGCTGGCAAAGGCGCTTTAAAAAAGTGATTTTCGAGTTGATGACAACTATAGGTTCCCACCAATTTATTGGAAGGGCTATACAAGCGGAGGGTACAATCCACAGACAAAGCTTTTACCGGATTAAATCCAACCATTACGAGCTGTTCAACATGTTCAGGCGTCAGAATTTTAAAGGTACGGCTTTGAGACGCGCCAGCATTAAGCACAAAATCCATAGTCACCAGTACGTCCTGTTCAGAAGCAACAGATGAAAATGCCATCAGCGTACCAAATACCAAAAAAGTTCTGAAGTTCACCCTAACCTCCGTATTCCAGAAAAGAAAATGGGGTCAGATCACATTGTTAACTGTTAACAATGTGATCTGACCCCATTTTATTAGCTGCTATCGGATCTGCAGCACTGTATTTTGTAAGGTACTGTTCACTTCAAGCGCCCTTGAGTTGGCCTGGAAGTTACGCTGAGCCGCAATCAAATCCACCAATTCGTTGGTCAGATTGACGTTCGAACTTTCCAATGCTGAAGAGTTAATAGCACCAAAAGTACCAGAGTTGGCTTCACCAGCTAAAGCTTCACCTGACAGTAAACTTTGACGCCATGAGGTATTACCGGCTTGAGTCAAACCTTGTGGGTTGGCAAACTTCACCATAGCGACCTGAGCTAAATAAGTTTGATCACCATTGGAGTATGATGCCATCACTTTACCAGCAGCATCAATATCTACGCTGGTTAAACGACCTACAGTAGTACCATCGCCATCCAGACTACCTAACTCAAACTTCGAGGAGTACTGAGTTGGATTTTTTGTTCCAGCCGGATCAGTAAAATTGATCGAAACGTCTGTAGTAAACTGCGCGCCGTTGGCTAATAAACCATCTAAGGTTGCTTTAGGCATGACCAATGAAGGCATAGGCGTTGTTGTAGGGTTACCATTTAAGTCGAAATCCAGTACAGGGGTGGCCGCAGGCAAAGTAAAGGGAGCTGCATTATTATCATCCAACACGGCATAAACTTCCCAGTCGTTATCTGTGACCGGATCGGTACGACGGAAAAACATAGATAAAATATGTGGCTCACCCAAACTGTCATAGATAGTAGTAGAAGTCTGGTTATTGTAAGTGGCTGAGTTGGTGGCATCAAAAGCTGGCAACGGTACTGCTTTAGGCTGCTGACGTGAATCCAGGTTCATCGTCAGAAACACGTTTTGTGTTGCACGTGGTGCACCAGCTGTATTCGGGATCTGAATAGGTGAAGTGGTACTTAAACTGACCGACGTCGTTTCACCTGTCGCAGGGTTCACCGGGAAGCCTTGTAAAAAGCCGCCGTTGTTATCGGAGATAAAATTGTTTTTATCCAGCTTAAAAGCACCGGCTCTGGTGTAGGAGTAGTCACGGTTACCAATTTCAGGAGCTATTGCAAAGAAACCATCACCTGTGATCGCTAAATCGAGCGAGTTATTGGTAAATTTTAGCGAGCCTTGAGAGAACTGCTGCGCTACTTTAGAAGTAGTTACACCATCACCCACTTTGGTTTTGTTCGAACTAAATACCGAAGCTGCATACACATCAGCAAATTCAGCACGGGATTCTTTAAAGCCCGTGGTATTGACGTTGGCGATGTTATTCGCTGTGGTATCAATATCCTTTTGAGCCGCAGCCAGGCCGCTTAACGCTATATTAAAACTCATAGTTCACCTCAATTCATTGATTAGGTAGCAATTTCTTCAATATCAGATAATTTTTTCTGGCCTTGGCCATACACATTTAATAACAGGCCCTGAGTGGTGCCATTGCCTAAAGTAATACTGGTCACAGGGGAGTATACGGAAGTGACTATGGCTTCGTTTTTACCTGCAATGCTGGCTTCCACCGAAATGGTGTAAACGCCTGCTTTTGCCAGCTCCATGACAGGATTACCTTTGTCATCAACCTTAGGAGTGCCGTCTTCATTCAGAACCTGAGTATCAGTAGTACCATCCCATGGCAGTTGCAAACGTCCCGCATCGGCTTTCTCTATAGTGGCGGAGCGAACCACAACACCATCAGCGTTTTTAATCTGTACTTTGATATTTGTTGCATCTTCAGGGAAGTTAGCACTGGCAACCACTTCATTTTTTCCGTCAAAAACCATATCGTCCGCTTTTACCAACACATACTGTCCAACCAGAGAAGACGCCTGCAGCGCCTGACTGGAGTTCATGGTCGTGGCAAAATCTTTAAAGTTGGTATTAAGCTGAGAAATACCGTCAGCCATGGTAAAGCTGGTCATCTGCGCGATCATCTCATTATTCTCAACCGGCTTGGTTGGATCCTGATAGGCCAGTTGCTGTGTCAATAACGCAAAAAAGTCGGATTGGGTGAGTGCGCCATTTCCATCTGATTCAGGAGTTGTAGGTTTATCTCCCCAATACATGCTATCCAGGGGATTCGTCGTATTGTCTACTTTACTCATTTCCTACCCCTTACCTTTGGCCCATCATCAACGTGCGGCTGACCATTTGTTTCGCGGCGTCCGCCACCTGCACATTGGTTTCATAAGAGCGTGAGGCTGAAATCATATTGGCCATTTCTTCCATAATATTGACGTTAGGTTTGTAGATATAACCTTTGTCATCAGACAAAGGATGGTGTGGAGCGTACTCGATATTCAGTGGCGCATCTGATTCAACGATACCCAATACCTGCACTTTCGCCCCTTCCTGACCTTGCTGGGCTTGTTCCAGCGCTGTTGCGAATACAGGATGACGAGCTCTATAGGTTTGGTCGATGCTGCTGCTGATGCTGTTCGCATTCGCCATATTACTGGCGGTTGTATTTAACCGCACTTGCTGTGCAGACATTCCACTACCAGCAATATCAAAAACGTTATAAAGGCTCATTATTGAGTACCTCCGGTAATGGCTTTTTTCAGGCCGCTAATACGACTGTTCAGGAAATTCAGTGTGGTTTGATACTCCATGCTATTACGCGTAAAAGCGTTTCGCTCTTCGTGAATGTCAACGGTGTTGCCATCCCCGGTATCAGGCTGATTAGGAATACGGTACTGAGAGTCAGCATGGCGGGCAGTAGATATTTCAAAATGCTTAGGATCAGTGCGGCCAAGCGAACCTGATTGGCGCGACTGAGCACCTGCTAATGCAGTTTGAAAATTCATGTCTTTTGCCTTGTAACCCGGAGTATCGGCATTTGCGATATTTTCGGCCAAGACTTGAGAACGTTTATCATGGATCAGTAGCGCATCGGGGTGAAGCCCAAATGCTTTGTCGAAGCTGATTGCCATTATTGCCATCCTGTCTTTCAGAGATGGCAAATACTAAGCAAAACTCAGGCCAGAATTTTTAATCAGACTTTTTTGCGGTACACAATGCCTGGATTACAACGCACCATATCAAAGTCGTTGTTCAGGCTGGAAAGGGATTCAGAAGCCCCAAGAAACAAGTAACCACGCGGGTTCAGGGCTTGCGAGAACTGTTTGATAATTTTGATTTTTACTTCAGGAGAAAAGTAAATCAGTACATTCCGGCAGAAAATAATGTCAAATTTGCCTAACAGCGTATAGCTGTCGAGCAGGTTTAAATGACGGAATGAAACGTTTTTACGGACGGCATCTTTTAGCCGCATCATGCCGTTACCGGAATCGTCAAAAAATTTACTACGCCGCTCTGGTGATAAACCCCGGGATAAAGCCAAACCGTCGTATTCAGCCCGTTGGCAGTGTTCCAGCATGGCATTGGAGATATCAGTACCCAGAATATGTAAACCCAGAGGGAAAGCAGAGGGTCGGCCCTGCTGGTATTCCAGCCCTGTCATGGCAATAGAGTATGGTTCCTGACCAGAAGAACTGGCCGCCGACCAAATCTTGACGGTTTTATGATCTTTCTCAAATTCAGGCAGGATTTGTTTTTTCAACAGCTCATAGGGATAGTTGTCACGAAACCATAAGGTTTCGTTGGTTGTCATAGCGTCAATAACAGCGGAACGTAGTTGCCTCTCGAACGGGCTTAAGGTTTTGTTTAACAACTCGGACAAGGACGACAAGCCAAAGCGCTGCATTAAAGGCGCCAGACGGCTTTTAACCAGATACTGTTTGTTATCGCCCAGTACAATACCACATTGCTGCTCCAGGAAATCCCGAAACAGACGATACTCACTTTCCTGCAGCTCTTTGTTTGCCACTAACATAAAACCTCTAATCAGTATGCAACCATTTCCGCACGGATTCGGCTAATTCATCTGGGTTAAATTTCGCAATAAAATCGTCTGCGCCTACTTTCTGCACCATCTGCTGGTTAAATACCCCACTGAGTGACGTATGTAAAATAACATGTAATGGCTTAAGCTTCGGGTCAAGGCGGATTTCGGCTGTCAGGGTATACCCATCCATTTCCGGCATTTCGATATCAGAAATCAACAAACCTACTTTATCAGTGACCGAATTTTGACAGGCAGCCGCAGTTTCCTGTAAATAGTTTAAAGCTTCACGACCATTGTTGACCAGATGCATCTGCACCCCTAAGCCTTCCAACGCTCTTTTCACCTGATTACGCGCAACAGCTGAGTCATCTGCAATCAGAATTAATCTGTCGCCTAAATCCTCACTGATCGTCGAGGTTGCGACATTGCTGCTTATAGTAGTAGGTGACGGTGAAATTTCTTCCAGAATTTTTTCAACATCAATAATCTCAACCAGCTCTTTATCAATCTCAGTGATTGCGGTCAGATAACTCTGTTTACCACCAGTGCCTTTTGGCGGCGGCATAATAGAGGCCCAGTTGATATTGATAATACGCTCGACCGACTGCACTAAAAATCCCTGCACAGAGCGATTGTACTCGGCGATGATGATAAAGCAGTCTTTGGTGTTTTCGATGGCACGCCCGCCAGTCGCCAGACTTAAATCAATCACAGAAATGGTCTGGCCACGAATATGGGCTATACCTCTGACATACTTATTACGTTTAGGGATGGCTGTTAACGGAGGGCATTGCAGCACTTCACGTACTTTAAACACGTTAATGCCAAAACGCTGGCGACCCTGTAAGCGGAATAATAAAAGCTCCAGTCTGTTCTGCCCTACCAATTGAGTGCGCTGATTGACTGAATCCAGAATACCCGCCATAGAAGACTCCCCTGCGTGAAAGAATTAGTGATCTTAGAAATCGGGAACGATTCTTGCTTAGGTCACTCTAGGATAAAAAATGACTGAAAATTGACATACTTAAGTATGTTATAACCCTTTGCCGATAAAGCATAGCTGAAACCATATGAAAATGTACGATAAATTTTTGAAATACCCACTGTTCTGCGCTTTTACAGCCAGTGTTTTTTGTGCGGCATTTTCACTACAGGCGGCAAGTTTTAGCCCACAACAATTGACTGCGGCAACAGCAGACTGGTTAAAGCAGCAAAAAGAAGTTCCGGCAGGTGCTGAAGGCCAGATTTCGACGCTGGATTCACGTTTAGCTGATAAAGAATGTGATCAACCTTTACAGTTTAGTTTTGCCGGCCCTGTGAACAATCAGGCTACAGTACAAATTCGCTGCCAAAGCCCACAACCCTGGCAACTTTTTCTATCAGCGCGTTTTACTCAGCAAACTGAAGCTGTGCATAGTTCGCGAAATATCGCTTTAGGTTCTTTGATTACGGCCGATATGTTGACGCTGGGTCAAACCGATCTACGACTGGCTCGTGGTTCTTTAATTAAAAACCCCGCCCTGGTGTTGGGTGCGCGGGTAAAAAGAAGCCTGTCTACCGGGCAAGTTGTCACATTGCAGGATCTTTGTCTTGTATGTAAAGGCGATATAGTTACAATTAGTGGTTTGAATAACGGTCTTGAAGTCAGAACTGTTGGTATAGCGCAAATGGATGGCATTTTGGGCGACCAGATACAGGTGACAAACAGGCAGTCCAACAGAACCGTAGTTGCAGAAGTAGTTGCGGTGAAAAAAGTTGCAATAAAATTTTAAATAATATCTAAAGTTTTATTAGGTGCTGCCGTTATACAAAGTAAGGGATCCGAAACCGGATTAAGAGGGTAGAAAAATGGCGATTAATGTGAACACAGGTCAGCCTGTCACTCAACAAGTGAAAGCTGACAAAGTAGAACAACAAAATGTTCAGAAACAGCAGGTTGCACAGCAACAGGCTGTCCAGCAGCAGACCACTACAGGCACGGCTGCACAGAAACAGGATTCAGTATCGCTGACTTCTCAGGCACAGCAATTCAGCAAAGCCCAGGAAAAAGCGAAAGCCAGCTCAGGTATTGATCAAGAGAAAGTGGATAAGATCAAACAAGAGATTTCCGAAGGCAAATACAAAGTGAACGTAGAACAACTGGCACGTCGTATCGTACAGTTTGAAGGCGAGTTTTTTAGTAAAAAATGAGTAGCGCCCACTCTTCTATCCTCACCCTGTTAAATGAGCAAGAGCAGCACCTGGATGTGCTGCTTTTGTTGCTTCATAAGGAACTGGACGCCATCCGGACCCGTGATGTTGAAGCACTAAAAACTAATACTGATGAAAAAATTCAAACCCTTGATTTAGTTCAGGCCACAGACGAGCAACTGACCGCATCACCAGAGCTTGGCGAAGCTAAGTTGCAAGATTGGTTTAAAGAACACTTACAACGGCTGGAAGATAAGCTGGCACAGTGTAAGTTTCAAAATCAGGTGAACAGCCAAAGCGTGGAACAAAGCCAGCTAGTTATTGAACGTTTTAAAACAGAACTGTTGCAAAGCCGTGGCCGTGCTGGTTTAACCTACACCAATAAAGGTAAAGCCGCTCAGGTGGATAAAGGCCCAGGGATCAAAGCCTGAAATTGGGGTCAGAGTAAAATTAATTACCTAGCAATTAATTTTACTCTGACCCCAATTTCAGTAGTACTTCACATTTTTAATACGGCGGGCTGGCTGACTATTCAGGTATAAATCGTACACTTGCTTAAAGTCCAGCTCGAGTTCTGTGGCATACACATCACCTACAGGGTAAGTTTTCACCACACGGGCACCCCGAATAATACCGCTAACCGAAGAACTCAATTGATCGTTACCTACCATCATTTGCTGCATATTGGCTTGAGCGTCAATTCTTTGGCCATACACCTGTTCAGCCAGTTCTCTGTAAGCTTCAAGCTTAGAGGCTTTCATCGCCATTAGCATTCGTTCCTGCTCACTGGCTCCTGGTTGCTGACTTAATGGCGCATAACCCACGGCTTTTAACACTGGAAAACGTTCTGGTTCAACAGTTTCCCATTCAACATGGCGGTCAGACACCAGACTACAGCCCGGTAATAAGGTCAGTAACAATGCGCTGATTGTCAGTTTGTTCATAATGGCGTGCCTCTGCCCATTTCTGCTTAGGTTCATTGCAGTAAATAATGCACAATCCGTGCCTTTTCTATAAATTGATTTTTTATAGCGCAAAATACACATTCAGGCATAGCTTTTGCTTCTCATCAGGTAGTTATTTTATTGAGGGTTTGTCATGCGTCTATCTGCGCTAAGTTTGTCACTGCTGGCCTTGCTTCCGGGCACAGCCTCGGCTGATTGGTACGAAGCCACAGGTCAGGCCGTGTTGCGAACCGGCGACACTACTGCAGCCAGAACCGCAGCCACTGAAGATGCAGTGCGTAAGGCTCTGCTTTACTCAGGAGCCTCCATTCGCACAGTACAACAGGTGACGGACGGTTTGTTGACTCAGGAATCCATGTTTTTACAATCTCAGGGTGAAGTACAAAATGTACAAATCGTCTCTGAGACTGAAGAAAATGGTTACATCAATGTCACTATCCGTGCGGATATTTACCCGGATCAAAACCAGTGCGCTAATCTGCAGCTAAAAAAAGAACTGTTGATAAGTCCTTTTTTCATCGAGAACAGGGAACAGGCCATTACAGGGCAACTGTACGAACTGGATCAAGCCAGCACCAGCCTGTTTATTCAGAAGCTGGAGGAATCCTCAGGTTCCAGCCTGCTCAAGTTACTGCCCCAATCTATCCGGCAAAAAGAGCTGAGCTATGCCGAGCGTGGTGCTTTACAGCGCAACTATGGCGGCCGCTATTTACTCAAAGCCAGTTTAGGTGACGTTTCTTTAGGAGAGCGCGTTGGCACCAACTGGACCTTTTGGTCTGATCAGGAACGCGAACGCTTTTATCAGCTGCAACTGGAGTTGTCTGATATTCAGGAGCAAAAAGTACTGCTCAGCCAAACCTATCAGACCTCTGCGGTATGGGGCTTTCGCAGCACGACAGTGATCAGCCCGAAAACCCAGCGTTTCTGGCAAACCGACTACGGCAAATCTATTGAGCGGGTGCTCAACGCCGCAGCCCAGGATGTAGAGGAAGCGCTGCGCTGTGAAACTATACTGGCGGATATTACACTGGTGAACCAGCAGAAAGTGTTGCTGAATCTTGGCAGCAGACAAGGCTTAAAAATGGGTGATGAGCTGACGATACTGTTTCGTCGTCAACACAAAGACAGTTTTGGTCAACTGCAGGATCAACTTACCGTCAGTGAGCTGAAAGTGAAGATCACAGAGCTGAACCATCAAAATGCCTGGGCTGAAAGTATCAATATGGATTTATTAGCTAATGTGCAAGTGGGCGATGCCGCAACTTTGATTAATGATAAAGAACAACGTTAACGAATTATCCGCTAAAACCGCCGCTTATTGTTCAATAAAGAACCTGTTGATTCAACTGGAGTTCACAGGGTCCACCAGCTGTGCTAGCTTAGTGCCTTCTGCTAGTCCGCTCCATAGTTAAATGGATATAACGGCCCCCTCCTAAGGGGCAGTTACAGGTTCGATTCCTGTTGGGGCGGCCATCTTCTTTTCAGCTTATTCATACTCAGAGTGAGCTTTAGCCGCAACAGCTTTGTGGACTGGCGGTTAGTTAGCAGATAAACCCGGATCCCAGAGCAAAAAAAAGAGCCATAAAGGCTCTTTTTGCTTTCAATTATCAGGCTTAGCAGCCTGCTACTTTTATAACTCAGTGACGCTCTTCACACCACTGTTGCTACCGATAAAACACTGGCCGCCCTGCCCTACAATACTGCTGCATGCGCTACGGGCATCGGCTACAGTCAATGTGCCCATAGCTTTCAGGCGATAAAAGGTGGTTTTTCCTTTCTGAAATTTCTCATACAGCGGCTCCATTCCTGAGAGTATTGAACTGTGTCTGCGCTGTATCTGGGTCCAGGTACTGACCAATTGATTCGGATTGACTACGGATGCAAGCTGTAAAGCGTAACGTTGCTGCACTTTTACTGTTTCTGTAACCGGAGAAACCTCTTCCACAACTGCTTCGACCTCAGGCTTAACTTCTGGTGTTGGCTGCGCAGTCAGAGCAACTGCCGGAGTGTGATCAACTCTGGCAACTGATGGCTCAGCCTGAGTTGCAGCAACAATCTGCTGAACTTTAGCTTCAGATTTTTCTGCACTGACCACAGTTTGCGCCAGCACAGGCGTTACAGGCTCAGGCTCAGCTGGTGTTGGCGTTACCACTGTTTCTTTGAAAACATTTTTGTCCAAAACATCGACCTGCGTATTTTTATGCTGTGGCGCAATATCTGACTGGTAATCAGGATCTGTAGCTTTGGCAAATTCGTCTAATTGGATAATCAGCTGTTTTAAATCAGATTCCATAGCAATTAAACGCTGAACACCGGGTTTTAGTTTGCGCCACTCTTCCATCTCCGCATTTACTGCGACTGATTGATTGTCCTCTGTTACAGCCGGAGCTGATGAACAACCGAACAAGGAGGAGGCAAGACAAAAGCCCAAGCCGTACTTTAGAGTAAAATTCATTCTTGATACCATCCAGTTAGAGCTTAAATTCGAACTCTTTGACAGAGCACGAGAATCCGCGCTTAGCCAGCCTGTTACATAACTCGTCTGCCGTTGTTTTATCTTTATAGAAGCCGGCGTATAAGTGATGTTTACCGTCATTTTGAATATAGAACGGTTTCAATTTTGCAACGTTCATGCCAGTTTTAGATACCAGACTCCAGTAAGTTTTTAACAGCACAGCTGAGTTAAACCGGCCCATAGTGACGGCATAACCGGGCTCCAGTTGCGCCTGCTGCATTACAATAGTGGTGCCATCCAGAATATCTACCCCACCCCGCACGGCAAAAACCAGCGGATCGGTATCTCTTAATGATTTACGGCGTGACGATCGTTTATCTATCTCTACTCTGTAAAAGCCTGGCAATACGTCAGTAAATAAGTAATAGCCATCGTATTCCGTCTGAGTGGTATTGACCGTCTCACCGGCTTTGTTGATCAAATGTACCCCTACGTAAGTGGCTGGCTGCTGCACTTCATTTTCATCATAAAAGTACACTTTACCTTCGATCTCGGCAGTACGGCTGACAGGCAATTCCAGAGGTTCCCAAAAGCCTTTGCGTGAACTAATAGAGAAACCCGGGATAGTGGATACCATACGGTCATCTTCCAGACTTGACCTGTCCACCACAATATCGGTTTTAGTATTTGATACTATGCCTGACAACACAGCATAACCTTCGCTACCAGTGCTAGCCTCAGTGTTAGCCTGTACCGCCTTCACTCTGGCATTTTTGATCAGGGGCTCACCATAGTCATGTTGCTGATTCAGATTTTTGTCTTCATAAACTTTCACTACAGCCCCACCGTAAGGCCCCACTTGTTTGCCAGATAACGCGTAATTTTCAGCTTTGGATCCAGCACCAAAACTCAGTCGTGTTGACAAACCAATCTGATAACTATTTGAATCGGTGTAATTACCAAAGGCGCTAAAAATAAAATCGCTATATCGCCATGACAACCCCATACCATATTGACGTCTGCCAAACTGAGGGAAATATGAAAAACGTAAATCTGTGGTAATACCCTCGGAGATCGGAATATTAGTACTGGCTGAATATGAAATTGTTTCACGCTCTGGCTGGAGTTGGTATGCGCTACTAAAACGAGTTAACACTGACCCAAAGCGTCTGGCATAACTTAACACTCCTCGTGTTGACTGCCGCTCAGAGCGTATCAACGGATTATTTAAATCCAGATTTTCATCAGGATTGCCATTCTCGTCAAAAGGGATATCGTCCTCAGCCAAAGCATCTCTTAACTCATCAAAAGCGTATGGGTCTTTTACCTTTTGATAAATTAACGAATTAGATATTGCCCCTAAAGAAGAACTCAAACTGGTGGCATTACTCGCAGTGACCGTTTCATTACCGTCACCATAGGTATCAACAGAATACGAATTAGCGTAATTAACAAATCCAAATATTCCACCGCGAAAACCAACCCCATAACGTTCCGAGTCGCGATTTTTTAACAGCGGATCATCTTCTGTAGTTTTACCATAAGTAAAGCTCCAGTCCGTTGAACCTAATTCAGTTCTGAGGCTTGAGTCTACTGTAGTACGTTCATCTTTTTCGACCCGAATAGAGGAATTCAATAAAGCAAGTTGAGCCAAATTCAAGTTCACACCGACTACAGCACTCTGCTGAGATTCTTCGATATCGGAATCGAAACTCGAGAATCCAGCTTTAAAAGCCAGCCAATCTGTAACCCCCTGATTAAACACAAAGCTGGACAACCAACCTGTGTTCGGTTGCCTGTCATCAAACAAAAAATCGAATAAGGAGCGGTTTAACTCAACAACAGATACATTATAAAAAGATTGCCCAGCTAAAACTTCATTTCGATCAATCACATAATTTTCATTGCGAGTTTCAACCTGACCTTGAGGACCATAGAGCACAATCTCAAATTCATTTTTTCCAAAATACAGCTCAATATCGAGAAACTCGTATCGTCCTTCACTAACTGCAATAGCTCTATCGATCAATACACCGTTTCGGTACACCTCAACATCCCATCCAACAGGAACCTGACCTGCAATAGTGACTCTACGATTGTCATACAACTGGTTCAGTGGTGTATTACTGATGCTCACGCCACGGCTCAACCCGCTTGAAGCGCTGCCAATGCTGTAGGGAGACACATCGCCCACATCAAGCCGTGTTACCGGAATGAGTGGTAGTAAATCGCCTTCTGCAGACTCTTTATTCAAGCTAAAACGCACTGACTGTACAGTCTCTTCAGTATTGCCACTGACAAATAGCTCACTATTAAAGTACGCTAAATCCTGATTCGAACTAACAGCATACGCAGCATTATTAGAAATACTGCTATGCGAAACCCCAAACTGCATATCAACCAGCGGTGCCGAGTAAGGTGTATAGCTTATTCCGGTAGCAGGTAAAACAGATTCAGAGCCATAGGCTGCTACAACTTGTTTTCTGTTCTGGCGCTCAAATCTGGTTATCACAGGAAGCTTGTCTTTTGTACTCAAATCAAGCTTGAGGTATTCTTCGTTTACTTGTGATGTTAAATTAAACCATCGACTGACTTCGGCCAGTTCAATGTAGATATCATCAGCCGCAAGTTCGTAGTCGTCAGCGCTGAGCAGAATTGTCTTGCCACCAATCACTGCTTTTAGCTGATCTAGAGTAGAAAAATCAAGACTCACCAAATTGTCTTCCCGCAAAAACCAGCCATTGGCAGAACTTTGCTCCAAAGAGAAATTAATAGGTAAATCGAGAATTTCTAAAAGATTAGCAAAACCCACTCTGTAACCAGTAGCTGATTTAATAGCGTAAAGTTCAGATAATTTATAGCCTTGCAAAGAAACGTCAAAAATGATTTCTTCACCTTCGGCAAAGCGGCTTCCGACAACAGCAGATTGTGATACAACAGAGGAAGAGGCATTTACAGAGTTGCCTGGATTCCCATCTGCAGACAAAGGGATTTGTTCGGTTGCGCCATAGTTTTGACGCAGTTTTTTAATTAGGCTAAAAATATTTTTGTTTTGCGCGGCAGATGTACGAGCTTGATCGACATTTGCCGCCGCCCATGCCTGATTCCAAAAAGCTAAATCACACCATAACCCAAGGCTTATCCCAACACTGATAGCGATGCGGTTTAATGACCTTTTGTTTTGCATAACCCTCTGGAAACATCATGTTATTTAAGACTAATCTCCCTGCTAGCAAGTACTATGCCCTTTTCTTTGTCCACGCCTTCAATAACCAATTTATAAAGGCCATTTGGGCTTAACTTGGTATCAGGCATAGAAATCAATTTAAAGGTACGGCGTGTTGTATCTGTATAAAACGCAGCCTCATTTAGTAAGGCGACTGGCTTTCCATTGTTAATATCAGGTTGGGTATATAACTTCAAATTACCAAAAACAGAACTGCTGCCAGCTCGCTCCAAAGTCACAATAAAAGGCTGCTCTTTTGCCATAGCATCTTTGGATAAACTGGTAATTTTCACCTCAGATTTCGGCGCACCGTTTTTAACTACTACAGGAATCGAAAAGCTCATTAACATTCGAAGTTGAGTCGCCTGAGCCTGATCTGGCGCAGCTAACATCACAGGAGGTGGAATAGCGACAAATTTTAGGTAGGAGCGAAACTCTTCCGCAGCCAAACCTCGGGGCCTTCTTAAAGACAACTTAATGATTTGCTTTTCTCTGGGTTGCAATGACACCTGACGCGGAGACACTCTGAGCATAGTATCAGCCCTATTAAAGCCTACGACTGATTTGTCATCTAATTTTGTAAAAGCGCCATACTCGTTTACGGTTTTGTTTTCAAACTCTAATCGATAAGTTTGCGGCCGATCTGAATCATTCACCAATGCGACCTGCATTGTTTTTTCATTGGTATCAATAACAACTCTGGTAGGTGAAATCAGTAAATTTGCGAAGCTTTGAAAAGATAAAAGCACTAAAAACGCAGCAAAAAAAATGCGGGATACAGAAGTCATAAATCTAAAACCTCACTCGTATTCAATAGTAATAGTTAAGTAGATATGGTACGTGGTATTGAAATAACCTTCACCGGTAGTTGTTCGGGTGCGCAATACCCCACCTATTGGCAGCATAGCTGTGCCATTACTGTCAGTGCTTAACTGACTTGGCATATCCACCGAAACCAGCTCAAAGCCATCTGAGGTGGTTATCGGATCCGATACCTGTGGCATCATAGGTGTAATATTGATGTATCTGAAAGGTACAAACTCAGTTAACCGGTATAAACCCGCCTGACCTGGCTTGATAATATGGATAGCACCATCCGACCAGGATGGGCCGGACAAGGGGACTGTGACGGTACTCACTACAGCAGTTGATGTAACAGCAATGTCGCCAAAATGAAATTTAATCACTTCTTCCAGCGCCGCTTCCGTCCAAAAGGACCAGCACAATAACAAAAATGGTACAATCTTAGTCATTGCATTCTCTGATTAAAATAAAGGGAAGTTATTTTAACTTCCCTTTACACTTACAATATAAATAAATTAATAAGCGACTTCGACAATCATACTACCAGTGTAAGTTGTATCATCATAAACAGCTGTAGTTGCAATGGCAGGCTGCGTCACTAAAGCGCCACCTAAGTTAAAGGTGAAACCACCAGTACCATCAGTAGTTACGGTTGCCACACCTTCAGTTGCAGCAATAGCAAAACTAACGTCTCCCGTTGGCGCCGACGTGCGGTAACCATGGATATAGGTTAAAACAAAGTCAGGAGCAGTTGGGTTTGGATTGTTCAGCGTAACTGTTTCAGGAATTGTAATAGTTAAGTCGGTAAAAGTTGCAGCACCACTCACAGTAAAGCCAGCGCGGGTAGCCGGAGTTGTTCCTAAAGATGTCATGACCGCATCACCTTCTCCAGTACAAACGTCAGTACCACCAGTGTTAACCAGGTCAGTATCACCCGCTAAATCTACTACACGTAGTGGTGAGGCTGGGTTGGCAGGCAGGTATAATCCGCTGCATTCGCCAGCAGGTAACGACGCTCTTGCACGAACATCACCAAAGTTCAGATCGGTGTTCTTTACGAAAGTAATAGCGTTATTTACTGTTACAGAAATATCAGCTGAAGCTGTTTCTGCAGATACCTGCATAGACAACAGAGCTGCTGATAAAGCAACCGCGACACCTGCTTTTCGAGAAAAATTATTAGTATTCATGTTCTCTTTCCTATATTGATCAAATAGTTACAATGAACCCGCTCAGGTAACGAATTGAGTTTAACCTTAGCGTATCAATGTATCGACTGCCACTCTTAAAACTTTATTACATTTTTCTAATTTTTCACTTTTTTATGCAAAAAATTTCAATTTTTTTGTTTTTTCTATTTTTTAATGCAATTATTTTCACTTAATCGGTAAATATTTTTGATGATTTTGAAATTTATGAAATTAAGTAAAATCTACTGTACACCACCAGAGCTTCTAAAAACAGGTCGCAAACAGGATATTTTCACGCGCAGGAAGGTAAAAAAGCAGGAACGTTTGCATCAGGAAACAAAAGAAGGATAGTACAAAATAGTTAAAATCCAAAATAAGGAATTATAAAAGATCATTTATAATTCCTTACCAGAAAGTACAGAAGTAAACAAAATGATTTAAAGCTGTTGTAATACCAGTGCAGGAATTAATGTAGTTGCAGAACTTATCACCACATTATTTTGTGTAGACACTACCCTGCTATTGATTTGCAGACCACGGCGGGTAGGAACCATAGTACCAGTTAAAATATAATCCATACCCTGAGGGTTGCGCAGCTTACTGGTACTGCGGGATAAAGATAAATCACCTGTTGGACCTACAGTAATATTTTTTGTCAGTTTGTATTCAATCACTGAAGCACCATAACCTGGCAGCACTGTGCTCAACTCTTCTGCAAGCTGATTCCCTACGGCACTGGTTTGTTCAAGCTGAGAATCAAAAAATACAAAACTCGCTACCCCAACTTTCACACCTTGCAGTTGTTGGTTACCAGCCAACTTAAATGCCAGCTGCGCAACATAGTCACTTAAGGATTTACGGCTTTGCTGGAACATCGGCGCTGCATTATATGCCTGCAGATCCGCACCGGCCGCCGCCAGCTCTGAAGGTAAAGTTCTGCGGCTAAATTGTTTTACCGCTAAGCCAGGAATAGGTTGACCATTGTTTACAGCGCTACTGTCTAACTGGGAGTTTTGTGCCATGCCCATAGCAGGAGCAGCTTCCTGATAGGGCTGAGTTAAGCCAAACCATTCTGTGTTCCTGTTGCTTGTGCCTTGCGCCACAGAGCTATTCTGCGACGTGGAAGGTTCACACTCACAATAAGTGGTTGAAGTCGTCGTTACAGCTGAAGAGCTGCTACTGCTGCTAAATTCGGAGTTTGCGGAGACTTCATAATTAGCCCGGCTTACTTCAACAGGTGCATCTTGTGGTGCTGCAGATGGCGCTAAAGTTTGTGTACTCTGTGTCGTTGAACTTTGTACAGTATTCACTGTTCCGGCATTATTTTTTAGGATATCGGTCAGGTTTTGCACCATATCCAATAGTTGCTGCTGGTTGTTGATCACATGAGTGATGGAATAAAGCGCTTCACGTTGCTCCGCAGTCATCTCCGTTTTGCCCAGATAAGCAGACCGTGAAGGAGCGTCATCAATTTGCGACATATCGCTTAGCGTTTTGATTAAAAACTGCAGATCTTCTTCATTGGTGACTAAACGATCCAGCGCAGGTTTTTGTTTTTCCCAATCAGATTGCATCGCCTGCATTTGCGTTTGCAGTTGTGCCAGTTGTTCCTCAGCGCTAAGTTCAGTTTGTTCTGCCTGTACTTGCGCTTCAGCACTTTCGGTTGTTGAACTAGCGCAACCTGATAACCATAGCGCTGCGACTATTAACAGTACTTTGGCTGACGCTGACGTCATTGTTGAATTCAGTGAGTTCATAGAGAGATCCAGTTTCAGCCTGTTAAGGTGTTCCAGCCGCTTTGAGCTGCAACAAAGGTGCGCTATGTGTCGCTTTTAGCGCCTGTACCACGTTTTGTGGAATCAAGGTCTGAGCTGTCGCCAACACTTTTTTATCGTTGACGTTCACCATACGCGCATTCACCATTACCCCGCCCTGATGGCGGACTAAGGTTCCCCCCAGCACTACACTGATGGGGTATTGTTGGGTCAGCTCAAGGAAATCGCGGCTAAAAGTAAAGTCGCCTGTGGGTGTTACACGGATATAATCTGTGGTTTTAAAATCTGTGACCGCCATACCAAACTGGGTGGCCTCATGCATAAAAGCTTCAGATAACTGATTACCCAGCAAATCGCCTTGCTGATAATCACCGTCCAGATAAACAAAGCTGGTGACACCAACACTAAAGGTTGTGCTTAACACTTCAAGGTTAGCAGCTAAGTCATGCATCATACTTTGGACGTAATGATTCACTGTAATGGCTGGTTCAGGCTTATAGCTGGTTGGATTCATCCCCGCCATACGGGCATTTTGAGTGGTGGCGCTGTCATATTGACTGACATACAGCTGATCCGGATGAACTGCTGGCTCATCCTTTTTGTAGGTCACACGGCCTTGCTGCAGCTCCACCTTATTCGCTGGTGCCACTGGTTTACCTTCGGAGTCAGTATCTATCAAAGGCGTACAACCTGATACAGAAGCCAGAGTTGTCATGCCGCATAAAAGAATAAGGTGGCGATATCTAGTCATCAATTAAGACTCCGAATTGCGATACAACTTATTATGGCGCAATTGCAACTGCTCGTTGGGCCATAACACAGCTACTGGAATAACACTGGATGCCGCAGCAAGTACTTGCTGGCTTTTCAGGTCAATTAATTTGGCATTCACTGTGATATGCACTTCCCCTTCGGTCAGGGTCCCTGTAATCACATAACGCGCCTGTTGATTTTGCGCCAGCAGGCTTAAATCGCGGCCTAAGGAATTCTCAAAGCCTGGGTGCACCAGCACAGCATCATTTAAGCGTATTTCACTGACCTGATAACCGAGCTGAGTGGCCACAGTCTGCATACTTTCCTGCAACTGCAGGGAGGCGTTATAGCTGGACTTACGACTGGTATCGGGAGCCAGCAGCTGCACATCAGCAAAAGTGGTGACAGCTATAGCACCGAATTCCAGAGGTTGTAATTGATGAAACAGCTGGTCTGCCAGACGCTCGGTGTAAAACAACAAAGGAGGATGTTGTTCTGCTTTTGAGATCTTTACAGGATCGGCAATATCTTGCCCTTGTGGCAAAGAACTGCAGCTGCACAACAGCAATACTGTAATGACTAACCCGAATATCCGCACTGTAGCCCCCGGCGTAGCCGTCGCTTATTTATCTATGCATGATATACAGCAAAATTGATGCCAGATAATTTTGACGGTTTTTTGGAGCAAACAAAATGGGGTCAGATCACATTGTTAACTGTTAACAATGTGATCTGACCCCATTTTCAGTTTTAGATGGCGATTGGGGCTTTGATAGCTGGATGCGCTAAATAATTAACCAGCTGAAAATCATCAATAGTGAAACCAAAAATATCTTTCACCGTAGGATTCAGCTGCATTTGTGGCAATGGGTGCGGCGTTCGGCTTAACTGCTCGTTCACCTGTTCCATATGATTGCTGTACAAATGCGCATCACCAAAAGTATGCACAAAATCACCAGGCGTTAAATCACAGACCTGCGCCACCATCATGGTCAGCAGCGCATAACTTGCGATATTAAAGGGCACGCCAAGAAATATGTCGGCGCTGCGCTGATACAACTGACAGGATAATTTGCCGTCGTGCACATAAAACTGAAACAAGGTATGGCAAGGAGGCAAGGCCTGTTTGCCCATAGCCGCATTGTCTTTTGGACTGAATTTGGTATCAGGTAATACAGCTGGATTCCAGCCACTGACGATTAAACGGCGTGAATCCGGATTGGTTTTAATGTCGTGAATGAGCTGGCTGATCTGGTCAATCACCCGGCCATCCGGTGTTTGCCAACTACGCCACTGCGCACCATAGACAGGGCCCAAATCGCCCTGCTCTGTCGCCCATTCATCCCAAATACTGACTTTGTTATCCTTCAGATACTGGATATTGGTGTCGCCTTTGAGGAACCACAACAGCTCATGAATAATGGAGCGCAGGTGACACTTTTTGGTCGTCACCAACGGAAAGCCCTGACTTAAGTCAAAACGCATCTGATAGCCAAACACGCTCATGGTGCCAGTGCCGGTACGATCAGATTTTTTGTGGCCATGTTCAAGCACATGGCGCATTAAGTCTAAATACTGCTTCATGCCTTGCTCTCTTTCTTCACCGTATTTTCACGGCCATTCTTTTCACGGGTGTAGCCCCAGATCATAAGGCCTGAACCAGCAACAATCATTGGAATACAGAGCCACTGCCCCATAGACATACCCAGAGACAACAAGCCTAAATGTGCATCCGGTTCACGGAAGAATTCGATAATAAAACGCGCTGTACCATAACCCAGCAGGAATAAACCAGCGACGTTACCTGCAGGTGGATTTTTACGTTTGTACAACTGCAGCAAAATAAACAAAATGATGCCTTCGCCCAACAGTTCATACAGCTGAGACGGATGGCGTGGCAACATACCGGCGTTAGGGAATAACACAGCCCATGGCACGTCTGTAGTGCGGCCCCACAATTCGCCGTTGATAAAGTTACCTAAACGACCAAAAGCTAAACCCAAAGGCAGCAGCGGCACGACAAAATCACCCAGTTCCAGATAGCGTTTTTTATTGCGCCAGGCAAACCAGGCCATAGCGGCCATTACACCTAACACACCACCGTGGAAGGACATGCCGCCTTCCCATGTGCGGAATAAATACAGCGGATCGGCAATAAAGTTACTGAAACTGTAAAACAATACATAGCCAACGCGACCACCAACAATCACGCCTAAAAAACCGAAAAACAGCAAGTCACTGACCTGATCCCGGGTCCAGCCCGAGCCCGGTTTATCCGCTTGCCGGTTCGCCAGCCAGTTCGCCAGTAAAAAAGCGATCACATACATCAAGCCATACCAGCGCACGGCCACTGGCCCTATGCTGAAGATCACCGGGTCAATTTGCGGGAATAAAAAATAAGAGTCCACTATGAAAAGTCCTGTTCTAATCAATAAATCAGTAGGGCATCGGCTTGGATGCACACATCTTGATAAGGTCAAACATTGTAACAGCCCTTGGTCCTGTTAAGCACGTAATTGGTTCAACAGCTGTTTTTGATCGAGGAAACGTTGTACGTGCAGACGAACTTGTTTTGGCGACTGGCAGGCCAGAATTTCCGGTAGCAGCAATTGCAGTTCTGACATATTCACTCTGCGTAGTAACCATTTAATTTTTGCCAGGTTACTGCTGTTCATACTGAATTTGTCATACCCCATAGCGGCTAAAATCAGCACACCAGCAGGTTCACCCGCCAGCTCACCGCAGATACTCATAGGCAATTGTAAACCCTGAGCCTGTAATGACATTTGATGCAAAGCACGCAATACCGCAGGATGCATCGCATCATACAAGCCAGCGACCCGCGGGTTGTTGCGATCAACAGCCAATAAATACTGAGTTAAATCGTTGGTGCCGACAGAACAGAAGTCTATCTTACGTGCCAGCTCAGGCAACTGATACATAATGGACGGTACTTCAATCATCACGCCGACTTTAGCTTTAGGCAGCTGTACTTCTGTGCCTGCTAATTCATCCGTCAGCTCAAAAGTGGCTTGTTTGATGAGACGCAGCGATTCATCCACTTCGGCCAAATCCGAAATCATCGGCAGCAAAATATGTAAATTGCCCTGGCCTATATTGGCTTTGAGCATAGCGCGAATTTGAACCAGAAAAATTTCCGGGTGATCCAAAGTTAACCGAATACCACGCCAGCCTAAAAAGGGATTTTCTTCAATAATGCTGAAATAAGGCAGCGCTTTATCACCACCCACATCCAGAGTACGCATCACCACTGCTTTGGTGGGGTGCGACGCCAGCACTTTTTTATAGAGTTCGATTTGCTCCGCTTCTGTTGGAAAACGGTTGCGCATAATAAAAGGGAATTCAGTGCGGTACAGCCCAATACCATCTGTATAAGACGGCTGAGCACTTTCCAACTCTATCGCAAGACCAGCATTAATCATTAAGCTAAAAGGCGCACCACAAGCGCTCTGAGCGTTTAAATGCATTTCCGACTGATAACGCGCGCTAAGCTGCGCATCTTCGCTGATCAAGGCCTGATATTCAGTCACTATGGCCTCGGCAGGCCCTACTAAAATCTGGCCACGGTAACCGTCGACAATTAAACGCTGACTTTGCCAGTGAAACAGGGGCAGCTCGTCCAAGCCCATCACAGCAGGAATGCCCAAAGCCCGGGCCATAATAGCGGCGTGTGAGTTGACTGAGCCTTTCAGCGAAACAATAGCTACCAGTTGAGCACGCGGAATTTCGGCCAGCATAGTGGCGGTGACGTTATCGGCCACCAGCACTACCTTTTCCGGCAACTTATGATGTCGTTGTTCAGTATCGAGCAAATGATTCAGTACCCTTTGGCCTAAATCCCGAATATCAGTCCCGCGTTCGCGCAGGTAAGGATCGTCCATATCGTCAAACTGACGGGCAAACTTTTCAACCACACGTTTCAGTGCGCTTTTAGCACACCAGCCTTCGTGGATTTGTTTTTCAATTTCATTGCCAAGGCTGGCCGCGTCTAATAACTGATGGTACACATCAAAAATAGCCAAAGCGTCCGGCGGCAAATGCCCGGCCATACGTTCGGCTAAACGATTAAATTCGGCTTTAGTAATTTTGACGGCTTTATAAAAACGTGACAGTTCCTTTTCCGGATCGTCGACTTTTTTTAGTGATATCGCATCAAAGTCACTGGACGGTTCCAGCACAAAACCTTCGCCTATAGCTATACCAGGAGCACCGGGTAGACCCAGCAACTGACCTGTACTTTTTTGTTGTTTTGAATTCTGACTGGCCGCCTGTCGCATTTCTGCATTGACTAACACTGACGCCAGTTGCACGCCCAAAG
Organism: Gammaproteobacteria bacterium; assembly: GCA_018815765.1. Lineage (GTDB taxonomy): Bacteria > Pseudomonadota > Gammaproteobacteria > Enterobacterales > Alteromonadaceae > Pararheinheimera. The sequence continues at coordinate 72,619 of JAHIWM010000102.1, read as the reverse complement.
TCACCAGGAAAGACTCTTCATCTTCACTGAATACCCGTGATTCGCCCTGCTGTATGGTTAATACACCCAGCACTTTACGATGATGAATAATAGGGCAACCTAAAAAGGCCGAAAATCGGTCTTCACTGACTTCAGGGGTGACTTTAAAACGGGGGTGTAAATGAGCTTGCGCTAGGTTGATCGGCTCTTCACGCTGACCTACCCAGCCAATCAAGCCTTCGGAGAAGCCAATAGAGATTTGGCCTACCGCTTCAGGATTTAAGCCGTCTGTGGCCATCAGCATAAAATGCTGCTGATCATAGTCGGCTAAATAAACAGAGCAACACTCTGTTTTCAGGGCATTTTTTACATTCGAGACTAAGCCAGCCAATGCGTTATTCAGTACCGGCTCTTGCGCCACATCCTGCACTATGCGCCTTAACTGGCTCAGCATTCCTAACCCCTTCTGATTAACTTCTCATTTTTTCCATCTCTACGAAGATACGGCAAAGCAATAGGGGCAAACTCTTTCATCACCTTGCGGTACACTTCCCGCTTAAAGGCGACGACCTGACGCACCGGATACCAATAACTGACCCAACGCCAGTCATCAAACTCCGGATGCGAAGTTTTTAACAGATTTACGTCTTCATCCTTACAGGTCAGGCGCAACAAAAACCATTTTTGCTTTTGCCCTATACACACCGGATTACTGTCCCGTCGAATTAAACGTTTAGGTAACTTGTACCTTAGCCAGTGCTTGGTTACAGCAATAATTTCTACATCTTCAGGCTGTAAACCAACTTCTTCGTTTAACTCGCGGTACATGGCTTGCTCAGGGGTTTCCCCATCATCAATGCCGCCCTGTGGGTACTGCCAGGAATGTTGACCGTATCTCCTTGCCCAAAACACCTGTCCCTGGTGGTTGTATATTACAATGCCGACGTTGGCCCGGAAGCCTTCAGCGTCGATCACAAAAACCTCTAGCTTATTTACAGCTGTTGTTTCATCGATTCTTTCATAAAGTCACGACTTCGGCAAATTGTATTTTCTACAGAGTTATCCACAATTTAGATGATTAATTAGCAGCCACTGTGAACTTCTACACAGGCTCTGTACATAAAGCTGTGCATAAGGGTGTTTTTATTCTTGAATAACTTGCAATAGCTGGAATAACACACAACTAACAAATCAAAAAAATCTATAAAAAACATCCAGTTAGATCCGAACGCTTGCTATTTCAGCAGTGTTACAACTGTGCATAACTCGCTTTGTTTGCTTTTTGAGCAGCAAAATAAATCAAAAAATGTTAATGTTTTTAGAGACCTGAATCACTGCTGTATTTATGACGCTTTTATGAGCCAGCCCCCCAAAAACATCGAAGAATTAGTGGAACGTTGCGCCCTGATTGCAGGCCTGACTTTGGGCCAGTTGGCAGAGCAATGTCACCTGCAGCTGCCTGCCAATCTACAACGCGAAAAAGGCACAGTGGGTCAATTGCTTGAATTGGTGCTGGGCGCCAGCAGTGGCAGTAAAGCTGAACCAGATTTCCCACATTTAGGCGTAGAACTGAAAACCTTACCTGTGGATCGATTTGGTAAACCGCTGGAAAGCACTTATGTGTGTGTGGCGCCTTTAACCGACGTGGCAGGTTTACGCTGGCATGAGTCCTGGGTTTGTCGCAAACTCAGCAAGGTGTTGTTTGTGCCTATACTGGCTGAACGCACTATTCCACTGGCTGAACGTCAAATTGGCAGCGCATTTTTATGGAGCCCGGATGCAGAGCAGCAAGCCCTGTTGCAACAAGACTGGGAGGAGTTGATGGAGCTAATTGTATTAGGTGGCATCGATCAGATTAAAGGCGCACATGGCAAAGTACTGCAATTACGCCCTAAAGCGGCCAATAGCAAAGCCTTAACTTCCGCTATTGGCGCTGATGGTCAACCTATTCAAACCCTGCCCAGAGGATTTTATTTAAAGGCCAGCTTTACTGCTTCGTTGCTGGCCCGCCAGTTTGGTGATTAGCTTTGATACTTACCTATAAGCAACTGATAGTCACCACTATCTTTTAACTGCTGCAGCGCCTGATTAAAGGAGCTGACCTGCTCTGGCTGTACTGTTGACTTACTGAACATCACATAAATAGGCGTTTCATCCAGCTTGATGCTATGAGGTTGCACCTGTTGCTCTAATCCTTTACGACGGATAATAGCGGCACCGACAAAACTATCTTCCAGCACAGCATCAACCTGATCGTCCAGTAATACTGCGATGTTTTGTTCACTCATCATCGATTCAACAAACTGTGGACGCATCTGATCGTCACCGTACAAAGCTGTAATTTGTTCGCCATAGTAATAATCGCTGATAAGCCCAACTTTGTGTTTAGCAGCGACCATTTCTGCCACAGAGTCAAAGTTGTATTTATCGGCGTCATCCTTGCGAACAAACAGTTGGAACTGCTCAGCGCGGTAAGGCTCGGAAAATAGCGCAAATTCTTCACGGGCTGGTGTTTTGGATGCTCCCAGCAGCACATCCAACTGTCCTTGCCTGAACTGACCTAGCAAATCCTGCCAGGTGCCATGCTGCAGCACCAGCGTACAGTTCATACGTCCGGCAACGGCTTGTACTATTTCAATATCCAGTCCACTGGCTTGTTGTTCCATTCCGACATATTGGTAGGGTTCCCAGGATTCAAAACCCAGTTTCAACTGGCAAGGTGTGGCTTTGGGTTCAGAGGGAGTTTCTGCCACTTTAGTGACAGCATCAGGAGTAACAACAGCAGAGGTTTGAGTGTCGGCAGGTTTGCAGCCAAACAACAGCAGACAAACTACAGCGCTGCATAGAAGGTGTTGAACGTTCATAAGCGGCCTCTTTATTTTTAGTGTCTATCCGCTTTGAGCTTAGTGCATTCGGGCAATTTTTCCTCTTACATCAGATACTTTTTGTAAGCATAAGTAAAAATGGGGTCAGATCACATTGTTAACAGTTAACAATGTGATCTGACCCCATTTTCATATTTTTTATTAGACAAAACGGCAGCGGAATTGACGGCCTTTGATTTTGCCTTCGCTTAAACGTTTTAAGGCTGCGCTCGCCACGTCGTTGCGAACAGCGACAAAACTGACCATCGCCAGCACGTTGATTTTACCTAATTGGTCAAAGGATAAACCCAGCTCACCTGTTAAAGCGCCTACTATATCGCCTGGGCGAACTTTGTCTTTTTTGCCGCCATCGATCATCACAGTACGCATAGGCGCGCGCGCTGGTACACCGTCTTTAGCAGGATAAGCAGTTAACTCTGCCCACTGAGCTGTTAAACCCAGTTGATCTTCCAGTGCGGCCAAACGGCCCATTTGTGAGGGAGTCACCAGCGTTAACGCCAGACCTTCAGCACCAGCACGGCCAGTACGCCCTACTCTGTGGACATGCACTTCAGGGTCGTTGGATAAATCGTAGTTAATGACCAAAGGCAAAGCACTGATATCCAGACCACGGGCAGCCACATCGGTTGCCACCATAATCAGGCAACTTTGGTTGGTAAACTGCATCAGCACACGTTCACGGTCACGCTGCTCTAAGTCACCATGCAATGACATCACGCTATAACCGGCATCCGCCAGTTCATCACAAATATCCTGAGTGTCTTTGCGCATATTGGAGAAAATCAGTGTGGGCTTGGCACCATGCCAGGACAATAGTTGCTTTAAAGCTGCAATTTTGTCGTTGGCTTCTACTTCAATAAACTTCTGCTCTATTTCAGTTTGTTCAGCATCTTCAACAAAAACCTGCACAGCATCGGTTTTTAAGTGACGTTTTAAATCGTTCACTTTGTCCGGGTAAGTGGCTGAAAACAACAAGGTTTGGCGATCAGCAGGCAGAGCGTTCAGAATAACGCCGATATCATCAGCGAAGCCCATGTCGAGCATACGATCCGCTTCATCCAGCACCAAAGTTTCGACATCCGACAAGTTCAGCAGGTTACGGTCGATCATCTCGAGGATCCGACCCGGTGTGCCAACAATAATATGAGCGCCATGTTCTAACGAGCCAATTTGTGGGCCAACAGAAACACCACCTACCAAAGTCAATACTTTGATATTGTGTTGACTGCGGGCTAAACGACGGATTTCCTGCGCAACCTGCTCAGCCAGTTCACGGGTAGGACAAAGCACCAGCGATTGAATACGGAAACGTTTTACCGCCAGTTTATGCAACAAGGTCAGAGCAAAAGCCACTGTCTTGCCACTACCGGTACGGGCTTTGGCCAGAATGTCTTTGCCTTCCAACAGCGCAGGCAAAGCCTGTTGCTGAATAGGCGTCATCTGACTGTAACCAAGACTCTCAAGGCTTTGTAATAAATGTTCTGCTAAAGGCAGACTGGTAAAAGTGGCGTTGCTCAAAAAATGGGTACTCTCTATTGACACAGAAACTGGCACGGGAAAAAGGGCGCGCACTATAACAGAAGCCCTCTCTTCGGGCGAGTATAAATTTTGAGCAAGTTCAGGCGAACACTGTCACTGTCTGGCGGCTGATTGCAGTTAATTGGCCGTCCGGTTGCCATAACTTGGCTTCGATATGATGATAGCCATCAGCACCGTGTTCAATGCTAGCCAGATAAGACCACCAGTCAGTCGTCAGAGCCTTAGTCTCAACGCCCTGATGCGGCTGGATAAACTCTATAGTCCAGGTTAACGAACTGGCGGGAGCCGGCTGGTTCAACAAGGTTAAACTGACCGGAGGCCAGGCGTCGACCAAAGCCAATAACTCCAGCACACCTACAGCTGCGCTTTCACCTTCAGCAAAACGGATAAGCCCACCTAATTCTGTGCCTGTGCCGCCTGAAAATGGCATAGAACCACGAGTGATATGGTAATCAAAATGCCGGGTAAACTCAGGTGCTGGCCCTTGTTTTGGCAATACCATCACCTGAGTACCAGAGTCTGGCGCTGCTTCTGCTTTAATCTGATAAGCCGATGGACGTTCAGCACCAAAGCTCGCCAGCAGCACTAATGCCACCTGCTCCTGCTGAGTAATCTCCACCATCGCCTGAATGACTGACTTGCCCTGACGCAAAATACGCCGCGATACAGTGGCAGGCCCTGCATTTAACGGTGCAACAAAAGATACAGACACTGAGCGTAGCGGGATTTGTGCCGGCAGCTCTGTGATTAAATGCGCCAAAGCTAAAGCAGATGCCATACCACCAAACACCGCCCTACCCTGGCCCCATTGCTCTGGCACTTCGATTTGCAACTGATCCGGCTGTCCGGCTTTAAACTGCTGTAGTACATCGGCAAATAACATGGCTATGTCCTTTTTTATGCTGTGGTGGCGCGGCCACTTTTATACTGTGGTCGCTCGGCCGCCAGGAAAAGAATATCTGATAATCCGGGCCACTACCGTAGCGTACTGGCGTAAAAAACTGCCGCTGTTATAAGCAATGCCATATTTTTTCGCAATAGCCTGTACTTGCGGTGCCACAGTCAAATAATGCAAAGCTGGCATATCCGGAAATAAGTGATGTTCAATCTGGCAACTTAAATGGCCGGTTAAAATATGAAACCAACGGGGTCCGGTAAAGTTGGACGAGCCTAAAATTTGCCGATAATACCAGTGCCCACGGCTTTCGCCTTCGCATTGCTGCTGGGTAAAAGTGTGAACATCTGCAGTAAAATGTCCACAAAAAATCACAGTGGAGGTCCATAAATTACGGATAATATTCGCCAGCAAATTACCAGTTAACACCCATAACCACATAGGCCCGGCTATCAAAGGAAAAAATACATAATCTTTAAACAGCTGACGTGCGCCTTTGCCAAAAAAGGCTTTTTTCAAATCGGTATGGCTGACGCTATTGACCCGATCGGGTTTCTTTTTACCAAAAAATACCCGCTCACCCGCCAGCTCGTGATACGACACGCCCCACTGAAACAAGGTGCTTAACACCAGATAAGTCACAAACTGCCATAAGTTACGCAGCCGCCAGCGAAAGTCATTACTCAGGCGCAACAAGCCATAACCAAAGTCGCGGTCTTTGCCGATGATATTGGTGTAGGTGTGATGCTCAAAGTTATGAGTGCGTTTCCAGGAACCAGCGTCACAAGCGATATCCCATTCAAAACGTTGTGAATGCAGCACAGGATCATTCATCCAGTCGTATTGCCCATGCAAAACGTTATGACCTATTTCCATATTGTCGAGAATTTTTGCCAACGCCAAAAGCGCAACACCTAAAACCCATAGCCAAGGCGTAATAAAACCCAGCACCATCAATACACGACCTGAAATGGCGCTTAAGCGCTGCGTCAGTAACATACGGCGGATATAACGCGCTTCTTTATCACCCAGCTGACTCATCACACCGGCTTTCACCTGATCAAGCTCAGCAGCCAATTCCGATAATTGTTGTTCTGTAAGTTTCATCATGATCCTATAACTCTATCTGCAAGTTGCTGTGCGCAGCGCTGATACACAACTGAATTTGTTCAGGGCCGTCACCTGAGATTTGTCCTGTGCGTAAATTCAGTACCTGGCCTGATTTTTTCTGACACACACACTGATAACAGACGCCTATCCGGCAACCAAAACGTGGCGTTAATCCTTGATGCTCTGCGGCTTGTAACAATGGCACTCCTGCAGCGGCTTCTACTGTTGTCACTTTGCCCTGTTGCATAAACAGGGCTTGTTTTACTGGCCCTTCTGCTGCAGTCACTGCCAATCCAAAAAGTTCGGCATGAATGGCCGTCGATGACACTCCTTGTTGTATCAAATCGTCCTTGTACTGACGGCTCATAGCCGCAGGGCCACAAAAATAGTAAAGACTTTTGGTCAGCGAAAAACCGGCTTTAGCTTTTAAGTGCTGCACTAAGTTCAACCGGCCTGCGGCTGCAGTTTCAATCAGTTGCAGTTCAAATAAAGGCTGTTTTGCCGCCAGTAGTTTTAATTCAGTCAAAAAGGCGGCCTGGGCTGTATTTTTGACGCAATAAAACAGAACCACAGGCGAAGTCCAGCAGCGTAAACTACTTAGCATGGACCAAAGTGGTGTAATGCCTGAACCTGCCGCCACCATCACTATGCTTTTTTCAAGCGCAGTATCAGCTGTAGTCGCCAGCACAAAATCTCCCATCGCATCACTGATACTCAGATGAGTCAGCTTAGAAATGTCTGCGGCTAAAGCTTTAGTAAACTCGCCTTGAGGCTGAATACGACAACTGATGCGGATTTGTTTTTGCTGCGCAAATAAAGCAGAGGACGAGCTGATACTAAAACTGCGGCTGATATAACGGCCTTTATGCAGCATAGTGACCAGAAGATGCTGACCTGGGGTGAAACCAGCCCAGGACGAAGCAGGCTCTAACCAGACACTCAACATCTGCTCGGTTTCCCAGCAAAAATCAACAACGCGGGCACTGTGATAGTCCGGATGCAGCGCAGGTTTATTCCAGTTCAACAAAGGATGCAGGTAATAACCCAGCTTAGGCTGATTCGCCAGCATTAAACTAAATTGGCGATAGAGGCTCTGGCCCCATAAAGAGATCGTTTTGTTCACACTGGTCCTTCCACTTAATTTCAGCGCACAGTTGTACACTAAAAATAAATAAAACACCACTTTCCTATTTTTCAAATCAGACATTAAAAACATAATTAATTGAATTTAAATAAATTATTAAAATCCAATATTTGAACGAAAAAATAAAAGTGAGTGAACAAGTGTTAACTTTTAAAAAATCTAAAACAACAATAAAGTGAGAAAGCTGAACACAAGCCCTTTGCCTTTAGACAAGAGGGCTGTAGCAGAAACATCAAAGCAGAGTGAGGTTAAGGCCAGAGCCTTACATCAGAGCTTTGGCCTAAATCGGCAACGCTAAGGCCGCATACGGCAATTCTGGACTCGTCCTTATTGCGGCCAGTTACTGCCTGCGTCACAGTTTTCTACCCAAAGCACATTGTTACGTGAATCGTTATTGATGTAGACCTGATTCACAGCAGACTTAGGATAGACCAGACCTTCGCCACAATCAGCGCTTTGACCTGGCCCTACCACAATTTTACTACCCACTTTTAAAGTACAACTGCTCATTTGGTTGAGTACGCTCCAGCCTGGACAAATGGCATTGGCTTCTCTGTACTGATCGGTCGGGCCCGTGGGTAACATAAATGACCACCAACGGCCATACAGCGTATAGCTTTTGGCCTGATCCCAGACTCTATACACCGTCACTGGTGCTGTAGCCACAAAGACTTGTCCCATGCAAAGCTGACCTTTGTCCGGCTGGCCTAAAGCAGATTGCAGCAGCTCTGGATCTGAAGCTGCCTCCAGACCAGCAGCTGGCGCCTGAATAGTCCCGACACAGTCAGTTGCCCCTACTGGCACTGTGGTAGCGGGTGATTTAGTCAGTGGTGAGGTTGATGAAGGTAAAGTGCTACAACCTGCCAGCAGTGAAGCGGCCAGCAGCATCCATAATTGAGCAGAATAAAAACGCATAAACCAGACTCCTTGTTTCCGTTTAGTATCAATAGGAAGCCTGATTAGGGTGTACATCAATCAGGCACAAGAAGCAGCTTAGCTTAAAAAATGCGCTGATGACCAGCGTCAATACAACTATTTCGGGGACAAAAAGCGACAGGCTAAAGGCGCTTTTCCATAAACACACTTAAAGGATCCAACTGATAAGAGGCAAAAGGTGCTCTGTACTGATAGCCCAGTTTTTCATACAAGCCCAAAGCTTCGGGCTGAGAAATACCGGTTTCAAGCCGTGCCAGTGAGATCTGCTGCTCTATAAGATGAGCTTCCAGTGCCTGCATCAGCTGTTTTGACAGGCCACGGCCTCTGAATGCATCCAGCACATACACCCGCTTAATTTCGCCATAACTACCATCATCATGCATTATTTTAACAGCGCCACAGCCTGCTAACTCACCATCCAGATAAGCACCTAAAAACAGGACATTAGGCAAAGCCAAAGCAGATGGGCTTTCCATATGGTTACTTTCAGCCGGGTATAAAGACGCCATATAAGCATCGGATAAAGCCAGTAAATGAGCTGCCGGAGCAGATAAAGGGTCAAGAGCTTCGATGGACATAGAAAGATTCTGCACAGATAAAAAGAGGCAGCTATTCAAGCAAAAACAGAGGTAAAAAAGCAATGCTTTTAAAGTTCAGGCAAGTAGCGGGCAGAAAGGTCAGCAAATCTTCTTAACCACAGCCCTTCAGATAACTGCAGCTATGAGCTTTGGCGTGGTGCTGTAAAACTTCAATAATGCGTTGATGATCAGCTGAAGCAGCGGACACCACAAAATAGGCGTCTATTTCTGCCAGTTTCTTTTGTTTTAAGCCAGTGACAACATCAGTGGATTGTTTATCAGCATAAGCCACAAAAGGTCCCTGATAACTAATCAAATGCTGAGTACGTTGGTGCAAAAACAACTGCACAGCGCTGATACTGTCTGGCATATCCACCAGCTGATAACCTTGCTGCAGCAATTGCTGGCGCTGACCTAAATAATCAAAAGAGCGGATAGCGGCCACGGTTTTATCTTGTGGTGCAGTAGAGCTAAGTGCATGACTGTACAGCATCAGCTGCATCGGCATATAAGCAGGTTCGATAAACCTATGTTTTTTACTGATCGCAGCTGTGGTTTTTACGTTAATACTAAAATCCACTTCACCTTGATCTAATAGCAAATACATCCGGGCTGGTGTGGTACAAACCGCTTCTAACTTAAAACCTGCTTGTGCAAACACCCGCTGAGCCAATAGATATCCTTCACCACTACAACTTTTGCCATCAGTACTGACCACAAAATCAGGTGGAAAATTATGAATACCCATACGCAGGATTTTATCTGGCGAGGCAGTGCTATCAGCCAAGACCGGAGGCAGCATAAACAAAGCGAAAACTAAAAGTAGTCTGTATCGCATAAAGGGACTCTTTTAATTCGGGTCAGAGTAAAATTAAACTGCGAGATTTAATTTTACTCTGACCCGAATTAATTTAATAGTTAAGCTAAGACGGCCAAAGCGCCTTCGTACGAAGGTTCATCAGCAGTTTCAGCCACTTGTTCTGTGTATAACACTGTACCGTCAGTGCCAACAACGACAACAGCGCGGGACAATAAACCAGTCAGAGGACCAGTAGAAAATGCCACGCCATAGTCTTTGCCAAATGAACTGCGGAAACTTGAACCGTTTTTCACTTGCTCCAACCCTTCAGCGCCACAAAAACGCGCCTGAGCAAAAGGCAAATCTGCAGAAACACACAACACTGTTGTATTGCTTAAGCTCGATAATGCTTTGTTAAAAGTGCGCACTGAAGTGGCGCAGGTTGGTGTATCTACGCTTGGGAAAATATTCAGCACCAGACGTTGACCAGCAAAATCTGCCAGTTTGACATCAGCCAAACCTGCTCCTGTTAAGGTGAAATCAGGGGCTTTGCTGCCCACTGCCGGCAGTTCGCCTATGGTCTGAAATGGATTACCTTTTAATGTTACTGTGGCCATGAGTCGGCTCCTTTAGGTTAAAAAATCAGGGAGTATAGGAAGCACCAAAACCTTTTTTCGGTTTCTTTGGTTTTTCCTGAGCGGTAATAGCCAGCTGATAACTCATCAGCTGGCCTTGTTTAATTTGGACTTGCTGAGTCACCCAGTCGGCATTTTGCCATGGATGCCAGAGTTTGAGCTGATAAGTGCCATCCGGAATATCGTTAAAAGCCACCAGACCTTTGCCATCCGTGACCTGCAAAAACGGACTGTCGCCAATATAAATATAGGCCTGCATATAGTCGTGAATATTACAGCCCAAAGCGATAATACCGGCCTGATCAAACAAGACAGGTGCTTCAGGTTTATTCGCATACAACTTCAGCTCAAATACTTTGGCCGGTGAAAAGGAATACACATGATGCCGGGTTTTATCCATATTCGGAAAATCAACAGCAGTGCCGGTTTGGTAAGCCGAGACAAAAGGAATAAAAGTCAGGTCTTGTTGTTTCACTTCCGCTTTTTTTTGTGAAAATTGTTGATTGGCCGGATCCAGTAATTCGACCACTGCATCTTCCAGCGGTTGGCCTTGCTGGTCAGTCACAGTGATCTGGACCGCCGCCAAAGCCACTGTACTAAAACAGAACAATAAACAACCAGATAAAATGCGGGTTAAAAAGGCCATTCAATGATCTCCGGGGCCAGAGGGGGAAAAGTCTGGTTAAACTAAAGCAGTTTAGGCCGCTTGTCATTATCTGCCAGAGAAAGCTGCAAAACTTTGTTCTATCCGCAGTTTTTGTTAGTCGCTGCTTTTTATAGGCCACAGCGAACTGCTACTATCACAGCAGAATAAAAAATAAGGAACACAGGATGTCGCCCACTCGCCCAGCTCTTTTTTGTATCAGTCTGATACCAGCTCTGCTTTTCAGCATGACAGCACCAGCTTTTGAGCAGCTAAGCCTGCATGGTCGCGGCGAATTTTACCTGAATAAACAAAATGATACAGCTCATTATTTAACGCCATGGTGGCAAAAAGGCACTGGTCAGTTTGGTCATCACACCGACGCAGGCGCTGGGCCACAGTATTTGGTCGCTTTGCTTGAAACCGATTCTGATTTTTCAGCCATAGTGCATGCGCAGTGGCACAGAGCTCCAGAAGCCGGTATCGGCGTCACAGAAGCCTGGCTAAACTGGAGTCCTTTGCCTGTGTCAGGCTACAGAGTGCGTGGCAGAGCCGGGGTATTTTATCCGGCCATGTCACTGGAGAATACCGATCTGGCATGGACGTCGCCTTATACCAGTTCATTCTCAGCCATCGATAGCTGGATAGCCGAAGAAATAAAAACCAGAGCTGTTGAATTATCCGTCAGTCGTCCCGGCCGTTTTTTTAAATCAGATCATAGTGTTCAATGGGTAGGGGCATTGTTTCAGGGCAATGATCCAGCCGGTTCCATTTTAACCTGGCGCGGTTTTGCTTTGCATAACCTGCAAACCGGTATTGGGGAGCGGGTTGATTTTGCTAATTACCCCAGCATAGCGGTAGGCGGTGTAGTTGAAAAACAACCGGCCTGGGTGGAGCCTAATCGCGAGCTGGATCATAAAACCGGCTACTACACAGGACTACACTGGCAACACAAAGACCAGACCGAAGTCCGGCTGTATTGGTATGACAACAGAGGCGAGCCTACTACTTTTAAGGACGACCAATATGCATGGGATAGCCGTTTCGTCAGTCTGGCTTTGCAACATCAACTGACAGAACAATGGCGGCTGCTAGCGCAGTATCTGAATGGCGATACAGCTATGGGACAAAACACAGTAGTGGCAGATTATCGCAGCAGTTACCTGATGCTGAACTATCAGTTGGAACAGCACAGTTTAAGTGCCCGTTACGACCGTTTTGAAGTGATAGATAAAGACCAGACTCCAACAGATGATAACAATGGCAAAGGCCACAGCTGGACCTTGAACTGGACTTATCAGCTGACAGAGCACTTTAACATTGCACTGGAGCACAACAGTTTAACCAGCGTCCAACCGAACAGAACCCAGTGGGATGGTTGGCTGGCTGAGGCTAAACAACGCTCCAGCAGCCTGATTTTCGGTTATCGCTGGTAAGGCACTTTCTAAGCTGGTTAAGCGTTAACCCAGCAGCATCCACAACGCCACACCAAACATTAAACTGGCAGCGATACGATTGAGCCACTGCACTTTGTTTTGTTGCTGAAAAAAGGCGCCCAAGGCTTTGCCGCCACTGGCGTAGAGCAACATAGAGAGAAACTCCAGCAAAATAATAATACAGACCAACACCAGCAACTGAGGCCAAAATGCCAGTTGGCTGTCGATAAAAGGTGGTAACAAGGCCATATGAAAAGCCCAGCCCTTGGGGTTAGACACAGCAGTGACAAAACCCTGACTAAATAAAGTGCGTCTTGGCATCCGTTCCCGACTTACACCAGCTTGAGGAATAGCTAACTTGCCTTTGGCCCACCACATTTGCCAACCGATATAAGCCAGAAATAAAGCACCAGCAATTTTAAACCACTGAAACACAGCAGGAAATTGCAGCATCATAGCGGCGACACCACATACAGCCAAAATGGCCACTAAAGCCACACCTAACATTTCGCCCCACATCATCCATAAAGTGCGACGCACGCCCTGAGTCATACCCAACGTCATAGCAAGGGTCATACACATACCTGGCGTGACAGAGACAAATAAAAAAGTCGGAATAAAAGCGCCCATCAAGGCCAGATTGATCATAGCTACCTCATCAATGAAGGTCGCTATTCTGGCGGCTAATAGCAGCACCTACAAGAGCCTCTGACTGACTTTTTATGGCTCTGATCGCTCTCGTAGAAAAACCGCAAAACGAGGCGTGCCTTTGTGGGTCAGCCCCTGGTATTGAAAAGTGACTAAACACCCTATTTCTGGTGGATTTTGACGTTCTGCCACAGTAAAACCCGAACCTAATTTAAAACGGCGGCCATCAGGTAACTCCACCAATAACGCGCCCAGCATGCCACTAAATTGACCCTTACCCGGTAAATGCGCGACGACTCTTGCTTCAGCATCTTCAAAGAGTTTCAGTTTTTGTAAATGACTGACCCGCCCACTTTGATAAAGAGCGTCACCACTGTGCAACATCAGCCCTTCCCCACCTTCGGCCACTACTTGTTGTAATAGCTCGTCAAGCTGGGCTTTTGTTTGCAGCTGCTGTTGGGGCAATAACTGCACAAAAGCAGTATCCGCCAGTTGCTGCTTTAAAAACTGCAACCGTTCAGTAAAAGTGCCGGGTTGTTGTGGTGCATCAAACACCATCAGACGAATGCCTTGCCAGAGTTCAGTTCCGGAGCTTTGCAACGCCTGCATCACCTGCTGAAATTTTCCCCTGCCAGCCCACAATTCGCCATCTAAAGCAAAATCAGGCAGTTGCTTCAGTAACTCGTCTGGCAGCTTAATCCACTGCCCGCTGCGACTGCGTGCTTGCTTACCATCCCAAAAGATACGTACCCCATCGAGTTTTTCACTGATCCAAAAAACAGAGACGGCCTCCTGCTGCTGATAGGATTGGGCCAGTTGTAACTGGGGTAATGTTTCAAGACCAAAAGCCGGAGCAGTCGCCAGCATGGTCGTACAACACAATGACAAATACAAAACTCGCATTTGTTTGGCCTCCTTGTTATGTTCCTGTTTTAACTGTAGTCCGTTTTATTTGAAAATAAAGTGTTAACAGAAATGCACTTGTTTAGTGCTTTGTTGTACAGAGAAAGGACATTAAGCTATTGATCAATAAAGAAGAACTCTAAATAAAACAGTGAATTTATCAATAAAATCAAATAATTGACATCAGGCTGTCATGCATGGGTACGGATACTGCTTCAGTTCTGTGGCTTGTTTGTTTTTTAGTTTTGGAGTCTGTTATGGTTCAACTTTATTTACGCCAACACCCACAACGCGATTTGCTGGAACAGGAGTTACAGCAACGCTTTTTCCCGGCTCTGGACTCTCCCTGTCAGCTCTGTCAGTTTGTGCTGACTTTATCCAGCACTTCACGTACTGCTGAGTATCAGGCCATGCAACAGCTGGCACAGCAACATGGCAAAGACCTTGAACCGCATGAACAAGACTGTAATCTGCAGTTGGGCGGCAGTTGGCTACGCTGGGAGCGCCATAATGAATTCTCCACTTATACCTTTATTCGCAGCGGTGCGGCCCCAAGCCTGTTTTGTGATCCACAGGATTTAGTGCCTGACAATGAATGGTTTAGCAGCTTACCTGGCCAGTTGTTTCGTGTAGTGCAACTGAGCATAGTTCAGCCGGCTCAACTGGCGACCCAAGACCCAACAGAGCTTTTTGTCAGTGAACATTTGATCAGCAGCATGGTATTTAATGGCAAAGCCAGAATTTGGACTGATTTTCGCAAACACAATGAAGGTGCAGGCCGTATGCTGGTGCTGGATAATGGCTTAAGCCGCAGTGCTTTAGGCGCATTAGTGCAGCAACTGTTTGATTTAGGCAACTATCGCAAGCTGGCTCTTTTAGCCTGGCCTTATTGCAAGCAGGCACTGCATCAGTTGCCACAACAAGAACAACAACTGGCGGTCATTACCTCGCGTATTGAGCAAAAACAAGGCAATGATGAGCAGTTGCTGGATGAACTGATCCAATTGGCAGCGCAGACTGAACATCAGATTTCAGAGAACAGCAGCAGATTACAAGCCAGCCACGCCTACTATCAGCTGACATTGGACAGGCTAAAAAGTCTGGATGAACAGCCTGTTGAAGGTTTAATGTCGTTACAACATTTTACCGAACGACGTTTAACACCGGCCTGGCGCACAGCTCAGTCGATTTTAAGGCGCCAGCAGCAATTGGCAGAACGTTTGGGACGTTCCACTGAATTATTGCGCACTCAAATCAACTTAAAGCTGGCATGGCAAAATCAGACGCTGTTATCGTCTATGGATAAAAGAGCTCACTTGCAGCTTAAATTACAAAGTGCGGTCGAACGCTTGTCGGTCGTCGCCATCAGCTACTACTCACTGCAACTTCTCACCAAAGCTCAGCAAGCCATAGTGCACTGGATCCCGCAGTGGCCAGCAAAAACCATAGAGTCCATCAGTATTCCGCTGGTCGTGGCTATGGTGCTTTGGTATTTCTGGCATTTGCGAAAAAAATTGGCACAACACTAGCCCGGCTCTGATCATCAGAAAAGACTATTCGCCAAGTGCTGAAATCTCCTCTAGTTTTAAACAGATATAAAAAGGGGATTTCATGTTCAGAGCGTTGTTGATGATAGGTTTTGGTTTTGGCTTCTCGTTAGAGGCAGAGCAGAACTGGTATCCGGTTGACGTGCAGGCTGATGGTAAAAAGCTGCAGTATCAACCGCTGCAAAAAATAACTAAAGCATGGCGGCTCTGTGCTTTGTTGCCCCATGGCAAAGATCATTACTGGTGGGGCGTATCCTGGGGTTTAGCAGAAGAAGCGAAACGCCAGGGCGTGCAATTAGGAATTTATGAAGCCGGAGGTTATGAGAATTTACCGCGCCAACGCCAGCAGCTACAGGATTGTGTCAATAATAAAGCCGATGCGCTGATTATTGCCGCCATCTCCAGTGAAGGCTTAAACGACTTAATTTTACAGCTTAAAGATTCCGGTATTCCGGTGATTGACCTGATTAATGGTATCAAAAGCCCAGCTATTACCGCCCGCTCTTCGCTATCTTTTGCGGATATGGCGGCCAAAAGCATCCAGTATTTATTAAAACTCAATCCGCAACTGAATGCGACTATAGCCTGGTTTCCCGGACCTGTTCAGGCTGCATGGGTACAGGATGCAGAACGGGGTTTAAAACAAGAATTAGAAGGGAGCCAGATTAAACTTATGCATGGCGGTTATGGCGCCACAGACAATTTCTCGCAGGCTACTTTAGTACGACAGCTGTTTAGCCACCAACAGCCGAACTATGTGCTGGCCAATGCAGTCGCTGCTGGTGTTGCCCAAAATTTTATCTCGGCTGAAAGCCTGACAAAAACTGAAGTGATGGCGTATTACGCCAATCCACAAGTAGTGCGGCTGATCCAAAGCGGTCAGTTGCTGGCAGCAGCAACTGATTCGCCAGTGATCCAGGCCCGCATCAGTATTGATTTGGCACTGCGCATCCTGCAACAACAACCTTACGCCAAACAAGTCAGTCCGCAAATACGGATTTTGGATGGGCAAAGTATTGAACAATTACCTTTGCAGCAGATCATAGCGCCCAAACAACAATGGATGATCCGCCAACCATTAGCGGCTAAAACGCCCTGAGATCCAAAACCTCAGAGCTTAGGGCCAAAACACAGATCCCCTGCATCACCAAGGCCTGGTACTATATAAGCCTGCTCATTCAGTTGCTGATCCAAAGCACCTAACCACAAATAACTGTTTTGCGGTAAATGCTGGCGTAACGCCTCCACACCTTCAGGCGCGGCAATAGCGGCGGCCACATGCACAGAACGGGGTGTTGCCTGACTAGCAATCAGTTGCCAGACTTTAAGCAAAGACCCGCCTGTCGCCAACATTGGGTCTATTAAAATCAAATCGCGACCTGTTAGATCAGGCAAAGCCGCGTAATTCATCCGGATCTCAAGCTGCTCTGCCGACTCGCCTTCGACACGGTAAGCGCCGATAAAACCACTGTCTGCATCATCAAAGGCATTGGCAAAGCCCTGATAAAACGCCAGGCCTGCCCTTAATATGGTCACTAATACCGGAGGCTGTGCAGGCACTGCAATTTCTGTTGTTCCCAGTACGGTTTGCACTTCAACTTTATGCACAGGCAAAGTTTTTGCTAATTCTGCTGCCAGCAAAAAACCTAAACGCTCTAAGTTAAATTTAAAACGCAGCCGATCTTTTTGGATCTGAGGATCTCGCAGTTGCAATAAAATGGGGTGCACTAACCCAGGGGTCAAATTCAGTTGAAACAGATTCATCAGCAGGCTCGATCACTTATAGATACTCAAAGGGTATAGTTTTTTTCTGTAAAGACGCAACCTCTTCAGTCACTCTGACCTTGAATTTATCTGTAGCGCCGCCATAACAGCTTCATCAGAGATCAGTTGGAGCACATTCAGTGCCTTTATTGTTGTTAGCCTTGCTCACATTAGTGGTGTTAGCTGCGGTATTTTTGCCTCCGGTCTGGAAGACATATCGCCGGAAAAAAATTCAGCAGCAGCCTTTTCCTGCCGCGTGGCGTCAAGTTTTAAAACATCGTATGCCTTACTTTCGGGCTTTGCCTGCTGACTTGCAGTTGCAACTGAAAAAACTGATCCAGGTCTTTGTCGCAGAAAAACAATTTGTTGGCTGTGCTGACTTAGTTGTCACTGACGAGATGAAAGTCACCATAGCAGCTCAGGCCTGTTTGCTGCTGCTAAATAAACCTGCTCATTACTACCCAAAGTTAAAACAAATTCTGATTTATCCGGCCGCTTTTGTGGTGCCCACTGCGCAATCAGATACAGCAGGAGTCGTCAGCGAAATGGCACAAGTGCGTTTGGGAGAGTCCTGGCAAACCGGCCAGATTATCTTGTCATGGGTCGATACCTTAAAATCAGCAGCGATTTGTAACGATGGTCATAATCTGGTGATCCATGAGTTTGCGCATCAGTTGGATCAACTAAAAGGTCAGGCCACAGGTGCTCCTTTACTGAACAGCACAGAAGCTTATAAAGAGTGGTCTTTGGTGTTATCCCGCGAATTTGAACAACTGCAAAAGCAGTTAGCACTGGGCTTACCTACTTTGTTTGACTCGTACGCCGCCACTAATCCGGCAGAGTTTTTTGCGGTCATTTCAGAGGTGTTTTTTGAACAACCTGATTTATTCACTGCCCAGCATGGCGCTTTGTACCAGCAGTTACGATCCTTTTACGCTTTGGACCCGTTAAGCTGGGCTCAAACTCACCCGGCTTTACTGCATCAATCATAGAAAAAAGTCGACCCGATAACGCCGTTGCGTAATAATAGCGGCCATTTTTTAGCAAGCAGCGGATAAACAGACAATGCAAATTACTAAAGATACCGTGGTTCAATTCCACTACACCCTGTCAGACGAGACTGGCGTATTAGAAAACTCCAGAAGCCAGGACCCGGTTTTATACCTGCAAGGTCATGGCAACCTGATTGAAGGTTTAGAAAAATCAATGGAAGGTCATCAGGCCGGTGACAAATTTACCGCTACTTTAGCACCTGCTGATGCCTACGGTGAGCGCACTGAAGACTCGATTCAAAGTGTTCAGGTAAAACACCTGGTTGGCGCAAAAAAATGGAAACCAGGCATGGTGGCCGTTGTGAATACTGAACAGGGTCAACGTCAGGTCACAGTGGTTAAAGTGGGTATGTTTAAAGCTGAAGTAGACACCAACCACCCATTAGCCGGCAAAACTCTGAGTTTTGAGATTGACGTGATTGATGTGCGTGCAGCCTCAGCTGAAGAGATAGAGCATGGTCACGCTCATGGTGTAGGTGGTCATCACCACCACTAAACCAGCATTGTGCTTATGAATTCAGTTCAGCGATTCTGTTGCTGAACTGAATTAAACCTTGTCCTCCTGCGATGCTTTGGTTAGATTAACAATATGTTAAGGAAAAACCTAAGGCACCGCTCAAATGCAATTTGTTTTGGTTCTTGTGGCGCTGCTGCTCAGTAACCCTAGCATAGCAAATACCGCCAAACCTCAGCTGAGCTGGGCGATCAATGCAGCTCCTCCTTTTCATATTGTCGGTGGTCCCTTTGACCAACAAGGTCTGTGTGATCAACTCTTGCGTAGTATCCAAAAACAACTGCCCGAAACAAAACATCAGCTTTTATTGATGCCACAAACCCGTATTCATCAGGCTCTGAATAAAAGGGAAAAGTTGTGTTTTCCTTGCATGATCCACAGAAAAGAGCCCACTAAAACCGCAGTATTCAGCACACCTACTCATTGGTACAGGCCTCAGGGCGTGATCACCCGCGAAGCTCTGGCCCATCACTTCAATCAGCAATTTGGCACCCCCTTAACCCTGGAAAAGTTATTAGAGGCACAAACCTTTAAACTTGGGTTGGCTGCTGGGCGCAGATACGGTGAGCTTGAACCGCTGTTAGAGCCTTACCGTAAAAATGGCTTGATCCGATCCGGTGACGACAGTCCGGTGGCCTTATTAAAAATGATTCAGAGTGGCCGGATAGATTTCATGCTGGATTACGACATTATTCTGACGTACATGAACAAAACAGCACCAGAGCAGGCTAAAGGTCTGGTTTATGTGCCTATTGCCGAGTTGTCTCAGCCTATTGCCGGAGCTGTTGGCTGTAGTAATAGCGACTGGGGGCGACAACAAATAAAACGCATAAATACTGTGCTTACTAAAGTTCAGGCGGATCCAAACTTCCGTCAAAGCCTCGAACTTTGGTTTGATAGGAAGGTTTTACCAGCGCCTTCAGAGTCGAAACCGGAAAAAAAGCAGTAAATGGAGACAAATCAGTATGTTTGATGCAAAAACTTCAACAAAATTCAGCTGCAAAGCAGGCTTATACCAGTTAAAATCGAATGACATGGCAGATGCCTGAACTCATGGATAAGAACTTGTCATCCCCACCAGATTATAATCAGATGCAATTTGATAACTACCGTGACGAAAGACAGTCGGAACAACCCGCGCCTGTTGTTCGGCCACGCCGTCGTAGCCTTATTCCATGGTTATTTATTTTACTGTTGTTATCCGGCACAGCGCTGGTGATTTATGAGCTGCATACCGCGCATTATCAGGCGACAGAAATAAGTGCTTATGCCAAAAAACTAACCTATAAGTTGCAGTCTGGCGCTACCGATCAGGTGTCTTATCCTATTGCAGGTCCTTTTGATCAACGTTTGGGTTACTCCAAACTACCTAAATTCATTCCGCGTCTGACTCAAAGCAATTTTGTTATTGAACAACAAGCAGTTTTTTCACCTGATCTGCTGTTTTACACCCAATTAGGATTTTTCCCGCCCTACCGTGAAAAAGCTCAGGGTGGTTTATTAATTGGCGATTGCCGTAACGAAGAGCTGTTTTCGTTTTCTCATCCGCAACGGGTTTACGACCATCCGGCTGATGTACCTGCTGTTGTACGTAACAGCCTGTTATTTATAGAAAACCGTAAACTTTTAACCTCACCTGCCCGCGCTAACCCAGCCGTAGACTGGCCACGTTTTATGATGGCAGCTGTGTCTCAGGTGACTAAAGTTTTAAATTTAGAGGGCCAGTCAGCAGGGGGCAGTACGCTGGCCACTCAGATTGAAAAATACCGCCATTCACCCCAGGGCTTAACCCAAAGTTTCACCGATAAGTTTTTGCAGATGGTGTCAGGTTCAGTGCGGGCCTATCGTTATGGCGCCGATACCTCTTTAACCCGGCATGAAATTGTGCTGGATTACTTAAACTCTGTGCCCTTGTCTTCAGCCCCTGGTTTTGGCGAAGTACATGGTGTGGGTGATGCATTATGGGCTTGGTTTGGCACCGACTTTGGTCGATTCAATAAGGTTTTAAATGCCGAACCCACGGAACAAAATAAGAGCTTAAGAGGTTTGGCATTACGTCAGGTGCTGGCGTTGATGATAGCTCAGCGTCGTCCGTCTTATTACTTGTTACAAGGCCATGATGATTTAGAAGAGTTAACCAACAGCCATTTAAGGGTGCTGGCGAATGCCAAAGTGATAGACAAAGATCTGGCTGATTCCGCCATGTCACAACGTTTATTATTTAAAGGCGGCAAGGCTACCGGCATTAAACAGGACGCGCAAACCCTCAAAGGGATCAACGTAGCGCGGGGTCGTCTGGGTACCTTATTGAATCAGCAGCTGTACGATTTAGACCGGCTGGATTTAACAGCTAAAGTGTCGCTACACCATGAATTGCAGCAAAAAGTCAGTCACTACCTCAATAGTCTGGCCTCCCCTGCTGTGGCAGAAAAAGTAGGTTTATTGGGCGAAAAACTGTTAAGTGCCACTAATACAGACAAAGTAACCTACAGCTTTACCTTGTTTGAAAAAACACCAGGTGGCAACAGAGTGCGGGTGCAAACCGACAACACTGATCAGCCTTTTGATTTAAACGAAGGCAGCAAGCTGGAATTAGGTTCTACCGCCAAACTACGGGTGCTGACCACTTATCTGGAGATTATCGCCGAGCTGCATGACTCTTTTATTGATGAGTTACCGGAAAACCTGCTCAACCTTGAAATAGCACCAAACGATAATTTAACCCGCTGGGCTGCCACTTACATGGCGCATACAGCAGATCGTGCTTTGCCGAAGATGCTCGACGCAGCCTTGCAGCGTACTTATTCAGCCTCACCTTCCGAACGCTTTTTTACCGGTGGTGGCTTGCAGGTATTTAATAACTTCCAGAGAAAAGAAGACAGTAGAGTTCCAACTGTACTGGAGTCATTAAAAGAATCCATTAACCTGCCTTTCGTGCGTATTATGCGCGACATAGTGGCCTACAGCAGCAGCTACCAAACCGCGGGCAGCACCTCTTTATTACTGAAAAACGATAAAGATCCACGTCGTGAAGATTACTTACGCCGTTTTGCCGACAAAGAAGGTAGCTCTTTCCTGCAGCGTTTCTGGCGTAAATACCAGAAAAAAACCGAAGAAGACCGTTTAACTACCTTTTTTGAAGGGTTAAAACAAACACCAGATCGGCTGGCGGCGGTACACAGGTACTTATTGCCTGATGCCGACTTCGCTAACTTCAGTGCCTTTTTGCAGCAACGTCTGCCGGAAGAAAACCTGACGGTCAAAGATATTGATGAGCTGTATAACAAATACGGTCCTGGCAAGTTCAGTCTGATGGATCAGGGCTACATCGCCAAAGTTCACCCGCTGGAACTGTGGTTATTGAGTTTTATGCACAAAAACCCACAAGCCACATTTAAAGAAGCGGTTGACGCTTCTGTCGACCAGCGCCAACAAGTGTATCGCTGGTTGTTTAAAACCTCGAATCGCAGCGCACGTGATACCCGTATCCGCATTATGCTGGAAGTCGAAGCTTTTCTGGATATTCACCAGCGCTGGAAAAAACTCGGTTACGCTTTTGACCACCTGGTGCCTTCACTGGGCACGGCGCTGGGCAGCTCAGGCGACAGACCTGCCTCTTTAGCTGAGCTGATTGGTATTATTCAGAATGACGGTATGTTATTGCCTACAGTACGAGTGGATCAGCTGCATTTTGCTGCCAACACCCCTTATGAAGTGAAGTTAAAATATCAGCCTTACGAGGCCCAGCGGGTGATGAAATCAGAAGTGGCCAGAGCCTTACGTTTTGCGTTATCGGAAGTAGCCAACGGTGGTACAGCCCGTCGTTTACAGGGTTCATTTACTAAAATGGATGGCACACCTTTACTGATAGGGGGCAAAACGGGCACTGGTGATAACAAGATGGCCACTCAAGTGATCCGTGGCCGTACTGTGCAAGCCACCACCATCAACCGCACCGCTACCTTTGTGTTTTATCTGGGAGACAATCACTTCGGTACTCTGACAGCTTTTGTACCGGGCAAAGGTGCCGAAGATTTCAGTTTCACTTCAGCTTTACCACTGCAGGTACTGAAAGGCATGGCGCCAATTCTGAGTCCTTATATCCAACAAGGCCAGCTTTGCCGCTAAAAACTAATTCGGGTCAGAGTAAAATTAAACTGCAGACTTAATTTTACTCTGACCCGAATTAGTTATGACCCCGCCAAATACCTTTCGGGAAATGTTCTTCTAAGAAGCCAGCCAGTTCAGCTTGTGGAATGGGTCTGGCGATCAGATAACCCTGCGCTATATCGCAGCCTTGCTGGCGCAGTAACTCCAATTGTTCACGCGTCTCCACCCCTTCTGCCACAACCTGTAGTTGTAGCTTTTGCACCATGGCTATGGTCGAGGCGATGATCTGAAAGTCTGCAGCGTTTTCTAACATGCCGGACAAAAAGCTCTTATCAATTTTGATGCAATCCATAGGCATCTTTTTCAGATAGCTCAAGGACGAATAACCTGTACCAAAATCATCAATAGCAAAATGAATGCCCATGGCTTTGATTTGCGACATGATATTCAGCATGGTTTCGATACTTTGCACTAACGTGCGTTCTGTCAGTTCCAATTCAAAGTACGAGCCCTGCAGTTCGTACTTATCCAATAACCGTTTTAGTGTTGGGATCAACTCCGGGTCAACAAACTGCTCTGCCGACAAATTAATTGCGATACGGAAATGATGCCAGCCGCTATGCAATAAACTCAGGCATTGCTGCATACATTGTTCGATGATCCAGTAACCTAAAGGTACTATTTGTCTGGATTGCTCCAGCACCGGAATAAACTCGTCCGGCGGTACCATACCCCGCACCGGATGACGCCAGCGGATCAAGGCTTCAAAGCCATACAGGGCACCTGTCGCTATGGTCATTTGCGGCTGGAAACTGATGCTAAATTGGTTCAGCACTAAGGCTTCTTTTAAATCCTGCTCCAGCAGCACTCGTTGTTGTACCCGCTGATACATATCGAGGTTATAGGCCTGAGCGCCATTCCCTCCATTGAGTTTCACTTCGTGCATGGCCAAATCAGCCTGGCGTATTAAATCATCAGACACCACAGTCTCAGCAGCACTCATGGTTAAACCTATACTGGCCGTCATCACAAAGTTTTGTTGATCAATAGTCAAAGGTTGCTGAATACGTTGCAATATCTGGCTGGCCAAACGAAAGGGTGTCTCAACATCGGTCAGCTGGGGCAATACAAACACAAACTCATCACCGCCAAAGCGGCACAACAGATCATTCGTCCTGCAGCAGTCCTTTAAACGCAATGCCACCAGTTTTAGTAACTTATCACCATGGGCATGACCTAAACTGTCGTTAATGCGTTTAAAGTCATCTAAATCGACAAAAAGCACAGCCAGAAGTTTTTTTTCTGCAATTTGGCCACTCAGCATACGTTCTAGCTGATACTGCAACATATTCCTGTTCGGTAAAGTCGTCAGCAGATCATACATCGCGACCTTTTCCAGCTCGTTGGTGTGCTGCTCTACTTTATGGTTGAGCAGCTCCAGCTCTACACTCAGCTCTTCTGCGGCCTGACGCAACAAATCTACTTCATCCGGCCATAAACTGGCCTGAAAATGGCTTTGCTGACGAAAACCAGCATATTGTTTTTGCGAAAGCAGCGGCAGGGCTTTACTCAGAGTTTTTAACCTCTGGCTGATCCGCCTCATAATCAGATACACCAACAGCACCATACAACCAAACAAAATCACTGAGGTAATAAGTAACTGGCGACGATAACCGTTATTGGTCGCAACAAAGTCACTGATGTTATCCACCACTGTCAGGTACACCCCCTGACTTTGCATCTCAAACGCAGAAATCAGGTACTGCTGGCCGTTGTGCTGTAACTCCAGCCCCTTACTTAAAGCCAAATCGGCCTCAAGATCAGAAACTCTCTGCAACAGTGCTTTTAACAATTCCGGATTGGAACTGGATATCAGCTCACGATTAATTGTCCCTGCTGCAGTTTTGCTGGCACGAATTAAGGCCACATCAGAGTTCAGGCTTTGATGTAGCGCCGATAAAACATCAACCAAGGTTGTTGTTACCGTCATTACTGCCACTTCACCCGAGCTATTAAGCACAGGTAAGCTCAGTTGCTTCACACAATATTGCATACATAAATTAGCCGTCAGTGGGCTTTGTTGTTTCAGTACTTTTTGTACCAGAGAGGGAGAAAAATAAGGGGTTTGTTGTCCGCTGCTGAATAACAGTTGCATATCACTGTTATGCAACCAGATTTGCTCAATATTCAGGTGCAACTGCATATTGGCACTTTGTTCAGCTAAACGCTCGATAAAGGCAGAAAAGTCAGCTTGCTGGCTTAACTGAACCAGATCGGAAAAGCTCTCCAGCCATACCCGCAGCTGTTGCTCAATAATAGTATTTTGTTGCAGATACTGTTGTCGTGCCGACTCACGTTTGACTTGTTGCTGCCGGTCAAACTCTTCGCTCATCCGCATCAAACCCAGACTGGTTTGCAGCACCGTCATACAAAGCAAGGCACTGATGGTCGCCAGCAAAATTTTCCAGGGTAAACTAAATACAAAAGGCCGCATCAGGATTAAAACCAGTACATCAATTGCATAGCCCACATTTGCCAGTACTCAGATTTATTGTGTTGCAGATCAGGCATCACAGGGTAAGCCAGGCGAGCAGTTCCTTTCACCCAATGATGTTCCATAGTCAGGCGCAAATTATCTTTGAAATCATAAGTTAGGCCAAAGGTAAGCTCATCCTGATAACCAAAATAAGCTGGCACTAAACCACCAGTACTTGCAGAAAACTTACGTCCACTGCGATCGTCTTTATCCAAATCAAACATATCCAGACTTAATAAGGCCCAGGTGCGTGGCAACAGATTGTAACGGCCCTGCACATACCATCCCTGGCTAAAGCTGTTGCGTTTAAATCCCGGCGCATAGAAGTCGCTGATATCCAGTCGCTCCTGCACCCACTCACTGCTCAGCTCCCAGTATTCAGCAGCATAACGGCCATTAAGCATCACCCTTTGTACTGTCATAGCGCCATCGTCGTAATAATCCAGATCGGCTTTTTCATAGCTAAAATCAGAATCCAGTAAGGACAGGCCAAGCTGCCAGGCCGACTGCTCCGGGCGCCAGAATACACTGGCCTGATGCACATACTCTTGCTCAGCATCACCTTGTGCCAAAGTACTCAACAGGATCTGACTCTGCTCTTTGCCTAAATTGGTAGAACCCCAGCTCCAGTTCAGCTCAATTTCACCCATAGCTGTATTGCGGGTGACTTTAAACGCCAGACCATCACTGCCAACCGCAATATCACGGAAGGAATCAAAATACACAGATTGCGGTAAAACTATAGCGTTGCGGGTAAAAGGTACATCGCGGGTCGCGGAATAGAGCCAATGCTGGTTTTTAAAACGGCCAACAAACATATCCAGTTGCCAGTCAAAATCACTGTGCAAAGTCCAGTCTAAAAACAAATAATCCAGTCGTGTGCCTTTGACGTAACGACGACCGCCATCCAGATACACCACCTGCCCTGCCAACCGCAGGTTGTCAGACAAGGCCCAGGACATATTAACGCCCAGATCGGTCAGTTCAGCAGAAATACTGTCGTCCAGATTGACGAAGTTCGTTTCAGGCGCCTGAATAAGGCCCTGTGAAATAAAACCATGCCATTGCACTTTATCAGTCTTTAGCCCTTCTGCCTGCAGCTGTAATGAACAGCCCAGTAGCAGTAAAAGGCATAGCTTACTGCGTAACACGAATGACTTTAAGCTTGGATAGTTCATCTGAATTCTCGATATAGCCGATAGCACCTTCGGTAGTGGCTACCATTTCACGCATTTGTTGCTCAGAGCTCAGCACCACCGGCGCAGCACCTAAACCTGAATAAGTAATTTTTTGCCAGATCCTGTCCAACTGATAAGGGAACATCTGTAGTTTTTCTTTGGCAAAAGCCTGATGCAGCTGATTTTTTGCAGGTAATACAAAAACCCGGACTGCAGTACCGTCAGGCCAGTTTTGTTGCCGCATAGAATAGATACCGCGCAGCTGAGTGACAGTCAGCTGGTCCATGGGCACGGCAGGATGAGTTACTACTTCTGTGGCTAAGGCAGAACATGCCCAAAGTACAGAGCCAGCAATAACTAACTTGGTTTTCACGTCTTTCATATTCCTCAGGGCAGAAGCATGTGATGTCGGTATAAAAGATCACAGATAAACCAGCATCATGCTCAGATCGTCCGGGCTCAGTATAGTAGCAGTGGTTAGGATTGTATTGTAAGGAAGAAAAAAAAGCTGTGTTTTCAGTAGAATGAGAGCACTGAGGAGGAATTGTCCCCCTCAATGCGACAGGCATTAATAACGTGGACTAACTTCAAATACCGTTAAGCTGCCACTGACTTCGTTCGCCATCAACAACAGGGCCTGACCTGTAGCACTGTCTGCTGCTGGCACAAAGACCAGGCTTTCAGGACCTAAGTCACCGGCTTGCTGGTAATCACCACTGACTTCAGCAGGCACAGCATCGTCGTCAATTTCATACACAGCGTCAAAATTACGGTTGTGGAAGTAATCAACAAACTTTGTATCGTACGGGTTGCTGATATCGTAAACAAAAATACCACTTAAGCGCTCAGTGCCAATAAAAGCGTAAGTTTTATCGCCAACCTGACCAATAGTCACAGCTTCAGGTTCCGGACCTTTATCGTCCGAACGGCTATCCCCTTCAACTACAGTGTGATTGGTATTAAACAACTCAGCATGAACACCTGAACTGATGCGTTCAAAATCAGAACCACTGTCAAATACCTGATTACCGTTTTGATCCCAGATACTGAACGAACGTGCACCGTAGGCATACAAAGCTTCATAGTCACCATCAGCATTCTGACCCAGCGCTGTGGTGACGTTCAAACGACCCAGACCATCGTCATCATAGAAGCTGGCTTGCTTTGCTGTTAGATCAGCAGAGCGTGGTAAATCTTTGATACGTGCTTCTTCAGCATAAGCATCCCAGTCACGCGCATCACCTTCGTTTGCACTGAGGATAAAAGTAGCGCCTTTCCAGTTGTAGCTGGCTAGCGTATCTGGTTGATACATGCCATAAACACCTGGGTAAGTACTCAGCTTCACACCATCCCTGTTGCTGACATCCAGAGCATTTTTCGTTTGGCTGTAATCTTTAAAACCTAAAGCCACCACCTTAGTGATTTCTTTTTCTGCTAAATCCACTATGGCCAAAGCATTGTTTTCCTGCAAAGACACAAAAGCTTTTTTACTGTCACTGCTGACCGTAATGTATTCAGGCTCTAAATCCTGCGCCACAGTTGTGCCGGCAGGTGCGGCGAACTTCACGCCCTGCGCCGCCAGTTCAGTCTGGTCCGCATTAAAAGCAGTGAATGCCAATAAAGTAGCCTGGTCAGCCACTACACCGGCGGTGATGTTAATAATGCCAACAGAACCTTCAGGATCAACGCTGTAATCTGATTCTGGTTCAGCTTCGTTTGCGATTAACAGCATGCTGCCATCCGGAGTAAAAGTCACCATATCTGGTAAAGCCCCCACTTTCACCGCTTTAACAAATGCCGGAGTCGCGGCGCTGATATCGTAAAAAAGCACAGCACCAGCTGAGGATTTCACGTTATTTTCTGCAGCTACAGCTAAAAGATTGCCTGAAATGGCAATGGAGTTAGCAAAACCTAAGGTTAAGGTTTCATCTACGCCGCCCGCATTTTTTACTGTGACAGTTGCAGGCATAGTCAATGGGGTACTGGTTAAAGTGTTAGCAGTAATAGCATCTGTCAGTGCTGTGCTTGTAATGCCTGAAGCATCCAGAATTTCCACTTTGTTCGCTGCGCCATTGACAACAAAAATACGCTTGGACGCTTTGTGGTATTGCGTGATTTCAGCGGCGCCGGCGCCATAAGTGCCAGTGACAAAACGGGCTACAGCTTTAGTGCTGATGCCTGTTTGAGCATTTTGACCCGGGGTTCCGGGAGTACCCGGAGTTCCAGGCGTACCAGGCTGACCTACTGCACCACCAGGACCTGCAGGTCCTGCGGCACCATCATCACCATCCAGAGTACAACCAGATAAACCTAAAGCTATGGCCGAAGCCAGCAAAGTAAGACGTAGCGCAGATAATTTCATTTTTAGTAAAGTCCTGTTTTATATAAAAATTCAGGCCTTACCCTAGAGTTGACTTATGACGCTTTAGTGACGAATGTATGAAAACTTGATGAATAAGGGGCAAACAGCGCCCCATGTCAGGTGCGGCTTAATAAGCGACACAAAAGCGCCGGTTGGCATGCAGATTTTGTTCTGCTTCATTCAGCATAGCCACCGCATAGTCAGCCGTCGAAATACGGCTTTTGCCTTGTTCGTCTGTGATTAACTGATCCAGGCCTAAGCGGAACTTACCGGTTTTTTCACCCGGAAAAATCTCAGCGGCAGGTGATAAGTAACTCCAGTTTTGTTGACTCTGAGCTTTAAGCAATTGCAGCGCCTGATACGCACCTTGTGCTGAGCCCAGATAAGCAGCAGGGAAATCAGGGCTATTCAGCAAAATCTGGCCCGGCGCATACTCAAGCGATGCAGCACCACCCACCAGCAGTAAACGTGGCACTTTTGCATTGATACTGGCCTGTAAGATTGACTGAAAACCCTGCACATAATAAGCAGCCACATCAGCATCTTTGTGGCCACTAAAAGCACTCAGCACCAGATCCACTCCAGCCAGGGCCAGAGTCAGACTTGCGGTGTCTAACACTTCGACTTTGTGAGCAGTTAAGCCTTCGGTTAATTCCAGACGCTCTGGGCGACTGACCAAAGCTTTGACCTGATGACCCCTGCTTAAGGCTTCTTTTGTCAGCGCTGAACCAATAAAACCAGAAGCACCAATAATAGCGATATTCATAACATCTTCTCCGTGTGACTGAATAGCGCTTATTATCCGGACTTCTATTGATTTGAAAAACACACCAATACATAATTCACTGTTATTAAATAAGCAACAATAAACACTATGCAATTGTCCGATATTGATTTAAACGCTGTGCCTGTATTTCTGGTATTGGCTCAGGAGCGCAGCTTTACCGCAGCGGCAGAGCGGTTGGGTTGCACTAAAACCAAAGTCAGTCTGCAAATCAAGGCACTTGAGTCCAGGCTTGGTGTTGCCTTGTTTCGTCGTACCACCCGACTGGTCAGCCTGACTCAGGCCGGAGAACAGCTGTACCAACACTGCTTACCTTTACTGCAGCAATTAAGTCAGCAACTCATGGAAGCACAAAGCTCAGAGCAGAATCTGAGTGGGACTTTAGTGATCAGTGCACCTGAGGACTACGCCCATCAAGTGCTGGTCCCTGCCTTACTGGCATTTCGTCAGCGCCACCCGGCCTTAGCTTTTGAATTAAAAAGCAGTGATCAGATCAAAGATTTAGTCAAAGAAGGCATAGATTTATCCATCAGGGCGGGCTGGCTGAAAGATTCCAGCCAAAAAGCTATTGCTTTGGGTAGTTTTGAACAATGGTTAGTCGCATCCCCTGCTTATCTGCAACGCCATGGCGTGCCAGCACATCCAGCGGAGTTACCGCAACATCACTTTATCTGTTTTAGTTTATTGCCATCGGCATTGCATTGGACCTTCAATACAAAATCTGAGGAGCTGCAGGTGCAGATGCGTAGCCAAATCAAAGCAGGATCTACCGGGTCTGTCACTGCCTTACTGAAAGCCGGAGCAGGACTTGGGGTTCTCACAGACTACAGTGCAAAACGACTGATACAACAGGGTGAACTGCAACAGGTCTTACCCCAATGGCAACTGCCTAAAGGTGGCATCTATGCTGTCTATCCGCCAGGTCAGTTCCGCCCGGCAAGAGTACGGCTTTTTGTTGAATTTCTCAGAGAGTGGTTAGTAAACTAATAATCTACTGCAGATACAAAATCGCCGGGAGCGATTTTCACTCACATCGTCCATGATGTTCACCTCCGGCAGCTAAAGCTGTGAAAAACGGCCGTCCTGCCGTTTTTTGAAC
Source organism: Gammaproteobacteria bacterium (assembly GCA_018815765.1). Lineage (GTDB taxonomy): Bacteria > Pseudomonadota > Gammaproteobacteria > Enterobacterales > Alteromonadaceae > Pararheinheimera. The sequence goes on along the minus strand of JAHIWM010000102.1, from coordinate 41,543 downwards.
ATTGGAGCGAAGCGACGATGGCCCGGAGGGCATTTTACAGGATAGTAAAATGTCGTCGTAACAACGTTCCCGACAATTACGACATACCGTCCCTCCATGGACATAAAAAAGGGCCCACAAAGGGGCCCTAAAATCACCAGGAACAGTGATGCATGCAACAAGTTTAAGCGACTTCAGAATGCAGGCTTCACTTTACAAAAGTGTGACAACAGGGCGAAGCTTTGATGAAAACAAGCATGAAAAACCAAGATAAAATCAGGGTTTTACCATAGCCTGCTGAATTTGATATTTAGCTAACAAAAACTGCCACTGCTGATCCACAGGCATTTGCCGCACCACTTGCTGCAAAAATTGATACAGTTGCGGGTCGGTTTTACTCAACATAAAACGCCGCTGGATCACATCATGAGGTGTAGTCGCAACATAAAAATGCCTGGCCTGTTCGCCATGACTGAATTTATAGGACAAAGTTGAAGAGCTGATAATAGTAAAATCACCACGCCCTAACCTGAGCATATCCAGCACATAGTCTTCCTGTAAGGTATCCACCCTATCCAGAGTTCCGTCAGCCACAGCTTCGTCTATGCCTTTGTATTTATAACCTTGCGAACCAATAAAGGTTTTTCCGGTTAAATCGGCCAGTTCTTTGTCCCGCACAGGCTTCCTGGCATCAGATACAAACATATCCTGATCATTTAAAAAGGGGGCAGTAAAAAGCATTTTATCCGCCAAGGGCGCAAACCAGGCTGGCTGGACGCCGATCACTACATCAACAAAAGGCTCCGCCAATAAAATATCCAGACGCTTTCTTGGCATCAGTTCAGTTGTAAACTGGTATTTGTCCGTTTTATCGTTCAGATAGACAGCCAAGTCAAAATACAAGCCGCGCTGCTCTGCCCAATCAATCACATAAGGAGCTTTTAAATGATAGGTCAGCAATAACACCTGCTGCTTTGGTGCTGCATAACTGCTTGTATAAACACTCAAACTTACCAACAAAATACAAAATCGAACCCACATAACTGCATATCCAGAAGAACACTGGTTTGAGACTAGATAAATTTTGGCCGCAGAGCCAGTATCTGCACAGTATCATGCTCATTTTCATCAGAATATACTAATGTTTAAGGGACAAATTAACCAAAATCGCCACAGCTGGGTGCACACTGTGGCGATTTGATGATCTCCTGGCTGAAGCTTATTTAGTGGTCAGCAATTTCACTAACGCCTCACCGACAGCGGCAGCAGATTGTGGATTTTGACCTGTCACCAGACGCTGGTCCACCACCACTTTGCTTTGCCAGTTGGCAGCAGCACTGTAACTTGCTCCACGCTCTGTCAGTTGATCCTGCAAGGAAAACGGCACCACTTTAGTCAGTTTGACCTCTTCCTCTTCAGTGTTACTAAAACCTGTAACTTGTTTACCTGCAATCAGGTAGCTGCCATCGGCCAGTTTAATATTCAGTAAAGCCGCAGGACCATGACAGACTGCCGCCACTATGCCATTGTTCTGGTATAGATCAGCTGCAAACCGCTGCAAGGCTTTATCCTGCGGAAAATCCCACATGGTGCCATGCCCACCGGCAAAGAGCACAGCTTTGTACTCTGAAGCTTTTAAATCAGCCAGTTTCAGCGTCCGCTGTAATTTAGTGTTGTGTTTGCTATCGGCCATAAACCACTGATTGGTCGTGTCCGCTTCAGCCAGACTGCGTTCGTCCACTGGCGCTTTGCCACCAGCTATGCTGGCAATTTCCACTTCAATACCTGCATCCACCAGTTCTTTGTAAGGATGGGTCACTTCACCTAACCAGTAGCCGGTTTTTTCACTGCCCGTGCCCATTTGACTGTGACTGGTGACGACGATCAATACTTTTTCTGCCGCAATAACGAAGCTGCTGCTGAATGACAGAACTGCTGCCAGTCCCAGTTGTATTACGCCTGTTGATAATTTCATTGGTTCACCTTTTTGCTATGGATTTGATGGTACTTAGTGTGCAGCATAGCTAAACTACAAAGAAGTGAATTGATTTAATAATAGCTATTCAAATTATGAATATTAAAAACAAAGATCTGAATTTATTGCTGCTGTTTAAAGTGCTGTATGAAGAGCTGAATGTCAGTTCGGCAGCGAACCGACTGAATCTGAGCCAGCCTGCACTGAGCCATAAACTAAATAAATTACGTCACGAATTTGCCGATCCACTGTTTGTCCGTGCCGCCAGAGGTTTAACACCAACCCCTAAAGCTATAAGTATCTCCGCTGAAATATTACAGCTGGTGTCCTCGCTGGAAGGCTTTTATCAGCATCAGAGCGGGACAGACTTTTTAACTCAGGCCGATCGGCTGGTGATATACAGCACGGACTATATAGAAAGTTTATTGTTACCCGATTTGCTGGCCCTGCTGACAGAACAAGCACCGCAGGTGCAACTGGTGATGCGGCACACTCAGGGGACTTTGCCTAAACAGCAGTTGGAACGCGGCGATTGTGATCTGGCTATTGCAGGTTTTTATCGAGATTTGCCGGAAAGCTTTTATCAGCAAAAACTACAGACAGAGGATTTTGTCGTATTAATGCGGCGCCAACATCCTTTTGCTAAGCAGCAGCTGGATCTGGAACGCTATTGCCAGGCCCGTCATATAGTCACCACCCTGACAGGCGATCTGGATGGCCTGGTTGATCAGGAATTAGCAAAATCCGGCTTAAAACGTCAGGTTTGTGCCGGGCTTTCTGGTTTTTTATCTCCAGCCCATATAGTTGATAAAAATGATGTGCTGCTGACCTGCCTTAAATCAGTGGCTGACATAGCGCAAAAAGCCAACCCTGATTTGCTGATCAACACTTGTCCTGTGGCACTACCACAAGTACAAATCAGCCAGGTCTGGCACTCCAGAACACAAGACGATCCACTAAGGCGCTGGTTACGGCAACAGATCCATCAACTTCTGACTCTGCTAAACACCAGCTGAGCAGCGGATATCTGTGCAGCAGACAACAGGTGTTCTGGAGAAGCCTAATAGCTAAAAAAGGAAATCTTCTGGAAAATCCTGTGGTTAAGTTGAAGTTCCTGAATTTACTGCCAGTATTAAAAACACCCTATGTTCTGTCATCAATTCTTATGCGAAAAATTCTGCTGCTGTTAAGCCTGTTGTACTGTGCCGGAGCGCAATCTGCGGTGTTGTGGCAAGACTTCCGAGTCAGCTACTTAACGGGCGACCATTACCGTTTAGGCGACAATAACCGTGATATTTATACTTTCGAACACGCAGCGTCCACCAGTTGGGGAGACAGTTTTTTCTTTCTCGATCATATAAGGCCGGATCAGGGCGATCTAAGTAATTATGCTGAATGGGCACCACGCTGGAGCTTCAGTAAATTAGATCTGATGAATGTAAAATGGGGTCTGGTCAGCGATATGACTCTGGCTACTACTGTCGAAATGTCTAATCAGGCCACTCACCTGCTGTATGGTCTGGGCTTTAATCTGGACATTCCGTTATTCAGATATGTTCAGATCAATCTGTACAGACGCAACAATGAACATCGCAGCGACAACTGGCAAACCACTATCACCTGGGGTTTACCCTTTGAACTGGCAGGGCAAGAGTTTTTATACGACGGCTTTATCGATTGGGCTAGCGCTTCGACCGATCAGCATGCCAACCTGAACATGACCTCGCAGTTTAAATGGCTACTTAGTAAACCTCTGAATATTAAAGATAAAATATATCTTGGTTTCGAATATGTGCTCTGGTTGAATAAATTTGGTATTAAAGACCAGAGCAGTTTGCGCACCAACGAATACAACATGAACCTGCTGCTGAAGTGGCATTTTTAACACGAGGCTTTTATGAACGCTGTATCTTTAAAAACGAAACTGATTTTATTAGCTTTTTTTCCTGTATTTATTCTGGCATCAGTCCTGATCAGTAAAGCCTACTTCTCGGCTCAACACGAAGCGGAAAGCAGAGTTAAACACCTGCGTGATTCGTTGTATGCCGAACGCAAACAACAACTGGATACCTTGCTGGAAATAGCAGGCACTGCCATTAGTTCTGCAGCAGATGAAAACAGCAAAAAAGCCATTTTACGCAGCCTGCGTTATGAAAACGGTAAAAACTATTTTTTTGTTTATGATCTGCAAGGGGTTCAGATTGTTAGTGCAGACCAGCCCGAGCGTGAAGGTAAAAATTTTCTTGACAGCAAATCCGCAGAAGGCCGTTATTTAGTCAAAGAGTACATTGAGGCCGCGAAAAAAGGCGGGGATTATATCAACTACAACTGGCCTAAACCCGGCAGTACAAGTACAGTGGCAGCCCCAAAACTGGCGAAAGCCATCATGTTGGGTGACTGGGTGCTGGCGACTGGTTTTTATATAGACGATCTGGAACAGCTGATCCAACAGCAACGTGAAGCCACAGAGCAGCAAATCTACTCAGGCTTATTACAAAACGCCCTGATCACAGCAGTACTGGTGATTCTGGTTATTTTTGTTGGTACCTTGTTTGCAAAAGCCATTTTAAATCCACTGCTCAGCGTAGTGCAGGCCATGCAGGACATAGGCTCTGGCGAAGCGGATCTGACAAAAAGATTGGATGCATCCATGGGCCATGAGCTGGGAGCTTTAGCTCAAGCCTTTAACCAGTTTTCCGGCAAAGTAGCTACTTTGGTCGGTCAGGTGCAAAGCTCTATGCGCAGTCTGGGACAATCCGCAGAACATTTAGCTTCATTAATGCAAAAAACCGAAGCTGGTGTGGCACAACAACACAGCGAAAGTGATCAGGTCGCTACGGCGATTAATGAAATGTCGGCCACGGCAGAGGATGTCGCCAAAAGTGCCAGTCAGGCGGCTCAGGCAGCTAATCACGCCGAAACTCAGGTGCAAGAAGCCAACGCTAAGTTGCACAGGGCAATCTCTGTGATTGGAGGTTTAGAGCAACAAGTGCAAGTGGGTGTATCTGTGATTGATAAGGTAGGAGATGATTCCAGAAATATAGGAGCTGTATTAGATGTGATCCGCTCTATTGCCGATCAAACTAATTTACTAGCACTCAATGCAGCTATTGAAGCAGCTCGGGCCGGAGAGCATGGCAGGGGTTTTGCGGTTGTAGCTGATGAAGTACGGACCTTGGCCGCCAGAACAGCAAAAAGCACAGATGAGATTAATCAGATGATTGTTTCGCTACAACAAGGCGCAGAGCAAGCTGTACAGGCTATTAGTGAAATCAAGCATCATAGCCAGAATACAGTGCAACAGGCAGAGCTGGTTGACGCTGCCTTACAGGAGATACAGCATTCTGTCTCCACTATCAATGATATGAACAATCAGATTGCCAGTGCGGCCGAAGAGCAAACCACTGTTTCAGAAATGATCAATAAGAATGTACATCAAATTGTTGTTATAGCGCAGGAGACCTCAAGCGACACTTCAGCCTCTGCGGCCATTAGCAAAGAGTTGATGCATTTATCAGATCAACTGAACGCTGAAGTCTGTCGTTATAAAATCTGAGTTTCAGGTTGAATAGCAAAAGCAGCCGATTTCAGGCTGCTTTTTTGAAGGCTTATCTGCTTTTATTCAACAATAATTTCAAACAAACCACGCATATTGGCTTTGGCTGCGTCCGAGCGCAATACCGAAGGACGAGCCTCATATTCTGCCGGATTGCCTTCACCAAAACCTACAGTTTTAAAGCGATTCGCCTCAACTCCTTCGAGGATTAAAAAAGCTTTAATCGACTGGGCACGACGCTCACTTAACGCCTGATTGTATTGTTCCGAGCCACTGGCTGAGGTATAACCTGCGATACGCACACGAGCGTCAGGATTGGCTTTTAACGTCTGAACATGCTGACGTAAAATCACTTTGGTGTTGTCGTTTAATTCAGCAGTGTCAAAGTTGAAATGCACATCTTCCAGCACCAGAACCTCAGCGTCAGCTTTGACTACAGCAGCTGTTGCGGTAGTGCTGGCAACAGTACGGACAGGCATTGGAGCTGGCTCCGGCTGGTAGTCATTTGTTACGCCAAAGCGGTACACCAGGCCTAGTGAATAAAAATCTGTGTCACCTTTGGTGCCAATAAAATCATCCATCATGTAGCGCTCGGCTTCAAGTCTGACTGTCAGCACGGGCGAAACATCATACTGCAGACCCAAACCCGCCTTATAGCTGGTGAATTTGTCTCTGCCGTTATACTCATTGCTATCAATCAAATCATTAGCGCCGAAGCTGGCTCTGTTCTGATTCCGGGTGATACCAGCACGGGCTAAGGCCGAAAAACCTTCGGTAAATGGCAGGATCCCCACTAAATCAAGGTTCCAGCCTTTTTGCTCCGTTTTTCCTCTGAACGAACTGAAAGGATCCGTGTTGGCAGAAAACTTAAAGTCACCCAAATCAAAATACCCCCCCTCAAGACCAAGATAAGGATTTAGCTGGTAGCCAATATAAGCTTTGTAAGCTCTGCTGTGTCTGTCTTCATCTATAGATAAAACATCAAAATCAGCAGCGTCCAATTGGGTGCTGAGCGCTTCGGTATTGATATCTGCGACACCTCTGCCCACATTCATCCCCATGGACCAGCCATTTTCCGTAAAACCTGATCCCTCTGCGGCTTGTGCTGCAGACGCAAATACCAGCGGCAATGCCAACAGGCTTAAGGTTTTGAAAATCTGAGATTTTGCTCTTGTAGTGCCTGCGCTGCGACCTGACGCAAAAGGGCTTGGCAATACGAAATTCATAGATGTCATTTTAGTGGTGTACCTGCACATGCGAATCTTCCTTTCCTGTAGTTAACGCTGGTGTGTAAAACACTTGTCAGCTATGCAGGTTTTCTCATAAGCAAAAAGATTCGTCTGTGTGCTAGCGTACCTATAGCGTGATCAGCGCGTGAATGAAACGGAATTTAACAGTCAGTCAGATTGAACTCACAACTGCAGTAGCATAAAGACTGAGTTCGGGTCCTCCTTATACTGAGCAAAAGGCCCACAGAGTTCAAAACCAAAACTGCGGTATAAGAAACGGGCTGGGGCAAAATAATCCATAGCACCGGTTTCCAGATACAACTGCTGATAACCCCGGCTTTTTGCTTCGCTAATCACATGCTGTAATAAGACTTTACCTAAACCCTGACCACGAAAAGCGCTGGCGCTTCGCATGGACTTAATTTCACCTTGCCTGTTATTTAATTGCTTCAGCGCCACACAACCAGCTAATTGATGCTGCTGCCATAAAGTCCAGAAGCTGATGTTTTCAGCCTGTAACCCCGTCAAATCCAGCGCATGTTTGCTCTCCGGAGGCGACACTGCATTCATGTCATTTAAGTGCTCTTGCAGCAAAGCGGCAATTTCTGGGCCTGTCAGGTCATCAGGTTGAATACGCATAAAGAGTTAAAGGTAAGAAGCTGTATTTAATGAGAAATATATCGAAATTAAAGCGGAAGGACCAGAGAAATGCGGGAGATAAAAAACAACGAGCCTGAATTCAGGCTCGTCTGATTAAACTCGCGATAAAAAGCAGTACTACAGCGCCCACTGTGGCGGTGATAATAGATCCCAGCAACCCACTGGCGCTGATCCCCAGCATGCCAAATAATGCACCACCTAAAATGGCGCCTACTATGCCGACTATGATGTTACCTAGCAGCCCAAAACCACTGCCTTTCATAATAAGACCGCCGAGCCATCCAGCTACAGCGCCTATCGCAAGAAATATTAATAATCCAGTTAAGCTCATTGCCATTCCCTCTTATTGTTTAACGTTTTAGAGTCAGGAAAAGACCGGCAACAACACTGATGGCACCAGCTATATAAAACTGCATCACTTTGTCAGTTTCTGCGCCAGTCACTACTTCAGTCAGTTCAGACTGAATGGAATCTGACAGTTGAAAGCCCCAATACGCCAGGCCTACACCCAGTACTAACAAAGCTAAACCAACCAGTTTTAATAACGTATTTGTTCCATTAGCCATATTTTATTCCTCTGTATTCCATCAAAAGATCACAAGCAAAGCACTGATAGAGCGCCTTATCTGACTACAGTATTAGCTCTGCCTGCATGAACCTCACCTGAAGACTTCACTGAAAAACAAAATAGCAGCATTGGATCTGCTTAATAAATAAAAGAATTCCATACAAACCAATCTCATTAGAAACAGCTGTTACGATTTTAATCGGCATCACAACAGCGACATCGTAAAGCAATAAGGAACCTATTTATCAAAGCTTCCCTTAGCGGCCAGCGAAAGCCTGACGCCATAGAATTCAGGGTGAAACTAAAAGGCAGCCCGGAACAACACAAACAGCAGCGCTTTAGTCTGCTGTCTGTGTTAGAGATTTAAACCTGAGCCGCAGCAGCTTTTCTGTTATGTACAATCACCAATCCAATCAAACCTATGACTGCTACTACAACGCCTATAGGTTTGCTGTATTGCACAGGTAAATTCAAACCAATACTGGCAGTTGCTATATAAGCCACAGTCATACTGGTACCAATAACGGCAGGAATACTGGCAATCCAGTGTAAAGTGCCACGGTCGAACAAGTACTTAGTCGCCAGCCACAATACGCTGGTGGATAACAACATATTGGAGAAGGCGAAATAACGCCAAATCAGTGAGAAATCCAGCAAGGTCATAAAGTAGGCAATAGCCAGAATTGGCACTGACAATAACAACCTGTTACGCAGGCTTTGCGGAATATTAAAAGCATCCACTATGGTTAAACGTAATGAACGAAATGCTGTATCACCGGACGTAATAGGGAAGACTGCCACAGCCACAATAGCCATTAATCCACCTAATACCCCTAAATAACCCGTGGCAATATGATTCACCACTAAACCTGGTCCACCTAAATCCAGCATAGCTTTTAGCTCAGGATAGCCACCAGGGAAAGCTGCAACACCAGCCAGAGCCCAGACACAAGCGACTATACCTTCACACACCATAGCGCCGTAATACACAGGCCTGACGTATTTTTCATTCGTTAAACAGCGGGCAATAATAGGTGCCTGAGTGGAGTGAAAACCGCTGATAGCACCACAGGTAATAGTTAAAAACAGCAAAGGCCAGACAGGTAAACCCTCTGCATTAGGCGTTAAAAAGTCGTGCTCATGATGGCCATCAAAATAAGCAAAAATATCGGTCACTTGCGGCAAATGCGGTGCTTCCATTAATATCGCGCCCGCTATTAAAGTCGTCATCACAATCATCAACACACCAAAAGCCGGGTACAGCTTGGTAATGATTTTATCTATAGGCAACAAAGTAGCGAGGAAGTAATACAGCAGGATCAGCAGCACCCAAAAGGTATTGCCTGCCAAAAAAGTACCTTCAAAGTAAGACAGATTACTTAACAGTCCGGCCGGACTCATAATAAAAACCACACCAACAAAAAACAGCAACATGGCGGTAAACACCAGCATAAAACCTTTAAAAACAACGTTGTAATAGTGGCCTGCTATTTCGGGTAAACTTTTCCCGTCTTCTTTGATGCTCATCACACCAGAAAAATAATCGTGAACTGCACCACCTATAATATTGCCCAGCACTATCCAGACTAAAGCCACAGGACCATATAAAGCTCCCAAAATTGGACCAAAGATAGGCCCTACCCCAGCCACATTTAAAAATTGAATCAAAAAGGCTTTCATCGGGCTGATAGCCACATAGTCCACGCCTTCATTAAAACGCTCTTGTGGAGTAATAGCTTTTGGGTCTATACCCGCCTGTTTTTCAACAAAAGGGCTGTAGAATTTATAGCCAAGAATAAGTAAGGCGATGCTGATAAAAAAGATAAGCATAAGACTTGATTCCTATGGAAGACAGATGGCAGTGAAGGTACAGCCTCAGCTGCACCTTCAGATGAATATCAATACCTTAGCATAGCAAAGCCACTTCAGGTATCAGCCGATAGTCGAAGCCCAGATCTGTACTAACGCACCAGATGCCATTTCAGCTGACGACCAGCCAGATAAATCACCTGTTTGCCATCAAAATAAGCGCTTTGCTCCAGTTTAATTTGTACATAGCGCCCGTTCCATTCAGGTACTTGCTGCTTGATATTCCCTTCAATGGCATAAGCTGTGTTGGCATACAATGGCCATTGGCCGTGCTGTAAATCAGGCCCCTGATTGTCCCACATGCCAATAGTTGGCCCAGGTGCATGACCAACAAAACCTAAAGGATGAGTATAAGTACTACTGTTAATGCCCTGCTTTTTGGTTTCTTTGATGGTATTGGCCAGCACTTCATTACCCGTGCGGCCGGTTTTAAACTGGCTGGTTAAAATGTCCTGCCACTGATTGCCAGTTGCCAATGCTTTGATCAGACCTGCAGGTGCATCCTGCTCATTGGCCTTTAACACATACCCCATTTCCTGTGTGTCGGTGCAAAGTTTCAGGTAACAAATACCTACATCTGTATGCAGCACATCGCCACGCTGTATTACACCATGACTGCTACACGATGCTGCCTGAGCTTCACACTGCTGGCCTTGCCGTTGCAGATTCACATCGGGCATAAACCAGACTGGCAAACCTAAAGCCTCATAACGCTGACGGATATACCAGGCCACATCTTCTGTTGTGGTGACTCCTGGTGTGATCACTTTCGCGCTAAAGGCTTCGGCAATAACAGCGCGGGCCAGACTGACAATATGTGGATAAATTTCCAGTTCAGACTCTGTACGTTGCTCCATCCAACGTACTACCAATGGCTCAGCACTGACCAGTCGGCTGGCATAGTCTTTTGGCAAGGCATCAAGCAACAACTGGTGCAGTCCTTTGGTCAGACCGTCAGCAACAGGCCAATCTGTCGAAACGTTAATACCGATACGCTGTGGTTTACGTTGTGTAATGACGTTAGCCAAGGCTTGCCATTGCGCCTTCAAATCGCCACCCGACCAGGCGGCGGTATAAGGTTCACCAAAAGGATAACGGTTCACAGATAAGCGCTCGACTGAGCCGTCCGCCTTGCGGGAAAACACCAGCATAGTAGTGCGGCGGGCAGCAAAAGTCGGCTGTGGAACCAGCGTAAAATACACTGGATCTTCAGCGTATTCGCGGTTAATCACCAGCCACATATCCAGTTTGGTTTCGGCCATCAACTGTGGCAGCAAGGCCTCCAGTCGTTCCGTCAGAATACGGTTTTCGGTCGCTACCCTGTCTCTGGGAGCCAGTACAGCAAAATCGGCTGCTGAGGCCAGTTGTCTGCCCTGACTAAAGTCTGCGGCAAAACTGGTTGGAGCCGCTGCCAAAAAAGCTAATAATGCCGCTATAGTTGTGTTCTTCATGCCTGAACCTTTGTTGTAAAAAGTGCATTAAAATCATACAACTTATAATTCATTCTTTAGCTGTAAAGCCACAAATTCAGCAGATAACCCAGATCATGAGACAAAGCGCAGCAGCGCTCCGGTTTTTAACATCAATCTGTTGTATTGCGCCGGTCAGCAAAGACCACAGCTATACCCAAAGTAATTGGAGTGACCTGGGTATTGATACCGACACTGACTCAACAAATAATCTCGGTTTCCACTACGGTTTTTACTGAGTTGGCGATAAAACACGACTCATGTGACTGGTGATGCATCTGTTCCAATTTTTGCCTGTCCGGTTTGTTGCCCTCACTAAAACGCACTTCAGGGCGCAAGACCACTCTGGTCATCGCCATTTTCCCATCCGTCGTTTTCTGCATAAAACCTACAGCGTTATCGACATACTGTTCGACCACAAACTGATATTTTGCGGCAATCGAAAGAAAAAAGAGCATATGACAACTGGATAAAGAAGCGACAAAAGCTTCTTCCGGATCAACGTTTGCAGCCACTGAATAAGGTAAAGGCACAATATCAGGGGACGCCGAAGCCGCAACTCTGGCACCACCATCAAAATTCCAGCTGTGGGCCCTGCTGTATTTACTGTCCGTAAATATTTCGCTATCAGCCTTTCGCCATAGCACCTGTGCATAATATTCCGACATAGTTATTCCTTTGCGCGCAATAAAGCATGATTTAATTAAGGATGAGGTGCAGCAACTCCATACTTCAACGCCAGATAGTTGCTAATATCCGCGGCACCATCGATATAAGCACGGCCTGTGCTGGCATATTTCACAGTTACCCCGGGCACAGAATCCGGTTGTGCCACAACCAGTACAGGACAACCCGGATGCTGCTGCCCCAGTAGTTCTGCTACCGCCAAACGGGGGCGCGGAAAATCGACGTCAATAACGTGCAGTTGTGTTTTCAGTTGTGGGAAGTAACTCAATACCCCAGCCAGCGTTGCGCACGAAGGACAATAAAACAAACCGGCCCCCACCTTCGCATCAACAAAATCTGCTTTTAATAAAAACAATATATCACTCACTCTATACCCTGTTGTTTAAGCGCTAATGAGTTAACAAATTACGGCCTTTCCTCATCGCCAACAACGGCTAAAGTGTAAGCATTTTTATGTAATTAAACGTAAAGAAGCGGCACAAAATCAGAACATGGTTCAGCGCCATACAATACGGGTCAAGCTGCATTGCCATAACAGAGATCGCCAGTTACCTTCAATAGACTAAAAATACAACAATATGGGTTCCGCATGAAAAAACTTGTGATATCACTGCTGGTTAGCGCTGTGTTGTTTGGTACAAGCACCAGAGTTTATGCCGAAAAAATTGCCTTAGTCGGAGGCAGGTTAATAGATGGCACAGCGGAGAATTTAATCAAAAACAGCGTCATTCTGGTCGATAACGGTGTGATTACACAGGTAGGTACTGTGGATACACTGCCAGTGCCACAAGACTACAAAGTAGTCTCCACCGAAGGGCAGGACGTACTGCCGGGCTTGTGGGAAAATCATGCCCATATCCAACTGACAGGCCATGCCAACTATGTGCACTGGCAAGCCAACTACAAACACCGCTTTGCCGATGAAATTATGCCAGCCAGTCTGGTGCAGTTGTTACTGGCAGGCGTCACCAGTGTACGCGACTTAGGCGCACCACTGGAGGATACCCAAATCATTAAACGCAAGCTGGCCAATAACGAAATCCCAGGCCCCACTTTGTATGCTTCGGGTCCATTTTTGCAGTGGCAGGTCGACGACTGGCAAAAAGGCTACCGCTGGGCAGTGAAAGACAAAAGTGATGCAATTAAAAAGGTGAATCAACTGGCTGATGCAGGTATGGATATCGTCAAACTGATTGATCAGGATGATATGCCACATGAAGTGGCTCAAGCCATAGTGCAACAGGCGCATAAACGTGGCCTGAAAGTGGTCGCGCATTCGCATAAACCGAATGAAATCCGCAGGGGTGTAGAAATTGGTGTCGATAACTTTGAACACACAGGCTTAACCACAGCGCCTGGTTATCCGGAGGATGTATTAACTGCAATTAAGGAGCGCACAGGCAAAGGCATGTTTAGCGGCCTGTTATTCTGGACACCCACAGTCGAAGGTTTGTGGAGTTATCAGGATACAGTCAAAAATCCTGAGCATTTAGATAATAGCTGCTGGCACCGAGGGTTAAAACCAGACACCATTGCCGACATCAAACAGTCTATTCAAAAGCCTGGTCATTTAGGTTACACCCAACTGGTACCGCTGCGTAAACCCACCTTAAAACGTAAAATTGAGCAGTTAAAAGAAACAGGAGTAGTGATGCTGGTGGGCACTGATGTCGGCATTCCGATGAAGTTTCATTGCCAGACCACATGGCACGAAATGGCGGTCTGGGTCGACGATTTTGGTTTTGACCCTATAGAAACCATTCGTGCAGCTACTTACTGGCCAGCCGTGATGATGGGGGTGCAGGATAAATACGGCTCGGTGACACTAGGCAAAGTAGCTGACATTATTGCAGTCAGGGGCGATGTACTTAAATATATGAACCTGTTACAACATGTTGATTTGGTGATGAAAAATGGCGTGATCTACAAACAAAACGGTCAGGTGATTGAAGAAGCGTTAAAGCGTTAACCTAACGCAATGCCAACTTAAACCTTAGGCTGGTTGCTACGAACGCTCATACAACCAGCTGTTTTAATGGATAGGCAAATAGATATCGGTGATTGCCAGATGCTGTGGTACATCGGGGAAAAAGCTCACCCGCTCAAAAAACAACGGGAAATCTCTAAGCTCAGCGCCCGACTCTTCCAGCCAGACCGAATAAAGATAGTGCACCACTGCTGCCAGATGCTGATCGGAGCCAGTGTGACGCACCATGGCACAAGGCCCGGCCGGAATTTGTTTTAGCACTATGCCATCGCTGTTATCCGGCAAAACTCCATTGTATTCGCAGCATAGATCAAAGCGGTACTGATCAGTTGCCGTGGCCGGGTCCTCGTAAACCAGATTAAAGGTACGACTTTTTGACGGCGGTAATTTCTGACTTTTCCGCCAATCGATAAAATGCCTAATGCTGTGCATCAGTTGATGCTGGGCGCCTTTGTGTTCAAACACTGCAACTGAAATAGCTGGAAAATCAATCCGTTGCACTTGGTATTGGCCAGTTTCTGCCATGAATTTACTCCTGATAGTTCCAAGAATATCATCCTGCCGTTGCACAGAATGCCAATCCGGCTCTTTTCGAAAGCCTGATGGGCTCTGTCCGCTGAATTGCCGGAATGCTCTTGAAAACGACTCTGCATTCTCAAAACCCGCCTGAAAAGCGATGTCGGTCACCTTCAGCTGCGTTCTGAAGGCCAACTGGTAAGCCGCCTTTTTTAACCTCAAGCTGCGCAGTAGCGCATAAGGACTGATGCCGTATTGCAAACTGAATTGGCGAAGAAAATGATATTTGGATAAATGAGCCACTTTGCTCAGGCTTTCAGTATCAGGATCGAGCTCCGTATTGGCTTCAATATAAGCCAGCACCTTTTGTAGCCTTTGCCTATAACTCACCACGCCTCCTGAACCTGCTATACACCAACTGATCCTACGTGCTTTGCCTCAGTTTTACCTGACCAAAATTGCTGTAAAGCAAGCATTTGATGCGCACATAAAGTTGCCTGTCAGAGCGGCTTATGCTCTGTGCCCTCGCCCGGTGTAATAAACAACAGTTTGCTGGCTACTGTGGTTTTTGCGGTATGCCAGACCTGTTGTGGTACCACCACGGCCTGACCTGATTGTGTTAAAAACACGGATTGCTCCCCTTCCTGTTGTTGCAAAATCAGCGTGACAGCACCAGACAACAGTACAATGGTTTCATCACCATGAGGGTGCATTTCCCAGCCAGACCAATCTTCAGCAAATTCATAACAGGAAATCAACTCGCAGCCCTTAAAGCCAGCGTAATTATCATCAAGACGTTGATACACCCCCGCATCAGCGGGTTCAATGCTGGCTTTTTTTTCTGCATTTAACACCACAAAATCCTGAGTAAGCAAAAAACTTGTACTCATGTCAAAACCCCCAGCAGCTCTGGCGTAGCCTCACCTGTGTTGATCCTATGATGCTTCAACACAAGCCATGGATCCTGGCGTATTGCAGCAGCATAATAGTTTTACCGTCTTTAATTTCACCTGTGCCTATCATCGAATAAGCCCGTGCAAAATCCAGTTCCAGCACTTCGATGTTTTCCTGCTCATGCGCCAAACCACCGCCAGCTGAAACCTGCATCTCCTCTGCATATTCAGCGGCAAAAAAATGGATGATTTCGGTGACAGAACCCGGCGACATATAAGCTTCAAACAACTTTTGCACTTTATCTACTTTGTAGCCAGTTTCTTCTTCGGCCTCACGTTTAATGCAATCTTCCGGGTTATCCTGCTCCAGTAAGCCAGCACAGGTTTCAATCAATAAACCATCTGTGTTGCCATTAACATAAGTAGGCATACGAAACTGGCGCGTCAGGATCACTGTGCCTTTCGTTTTGTTGTACAACAAAATAGTAGCGCCATTACCACGGTCGTAGGCTTCACGGTGCTGCTGTTGCCATTCACCACTGTGGCTCTGGTATTCAAAAGAATACTTATTCAGGCTGTACCAGTTATCCGACAACAGGGTTTTCTGAATATTTCTGATTTTAGTGCTCATTGAAAAAATCCTGCCACTCTATATCCAAACATCATTCTGAGCGGTAAGCACACTTTGGGCTTCCCCGGTATTCACCACACCTTTAGGTTCAACCAACAAGATCTGGCATTCATCTTTTGCGCCGGGTTTATGCCTGACGCCTTTAGGCACAACAAACATCTCGCCGGATTGCAAGGTCACTTTGCCATCTTCAAATTCAATATCCAGCACGCCATCCATCACAATAAAGACTTCATCGGTATCCGGGTGATCGTGCCAGACAAACTCACCCGCCACTTTCACCAACTTAAACTGATAGTCATTCATTTCAGCGATAACACGGGGTGACCAGTGATTGTCAAACTTCGCAAACTTGTCTTTAAAATTAATAGCCTGATAACTCATACCTTCTCCATAGTTCGACTTCAGTGTGCTGTCTTTTTGTTGAGATGACGCAAACCGAAATACCAGCTTTGCAAAGCCACAGTGCCATGACTTTCATGCTGGAAAAATTGCTCGCTTACCTTCACTGTAGGGTGTTTTTTAAGTCTGGAAACCAGCTCCATACCCCATTGATAGTTTGTCGCGCCTATATCACCGAAAGCTTCATTATTAGCAAAAGAGAACCAGACATTCGCCTTTGTCAGGTTTTTGTCGTAATCAAGCTCGGTATACTTTCGGTTGAGGTAATTGTTGTCCCACAAGGATGTGGCATCAATAATTAAATAGTCGGTAAAAACATCTGGTTGAGTCAGCAATGTATGAGCAGCAAACAAGCCACCAAAAGATTCTCCAACCAGGATCCTTTTATCCGAAGTTCGGTAGTCCGAGTTAATCCTTGGGATCAGTTCTTGCCGGAAAAACTCGATAAAACGATCCGCTTGACCAATATTGTCAAAATCCTCAAGCAATTTTCCCTTAAACACCCAATCAACGTTAGTGGGTGTCAGATCCCGTTCTCGAATAGCGAGCTCGCTGTTGGGTATAGCGACAAGAATGGCTTCATTGACCTGCTGCTCCAGAAGTTCTGTACTTAAAGCGTCATGAATACCCGCCACTGCATTGAGTCTGCGTTGATCACCATCCAACAAATAAATAACAGGATATTTTTTATCCGACTTGCCATAAGAAGGTGGTAGGTAGACCGCAAAATCACGTTTTTCCTGCATCACTTTAGAGTCAAAACTGTGCCAGTTCCCTAATGCATCTGCAACTTGTGCAACCGCAGATGCGCTACTCATCACACATATAAAAACCAGTGTCCCTACCAACTGATGCATACAATCCCTCTGTTCAGATAAATCGTTTTAACCTAAATGTTGTTTAAAAAATTCGATAGTCCGGCTCCAGGCCAGTTCTGCAGCGGCTTGGTCATAACGGGGTGTGGTGTCGTTATGAAAACCGTGCTGAGTGTCCGGATAGATATAACTTTGGGCATTTTTACCTGCAGCCTTAAGCGCCTCGTCATAAGCTTGAGCGCCGACATTGACCCGCTCATCGTCACTGGCGTAATGAATAAGCAAGGGCGCTTGAATAGCAGCTACTTTATCTAAATCAGCTTGTCGCCCATAAAAAGGCACTGCAGCAGCTAAGTCTGGTAACTCTGTGGCCAGAAAGTTCGACATGCCGCCGCCATAACAAAAGCCAACAACCCCCACTTTGCCATTGCCTTGAGGCAGCTTTTGTAAAATAGCAACGCTTTCAATAAAGTCTTGCCGGGTTTTGTCCTGATCCAATAAAGCAAACATAGCGCGGGCTTTGTCTTCATCCCCCGGATAACCACCCAGCGGAAACAAAGCATCAGGTGCAAATGCAATAAAACCAGCTAACGCCAGACGGCGTGCTACATCTTCAATATGAGGATTTAAACCGCGGTTTTCATGCACCACCAGCACCAGCGGTAATTTAGCTGTCATTGTCTTGGGTTTAACCAGATAGCCTTTTAAATCACCATAACCTTTTGGGCTTGGGTAGGTCAGATACACAGCGTCCAATTGCGGGTCGTCGGGTTGAATGTGCTGACCCATCGCATAGTTGGGTGTTAATGCCTGCAATATAGTGACCGCTGTCATACCAGCCACTGCAAACTTTGCGGCACCCGTTAAAAAGTCACGTCGACTGATATCGCCATGTACATAACGGTCAAATAACCTCAAGGCTTCAGGATGAAAATCTTTGGCAGTTTTACGATCAGACATAACAACTCCAATGGTATTCGGTCGTTTCTGTTCAGCATAAAGCTATGCTTTTGTGATTAATTTATATACTGCACCCGACAGTGCTACAGACACAACATTTAATTCGACGCCACAGCCATTCGGCACATAAACAATGCTTCACTGACAAAGTTGCAACGTTAATCGCAAAAATATGGTGTTTTATCGCCTTGAAAAAAAAGTAATAAATACGGATAGCAAGGTTGCTTCACCTGAAACAAATACAAAAAAAAGGAACAACCATACACCTCAGAAAAATATTAAAACTCAAAAATAAGTATATGATTTAAAATACCTTTCCCCCTAAAATCATAAAGAATCAAATGAAATCGGTTACATTCAGAAATTTTCAGCAACAAAATCCTGCAACTTTTTTAGTTCACTTTATTTACAACAAATCCTCAACCCGCTTCATATCGTTGAAATAAAAACATCACAGTAGCTCTGTAACCTCGCCCGTCGTTGAGCACCGCCACTACACTTTAGAAAACCAGTGTAGCAGTGAAAAAATAATGATATCAGCTAAGGATTTGGGAATGAAAAGTCAGAGTCAATACCGTCATCATCTTGTATCAAAACGCACAGCCTTAAGTCTGGCCATCAGCCAGTTATTGCTGGGTACTGCCATCAGTTTACCTGCTTTTGCACAAGACAAGCCGACTGAGCAGAAAGTTGAAGTGATTTCCGTTAAAGGCACCTACAGCAAAAGTCTGGAACAAGCCGTTGATATGAAAAAAGAGAACATTGGTTTCTCTGATTCTATAGTGGCAACAGATATTGCCGACTTCCCTGAGCAAAACCTGGCTGAAGCACTGCAACGTATGCCTGGTGTGACGATTGAACGTAACAAAGGCCTTGGCAGCAAAGTAAACGTACGAAGCTTGCCATCTGAATTTACCCATGTCTCTATCAATAACCTGGCAACAGCTTCAGGTAGCGGTGGTCGTGATGTGGAGTTTGATATTTTTGCCTCTGAAATTATTCAAAGTGTGACTGTACAAAAATCTCCTACCGCTGCAGATGAAGAAGGTGGTATTGCAGGTTCAGTACAAATTGGCACAGCTAAGCCTTTTGACTACAGCGACGCACAATTTGTGGTGTCAGCTGAAGGTGCTCATAACTCTATTTCAGAAAAAACCGATCCTAAATTCTCTTTCCTGGCCAGCGATACCTGGGGTGACTGGGGTGCTTTAGTGTCTTTCTCTAAAGCAGAGCGTAATAACAGAACAGATTCAAACTCTGGTATCAACTTCCGTCCTATGGGTCGTTTCCTTGAAGCTTCAGCACCACGTTCAACTCAGGCCGCAGCGGTACTGGAACGTGATGCAGGCGTTATTGTCAGTGATTTCAAAGATAAAGACGAAACCAGCCGTATTATTTTCCAGGACAAAGTGGGCGACCGTGTCTTCCAAAGTGAACAAGACAAATGGGGCAGCACGGCTTCAGTGCAATACAAACCAAGCTCCAGCTTCAGTCTGACTTTTGATGCCATGTTAGGTGGTTATGACAACACTGAAGATGAATATGATGCAGCCGCTTACTCTGCCTCAAGCCGCAGCACTTTAGAAACTATTCATGACTACGACGATACCACGCTAGCTGAATACGGCATGGTTGTACTGACCGACGTGTCTTATACCGCAACTCAGCATGAGTTTTTAAGTAAAGAGCGTATTAACGAAACAGATTTCACTCAGTACAGCGTGACTATGGACTGGGAAGTCAACGGTTGGGATATCAATGCGCTGGCTGGTTTTTCAGGTGCAGAGAAAACGGCTGATTACTCAAACCTGAAGCATGTGGCTTATGCTCCGTCCCGCACCCGCTGGACTGCAAATGGTGGCGAAACCATTAAAAGCGACAACCCGGCCAGCATCGACATGTACAACGCTGCTGACAAATACCTGTTTGAAGCTTATGAAACTGAACTGGAAGAAGTTCAGGACGATAAATACGCTGCTCAGCTCGACTTTAAAAAAGAGCTGGAATGGTCCATGCTGCCAGCTCTGAGCAGTGTGCAGTTTGGTGTGCGTTACACCGATAAATCAAAAGAACGTAATTTTGGCGCCATCAAAATCCAGGGACCAAAAGCAGGCGACAGCTCATACGTGAACAAACGTACGTTAAAAGACAGCGAATTAGGTTATGTCACTGATATCGCCTCTGGCGGCGCTTATCAGGCCAAAGATCTGAACTGGATGCAAGTGTCAAACGACTATGCCCGTAGCACTTTCCGTTATGCAGGTTTCTTTACACCATTCCAGGTTGACCAGTACTACCGTGTGGATGAAGAAGTCACGGCTTTATACGCCATGAGTAATTTTGACTTTGAAATAGGTGGCTTACCAAGCAAGTTAAACGCTGGTGTGCGTGCAGTCGATACTGACGTTTTATCTTTTGGTTATCACCCGATTCAAAACGAAGATGGCACTACAGGTTACACTAAAGATCCAGTGTCTGCAGACGGCAGCTACAACGATGTATTACCAAGCTTTAACCTGACCGTTGAAGTGGCTGAGGATGTGATTTGGCGTACTGCTGCATCAGAAACGCTGATGCGTCCTGATTTAGCCGACATCGCCTACAAACGTACAGTAAGCTGGAACGAATTCCGCTTTAAAGACGGTAACCCGGGCCTGAAGCCAACCAAAGCTAAACAATGGGAAACTGGCGTTGAATGGTATATGGAAAACGGTGGTATTCTGGCTGCATCTTACTTCTGGAAAGATATCGAAGGCGTAGTGCGTGAAGAACTGACCGGTATAGTGGAAGATGTGGAAAAACGTAATGCGGACGGTTCACTGGACGGTTATTACGACTTTGAAGTGTTCCAGCCTGTCAATGCGGAAGGTTCTTACAAAGTGACAGGTCTGGAGTTAATTGCCCAGTTGCCTCTGACTATGCTGAGCGAATCACTGGATGGTTTTGGTATCAACGCAAACTACACCATGCTGGATAACAGCTTAACAGGTGCTTCTGACTTAGATATCCCAACGCCTCCGGAAGGTTTAGCGGATAAGACCTACAACTTTACAGCTTATTATGAAAACGACGTCTTTGATGCCCGAATTTCATACAACTACAAAGACAAATACGTTGAGTATATTCACCTGAATATGTACCCAGTCTACCGTGACGCTTACGGCCAGACGGACATCGCCTTAGGCTACCAGCTGACGGATAACGTGAAGTTAAGCTTAAAAGGTATCAATATCACAGACGAAGAAACCTCTGGTTACACCATGGATCCGTCTTTCCCTGTGATGTATGAGTTCTCAGGCAGACGTGTAAGCTTAGGTCTGCGTGCAGATTTCTAATCCTGTTCTTCAGGTTATTTAAGTGATAAAACACAATAAGGCCACAGCCCCCCTGTGGCCTTTTTTATTCCGATTACAAGGGCAGCCTCACTGATGAAAACCCATTTTTTTGGCACTATATTGGCTTTATTCTGTTTACCAGCATTAGCTGCAGAACAAAGCGCGCCGGTTCAAATTGCCTTTTTACCTGACATACATTTTCATGATGTGTATGCAGAGTTTAACGACGGCAGCTTTAAAGGCCTTAGAAGTGCTAGTGAAACCAAAGACCAAAGTAAAAACAAAGCTGCAACTATCCGAACCATGGCCGCCCAACTGCAATCCACCCGACTTTTTAATGAAAACTACTTTGCGCTGCGTGCAGCTTTAGATGATCTGGTGCGTCGCAATATCAAGCTGGTAGTACTGCCGGGTGACTTTAGTGACGATGGTCAGACTGTGCATATCCGTGGTTTAAAAGCTATTTTGCAGCACTACAGCAAAACCCATGGCCTGAAGTTTTTACTGACCTTAGGCAATCACGATCCGGTACGGCCATATGCCCATGCGGCGGGTAAACCAGATTACTTAGGGCCAGATGGCCGGCCACTGGCTATTTTTAGCCCGGGGGCTGAACCTTGTACGAACAAGGCTGCACCAGTAATTTGTACTGAAGAAGTCAAAGAACTGGGCTATCGAGAATTAATGACGGAGTTGTCAGACTTTGGTTTTTACCCTAAAACCAGTGATCTGTACTGGGAAACACCTTATAGCCAATACACAAACGGCAATTACAGCTACACCGAAGCTCTCGCCCAATCCGATTTAGCCAAACGCCAGTTTGAAATTTGCCAGCAAGGTGCTGGCGGTATTTATAAAAAACCAGGCTATAACAACTGCCATGAACTTCCTGATGCCAGTTATCTGGTGGAACCTGTTGCAGGATTATGGTTATTGGCCATAGATGCCAACGTCTACAAACCTAAAGCCGGCTATGCAGGCAAAGGCAATGAAGCTGCAGCTTTTGAAGGTTCAGGCAATGCCGGTTACAACGCTATGTTTGACTACAAACCGCAGGTGATGGCCTGGATCAAACAAGTGGCAGCGCGCGCTAAAGCTCAGGGCAAAACACTAGTCACCTTCAGCCATTACCCTATGATCGAATTTTATCAGGGCCAAACCCAGCATATAGCGGCTTTATTAGGCGAAGATCGTGGTCAGTTATCACGCAGCCCTAAAGCACAAATCAGTCACAGACTGGCCGATCTTGGCGTACGGCTGCATATAGGTGGCCATATGCATTTAAACAATACTGCTGTCGCTAATTCACGCCTCGGCAATAGTCTGGTGAATATTCAGGCGCCCTCTTTAGCCGCTTATGTGCCAGCTTATAAGTTACTGACCCTGACCAATGCGGATCAGGTCAAAGTTCAGACCATAGTGCTTCAGGACGTCCCTGGGTTTAATCAGTTATTTGAGCATTATCAGCACGAATGGCAGCAGCTAAAACAAGACAAACAGCCATTGTGGGATGCCAAGATTCTGCAGTCGAAAAACTACCGCGAATTTGCCAATGGCCATTTACGCGAACTGACGCGCTTACGCTTTTTGCCTAACGATTGGCCGGATGAACTACGACAGTTATTGCTGGCGTTAAATGGCGAACAAATGCTGCTGCTCGCGCAACTGAATACCAAGGTGACACTAGGGGAATTTTCTCCAGCCCTGTTACAGCAACTCAGTCAAAGCCCTGAATGGCAACAGGCAAGACAAAAGGCCCAAGTTCAAGCTTTAGCTGCAGGGCTAAAACTTGAAGATTTAGCAAACTGGACAGGCTTTGATTTAGTGCTGGATTTTTACCGCTTACAAAATGCCGGTGAGCTGGCGTTGCCTGATATCCCTGCAGCGCGGCTGAAAGAGTACGGTTTTTTTACTGAGACATTGCAACAACCAGATACAGCAACACCAGTTCAGGAATGGACTAAGTGGACTTTACCTCAGTACAGCAGATATAAATTTGCCGCTTTATTTCAAATTATCGATGGCTTTTTACAAGGCCAGCCGAACGGTGATTTTCTGCTGAATATGCAAACAGGCGAACTAAGCTCTCTGAAAAAACATCAGGCGCAATAGCGCCTGATTTCAGTCTGTGTCGCGATCACTGAGGCAGTAGTTCCAACTGATTCAGTTGATCATTTAATCTATTGATTTCGCTGGTTGTTTCTTCCAGTTTTTTCTTGTACTTCATTACTTTATCTTTTTTACCCTGCTGCTCTGCCTGCTGCAAATCAGCCTGATAGCGCACTAAATCCTGATTCGCTTCGGCCAGCTTGGCGGTCAGAGCATCTTTTAATCTGCTGTCGCTACAACTGGTTCTGGCGTTATCCAGCGCCATTTGTAAACCCGCAACCTGGTTGTTATCTCCTGTTTGCTTCGCCATATTCAGTTGAATTTCCATCTCACAGAATTTTTGTTCACAGCCTTTTAAAGCGCTACAGCTGGCTTGCGTTTGAGCAACAGCAGGAGCCACTGTAACTAAGGCACTAAGACACAGAGCTGCAAAAATATTTTGTTGCAACAGAATGGATTTAAAGGTCATTTTAATATCCTTCTTAAAGGCGGTTGGGAGCGACAAAATGTCACAGTACCTATTGAAGGTAGCAGTCCAGGCTGAACTCAAACTTAAGCCAGACTAAAGCATAAAGCGCGCAAAAACGGACATAGAAGACGAAATAAAAACAGCGTGCTGCAGTGAAACCGCAACACACTGTGGAGAAAGGAAAATTAATAGCGGTCTTTAATTGTCTGATAAATACCAGGATAGTTCGCCTGTAACTCTTTGGCTTTGGTGGCGGCTATATCGTCCCAGTTAAACCAGGTGTTGGCCCACAAGGCATCAGAGCGAGGCACGTTCGCATTGGCCTGATCCATAATCAGTTGATCGTTACGGGTTTTAAAACTGGCTGAACCAAAGTTAGATTGCTCCAGTGCCATGCGATATTGTGTATTGCGATCATGGCGCGTCTGCTCATTCGAATCCCACTGTGCCACAGCGCGGTAATGGCTGATGATATTTGGCGCATAAAACTCACCCCAGTTGCCCTGAAATTCCACATTGGCTTTATCTGTGGCATTGGCAAAACGGAAAGCGTGCGTGCCTGCACCATCTTTATGGTACACCACCAACGGATGGCCATTGTGTTGCTGCAACGTATTCATAGCACGGGTATCAAAGCTGCCATGTGCACTGGTAGAGACATGGCTAACAAATTCCTGTCCATGGCCTTTGGCAGTCCAGACAATCACAGTTTCCACATCATGACGATGGCCAGCTAAAAAGGTTAAGTGAACCGCCTGATCTTTCTCAAAATACAGCTCATAAAAATGCGCACAACGTTCCCAGCCGTCAGTACTAACCTGGCAAAGTTGTCTGTGAATGGTATTAGAGATATTGCCCCAGCCCGCATCACGGCAACCACCGTAATAGCTGGAGGTTGCACCTAAACCAGGGTTCTGACGCAAGGATTCATAACGATGAAATGGTGTGCCCGGATAGCAACCATCTGAGTCAAAATCAAAAGTAGGATGAAAGTTTCTGACCTGAGCTTCGTTATGGGCAGTAACACCAGTATCCCAGGTTGGGAACTCATCAGCGCTGACTGCGCCGACATTCAAAATAGTCAGAAAAACTAAAAAGCCTTTTACGAGAGTTGATTTAGTGAAATTTGATCTGTTGAACACGAGTCGGACCTCCGGTTGATGATTGTTGTTTTATGCCAATCCCGCCTTACGAAGTAAGATCGAAATCAGAAACAACAGTCTAAGGTCCGAAAAATGACACAATGAGGACATCATAAAAATTTAATAGCTTTGTCATATAAAACTAAAGAGGAAACAGTGATTTAAGTTAAAAATGAGCAAAAAAAATCCGGCATTTTAGCCGGATTTTTATTTAAAGGTTTAGCGAAAAACGATTAGAAGCTAACACCATAGTTAGCATCAACTAACTCACTAACCTGTAATTGGTCCACTGTAGGCAGAGCTTTAAACCAGTCAGAGATCACCTTGATATCGTCTTGTGTAGCTGAGCCATAACGATGCGCAGACCAGATAAAGGCTTCAAATTGAGTTTTATCGCCGCCACCCGCCATCACCAGATCACGGCTTTCAATCAGAGTAATAAATTGGTCCAGCAATTTGCTGAAATCCTGATCAGACTCCAGGCCTAAAGAACAGGACAACATAAAACCGTACTCAGTAAATTCGCCCATATAGAGCTTTTTCTGTAAACGACGGCTTTTAGGTTTAGACATGGGATCTCCTTGGCGCACCAACCGGAAATTCGGCCTGATGCTTAGTTAACACAATACTGTATCGCTATAGGATCTCGTTATCAGGCCCTGATAAGCAAGCTTTTTTTAGCAAGCTACCCAAATTTCAAACGGAATAACACTTTTAGACTACTTGCTGAGCTTCGCAAAAACACCGAACTGATATATGATGCGCGGCCGAAAATTTGACCAAATCAACCAACCTATGCACTCTTCAAATTCACTATATACGGACCTGTCCGGTTATTACGACCTGATGTGTGCTGATATTGACTATCAGGCGCAAAGCCAGAGTGCGCGCAGGTTGCATCAATTTTTTGGTGGTGATGGCAGAACTCATTTGGATTTAGCCTGTGGCACAGGGCCACATATCCGGCATTTTCTGGATGCGGGTTATCAAAGCAGCGGGCTGGATTTAAATCAGCCTATGCTGGATAAAGCTCAGCAACGTTGCCCTGAAGCCAGCTTTATGCAGCAAAATATGTGTGACTTCCATCTGACTGAGCCTGTCGATTTAATCACCTGCTTTTTATACTCCATTCACTACAGCGCCAGCATAAAAAACCTCAAAGCCTGTATCGATAGCGTATTTAAAGCACTAAAACCAGGTGGCGTGTTTTGTTTTAACGCGGTGGATAAAGACAAAATCGACAATAACTCATATGTACGGCATAGCGCTGTGTTTGACGACAGCCATTTTGTATTTGAATCCGGCTGGAACTACAGCGGTACTGGCGAGAAGCAAACGCTGAACCTGAGTATCGAAAAAACCACGACCGATTTGAAACAGCTCTGGCAAGACCAACACCCCATGGTTGCTGTCAGTTTTGCAGAGCTCGAGCAGCTACTTTGCAGCTGTTTTGAAGTGCATATTCTCGAACATAACTACGAAAAAATTGCCGCATGGGACACTAATTCAGGCAACGCACTTTTTGTATGTATAAAACGCTGAAGCTCTTTTCAACTCAAAGATAAAAACAACAACGCCAATGCTGCAGGCATCGCCTGAATATACAGAATTTTCTTACTGACTGTCATAGCGCCATACACACCAGCAGCTACCACACAAAGTAGGAAAAACACTTTAAAATCCAGGCCTGTATTGCCTTCAGACATCAGCCCCTGAAACAAGCCCCACAATAAACCAGCCGCCAAAAAACCGTTGTACAATCCCTGATTCGCCGCCAATACTTTGGTCTCTGCCGCCTTTTGTGGTGTCAGGCCAAAAGCCTTCATGCCTTTCGGTTTGTCCCATAAAAACATTTCCAGCACTAGAAAATACAGATGCAATAAAGCAACCAGAAGTATCAGCAGGTTTGTGATCAACACCATCTCTTTGCCCTCATCAGCGGAATAAGTTTTATCCTACATCAGCAGCTTAGCCCTAAACTACTGATTTTTCTGCTGCAAAAGCTTAAACAGCAGTCAAAAGGAAAAAGGTCAGTTTTATTCAATACAGCTGTGATGGGAAAGCTCATAGTCAGCGCTTTGCTGAATCAATACAGGAGCACCACTATGACTTTATCCCTTATAACATCCATGGCTTTATTTGCCTTTGCCGCCTCATTTTCACCAGGCCCGGTGAATCTGGTCTCCGTCAGTAATGGAGCCCGTTATGGCCTGAGCAAAGGGCTGAGTTTTATCACTGGTGCAACCCTGGGTTTTATCCTGTTATTTTTCGTCATAGGTTTTGGCTTGCATTATGTACTGGCTGCTTTGCCTTTGCTGACTCAAGTGCTGCAATGGCTTGGCATCGCCTTTTTGCTCTATCTGAGTTACCAGTTATTCAGTGACAATGGTGAGCTTTCTGACCATTCGGAGGCGAAGGCGCCGGATTTTATGACAGGAGCCTTAATGCAATGGCTGAACCCCAAGGCCTGGCTGGCCTCTTTGTCTGGTATAGCCGTTTATATTCCTGAAGCTCATACCGATCAATTGTTGATTTTTGCGGGTCTTTATCTGCCTATTTGCTGGTTGTCGCTGGCGGCATGGCTTTGGGCAGGTATTGTGTTACGTCATTATTTACAGAGCCCGGCCAGAATGCGCATGCTGAATAAAACGCTAGCTGTCTTGCTTGCTGCCAGTTGTATTCTGATCCTGTTCTAATACAGAGCGGCGATACTGATCCGGTGTCGCTGCAACCCGCTGTTTAAATACCCGCTGAAAGTGCGCCTGATCACTAAAGCCTGTAGTGTGGGCCACAGCTGAAATAGCTTCCCCTTGCTTTAAGGCCTGTTGCCCCAGCTGCACCCGCCGGTTTAACCGGTAGGCATGAGGTGTCAGATTAAAATGGCGCTTAAAGGCACGAACCAAATAACCTGCACTGTAACCAAATTCAGCGCTGATGCTGTCAATAGCCCTGTCTTCCTGACAATGTTCACTCAGATAAGCTGCCACCAGATACAAAGGGTTGGCGGGTAACAGGTCTTCAGTGTTCTGGTTTTGCTGATCCAGTTGTAAAAACAGCCTGCTCAGGTAAGCCTTTAGCTTTTGCTCTTTTTCCGCAGCGCTGTATTTTGCCGACATCAGAAGTTCAGCCAAAACAACAAAGCCCTCGAACAATGCTGTTTCACAAAGCGTATCGACTTTGGTATCACGCCACAAGGCGCTGGTTCTGATACCTGCCTGTTGTAAAAAATCAGCTAACCAGTCTTTATCCAGATGCATCATATAATAAGCCCAAGGCGAATTCTGGCGTGGGTTGCAGGCATGCACCTGGTCTGGGTTCATTACCACCAAAGCCCCCTGCTCAACATAATGCAGCCGGTCGGCACAAAGAAACTCACTTTGTCCGGCCAGAATAGCGCCAACAGACCACTGCTGATGTGAATGAGGTGCATAAGTTACCTTACGTCCATCCACGACCAAACGTAGCTCCAGATAAGGTAAGCTTGGGTTGCGTCAAAACAGCGGGTGAGTTGAGGGAGTCATTGATCTGTTCGCCTGTCCTTTTGTAGTACCTGATCAGAAGAGCCGGATCCTGGCCTGATCCGCAGCAGCAATTGCTGATAAGCACCGGATTTTTTCAGTTCAGTGATACCTGCATCCAGGGCTGTTGCTCTTTTACTACTTTGAGGATTCTCTTTGCTAAAAGCCAGATAAATTTCGCTGCTGTGGTTCAGCTTGCCACGTCGAATATGCTGCGCCTTGATCCCTTCGTGCTGCAGGTAATAACCTAATACATCATCAAAAAATATCGCCAGATCCAGTTTATTTGTGTTCAGCAAACCAATCAGCTGAGCATGAGTCGATACTTCAACTAACTTAAACCTCTTTTTATGCTGCTCGTATAAATCACCGTATTCATAACCTAAAATAACCCCTACTACGGCACCGTCTGGGATCTGCGCCA
The DNA here is from genome assembly GCA_018815765.1 of Gammaproteobacteria bacterium. Lineage (GTDB taxonomy): Bacteria > Pseudomonadota > Gammaproteobacteria > Enterobacterales > Alteromonadaceae > Pararheinheimera. The sequence goes on along the minus strand of JAHIWM010000102.1, from coordinate 12,350 downwards.
CTGAAGCATAAGCCTGAGGTTTACGGTAATAATAAAAGGACGAGTCGGCCGTAAATAATGGAATTTTATGCAGGGTAAATTCCTGCTCTGTGTTGTGCTGTCGGGTTACATTCCAGCAAGCATCCGTAGTGCCTTGACGGGTAGAATGCAAAGCGCGGGCATAAGGCACAACAACTGTAGCGATCTGATAACCCTGAGTGGCAAAGGCTGCTTTGACCAACAGCTCAGAAAGCCCCTGCCCCTGAGAGTCAGAAAATGGTGGCCAGTTATCCTCCGCCGCAATACGGATATGCATGGTTGGCTCTGCAGACGGGGGCTCATCCTGACTTACCGCTGAAACAGGCCATATCAATAGCCAGAGGAATAGATACAATCGCAAATGGCAAACTCAGTGAACTGCTGTTAAGTTAAAGATAAACCAGATCAAAACAGCGCACCAGAGACAGCTTTGATCTGGAACATAGTTACTTGAATAATGCCCTGCACTTTCCGGCAAAATTTAGCAAATGGTCCCTGTGCTACAATGAATCGCTGATATGCATCACACCGCATAACTTCACAAGGTACAAGTGACTCTAGGTACAAAGTACAACTGTTAGCGGTCTTCAAGGATACTTATGCAATTTATCAAGCGCGCCTTAATCAAACATAAAAACCTGCTGTTGTTTATTGTCGTGGCTGGCATTTTAGCCGGCTGTGCCACACAACCTCTGTCAGGCCAAAGTGAATCAGACCCGGTCAGTTTCGTCACCGGACTTATTCATGGTTTCTGTATTGTTTTTAGCTTAGTTGGCAGCTACTTTACCGACGTGCGTATTTACGCCTTCCCTAACTCGGGTGGCTGGTACGACATTGGTTATGTAATAGGCGCAGCCATGTTTCTTGGCGGAAGCGGCGCCAGCGCACGCTAATCAGGTCTGACTAATCACGGGACGCTTTACAAAACAGTAGCCGCAGATACAGCTTCGTTTGATCTGATCGTTGTACTGCTGTGTTGCTTTCAGCTTTGGTAGCCACAGTTATGGCTAAGTGATCTCAGGCTCTGACACATCTATGCTGAAACTCTTTTTTCAATTGCTAATCCGAATCACATCTACCTCAAACTCACCGCCCATTATCGCTTAACAGAGTCAGTTCAACCTATTCAGTTGCAGCCTGCTCTGCGCCTTGCCATAGTACTTTACAGCATATGCAACATAACAAAAAATAAGGAAAAACCATGCGTATTCTGCCTTTTATCGGCACGGCTTTAGTTCTGGCACTGGCTGGTCTGCCAGCAGCTGCAGCAACAGCAGAACGAACTCCGTCAGCACCAGAACGGGACAGAGGCGAAGGCCCGTACAAACGACTGATTTTGCGAGGTGGTACTTATATCAGCGGTGAAGGCGCACCTCCTGTTGGGCCTGTAGATATAGTGATTGAAAAGGATCGCATCACAGAAATCAGCGCCGTAGGCAATCCGGGCGTGCCTGTATTGCCAGAAGGCAGGCCTAAAGCACAAGCTGGCGATCAGGAAATGGATGTCAGCGGCATGTATATTCTGCCGGGTTTTATTGATATGCACGGCCATATAGGTGGTTCCGCCAACGGCACTCCGGCCGAATATGTATTTAAACTCTGGCTGGCTCATGGTATTACCACAGTACGTGAACCCGGCAGTTTTAATGGTGTGGACTGGACTATGCGCCATGTCAAAGCCTCAGAAAAAAACAGCATAGTCGCACCTCGTATCGTGCCTTATATCGGCTTTGGTCAGGGCCTGAGTAAACCTGTATTCAGTCCGGAGCAAGCGAGAGATTGGGTGCGGGATATTAAGGATTCCGGTGCCGCTGGTATTAAATTTTTTGGCTCTACTCCAGCCATTATTTCGGCCGCTTTAGATGAAGCGAAAAAACAACAGCTTGGCACTATGATGCACCATGCTCAGCTCAACGTGATGGGCACCAATGCACTGGACAGCGCCCGTATGGGCTTAACCTCAATGGAACATTGGTATGGTTTGCCTGAAGCGCTGTTTACTGGCCAGGTGATCCAGAATTACCCGGCCAATTACAACTATCAAAATGAGCAGGACAGGTTCGCCAACGCTGGAAACTTATGGAAGCAGGCGGCAGCACCTGGTTCAGACAAATGGAATGCAGTGCGGGATGAACTGATCAAACTGGACTTTACCATCAACCCTACACTGACTATTTACGAGGCTACACGGGATGCCAGCGCGCAGCGTAATGCTGAATGGCATCAGGACTACACCCTGCCTACGTTAGCGAACTTCTTTAAACCTAACCGTTATGCCCACGGTTCATTTTGGTTTGACTGGACGACCGATCAGGAAATCGCCTGGCGCGAAAACTACCGCATCTGGTTCCAGTTTTTAAATGACTACAAAAACCATGGTGGCCGTGTCACAGCTGGTTCTGACGCGGGTTACATTTATAAAATTTATGGTTTTGCTTATATTCAGGAACTGGAGCTGCTGCGTGAAGCTGGCTTTAATCCGCTGGAAGTGATTCAAGTCGCTACCTTAAATGGCGCTCAGGCTTTAGGTATGGAGAAAGACATCGGCAGCTTAGTGCCGGGTAAAAAGGCCGATATGCTGATAGTGGCTGAAAACCCGCTGGCCAACTTTAAAGTACTGTATGGCACTGGCCATTACAGACTCAACGACAATAACGAACCGGAGCGCAGTAAAGGTGTGCGTTACACCATCAAAGACGGTGTCGTCTACGATGCGCAGCAACTGCTAAAAGATGTGCGTGAACTTGTTCATAAAGCAAAAGACGTCCACACAGCAGAAAATTAAGTCACTTTACTAAAAAGTCCGGGCGGTCTAATCACCGCCTTTTTACCTGATAGCAACACCAGCTATTTCAGTCACAGTTTTAGCATTAGAACGCTCAATAATTTTTACCAGTACAGACTGAATAGTCTCATCCTGCCGGACATCTTCTGTACTGGAAAACTTCTGCTCCATAGCTGCCGCCCCCTCTTCTAATACAAAAGTCAGCAATACTTCGGTCGCCTTATCCGTAGTGTCACCGAAATAAGCCAGAGACAACACAGGGTAACCCTCAAAGCCTTTAGTCAGCTGTTTGGAAAGACGTTTTTTCGCTTTATCTAAATTCATAAGGTTCTTTTCAACAAAGGGAGATTCAGCAAGACTATACAGCGCAAGAGCTTGGTCCGCAGTTATTTCTATACTTCAGCTTGGCTCAGTGCCACAGTTCCAGCACAACTCAAATGAAGCTGCGTTTTCTTCCGAACATTTACTGCAGTACCAATCTTCAGCTTCACTATCCAGCTTCAGGTTCTTTAATATCATGCTGGCTAAAGCAAAATCGTTTTCGTCCACCAGCCATAACTCCAGCCAGCTATCAAAAGCCGAGGCTTCACCTATCATACTGATGGCATGTTCGTTTTTTACAAAAATCTCAAAACCACGGCGCTGCAGAATGTTTTTGATATTGCTGACAATCAGCCGGTTTTCATGGGTATAAATCATTTTCATGCTGGTTTTACTCCTACCATACCGCCACAGCGTGATGAATAAACTCTGGACTTGAGATGGCAAACAATCAAGCTACAGCAAAGTATTTAGTTTTGGTGAGCAGAAAAGTGATGGGGTTATTTCAACTCAAAAAAGCCACCGTATTCACTACAATACAGTGGCTTGATGCGGAGTAAAACTGCGACGTAAAAATTCAACAGTTAGCTGGACCAGTTCACGTTATATTCCGGTACAACCACAGACAGAACCAGCGCTGGAGTTGGCATTCGTCCAGTTGCCATTCCATTTCAGATAGCTGGCAGTGCCAGGGCATACACCGGGTTTAGCCGTTGTACCCTGACATATGGTCGCTGCTGCGCTGTTACTGCCAATAAGGGTAGTGGAAGTGACGTCAATATTTTCGCCCTGACCTATTTTGATGTCTTTAAAAGTATGGCTCAGCGCCTGAGAGGTAATATTGTTGCTTACACTTTGTCCTGTGCCTGAATAGTTGTGGCAACCAAAACAATTGCTGGCAAACGTGTTGTTCAGGTTCACGTGCTGATAATCAGTTTCAGCCACTGAGTTGGCTAAACGCAACGAACCTCGTTCATTTGGAACCCCTACTCCACCTGAACTTTGGCTTATATCACTCACCCACAGTGCTCCGACAGTAAAATAGTTAGCCAGTACTTTCATAGCAGCAGGCGTGCCTGATTGCGTTAACAAACTTACTAACTCGCTGTTTTGTGTCGTTACATCCGTCAGGTTTTGTGCAGCTTTTGGATCTCCGGATGCTGTGCCATAAGGATGAACCCGACAAATATTGGTAGGAGTACCTGTAGCAGCGGTTTGGTTTTTTGGCGGCTGATTAAATTTACAGGCATTGGAGGCATCAGCTGAGCCAGGTAAAGCCGCAGTACAGCTGGCACTGGCAAAAGTCCATGCATTGCCATTTTGAGCATCAGGTGGCGTACAGTCCGGGGTATTGTTGATATGTTCGTAGGTGGTCCAGATAAATTCAGGGTGATCTTTAGTCGCAGTCACCATATGCATACCAGCCAGACCCAAAGTCACATTTTTACCCGCAATGTTTTGTTTTTGTGTCACAAAAGCATTCGAAGCAATTTCGGCGTCTGACAGTACTTTCCAGCCAAATTTCAGCTCCATAGTACCGGCAGGAAAATTAGTGATATTTTGCTTTTGCATTTCAACAGCACTGCCGGTTAAACCACAAAGCGCCTTACTGAAGCGCACATCGTAATACACCACATTGCCATCCTGCGCATAAATAGTAGCGCCACCACCAGCCTGACCTGTAGTCACCGACGTACCGGCTCCGGCTTTAAGTAAATTTGTTCTTAAGGTTGGCCCTGTGATACTGCTGTCACAGGAATTCGCCGGAGTGCCATCGGCATTAAATTCCAGTACAGGGTAGTTCGTCTGCACCTGAAAGTTACGCAAACCACTGTTGTTTTGTGACATCAGATACAAAAAGGTCTGAGTTGAAAACTGGTAAAAGTCACAAAAATTTGAGCTGCCATCCGAACCACTTTTTTTCACTTCAGTGGGTAAAGACGGGGTTTTTAACCAGTTTGGATCAACAGGACAAGCCGAAGCTGCGGCTGAAACAGAGCTTGCATAAGCCTGATTGGCCACCACCATCTGTGGCAAAAATGAGCTAAAAACCAAACTGCTGACCAGTAGTTTTTTTAAGGTATTCATCTGCGGTATTCCTTCCTTTGGGGTTGTTATCACTATGTTTTTAGCAACAGGTGCCTTTGGTTTTATCTTGCCATTTTTACCTGTTTCGAAAACTTTAGTTGCTAAATTGGAAAATGGAAGGAATTTCTAAAAAAGAAACAATAACATCACAGGCTTTTGTTCAACAGCCAGTCCTGTTAGGCTGGTTTTGTCGAATAAATACAATGATCTCAAGGATGTCACCTGATGAACCTAAAAATGGTTTCGCTACTCGCTTTTTTTGTTTTCAACCCCTTGGCTTTCACTGCACCAAAAGCCGTGATAAGTACCAGTGCCGGTGAAATGACCTTTGAGCTGGACGACAAAATTGCCCCTAAAACCACAGCGCAGTTTATCCGGCTGGCAAACAGTGGCTGGTATGAAGGCAAAACTTTTTATCGGGTAGTAAAAGGCCATGTGGCACAAGCTGGTATTAATGATGATTTGCACCCTGATCATAAAACCTATCAGGTGGATGGAGAGTTTTCCGACAGCAAACCTCAGATCAGAGGCAGCCTTGGCTTAGCGCGGGATGAAGATCCAAACAGTGGCAGCACGGAGTTTTATATTTGTCTGGAGCGACGCGCTCATCTGGATGGCAAATACACCAACTTCGGCCAGTTGACGCAAGGCGATGCCGTGCTGGATAAAATAGCGGCAGTGAAAGTAAAAGAAGTATGGCTGGATAACCCGGGCGGCAAACCTATAGCATTTCACCAACCTGAAACTCCTGTTGTGATCCAGTCGATTAAAATCCTGCCTTAATTTAAATCAGCGGTCAGGTCATAGTGTTTTACCTGACCACTTCTACACTGCAACTAGTAATAAAGCTGCACCGACCACAACTGATACAGCGCCAAATAACAAGCAATAAACAAAGACGCCAGTAGGGTCAGCGCGTGCTGTATGCGTTGTAGCCAAATACCAGATCCAAAGCTTTGTTTTAACAGTAATCCCGCAGGAACAAGGCCTAACACTGCAAAAAAGCATAATAACTGAGCAGAGCGGATCAGCAGATCTGAAGGTGCAAAGCTGTAGATCCCGTCCAGCGCCAAATCTAACAGCGCCAGCCCAGTAAACAGAGCCAGAGCACAACAAGCCACGGATACCAGCGCAATAGCTCCTGCCTGCTGTAACCAGCGCTTTTTATACCTGAACCACAAGTACGGTAGTTTCAGCACTGCGAACAATAAAATCACCAGCGCACTACACCAGGCAGGAACCAATACAGCAGCATTGGCCAGAGGGGGAACTTTATTCCACGATAGTACCGGCGCTAAAGCTCCGATATTTAACATCACAGGCTGATCGGGTTTGACCAAGGCACTCAGCCGGTCTTGCCCACCCACCTGCTGCCACAAATAAGGCTGTATTTCGCGCCATAACCAGGGTGTATTGTCCGCTTTGTTGTAACCAGCCAATATCAAATCACCTGTTTCTGTTGCCGTGACCTGTAACCGATACAGAGGTTGCAGTACTGCCAGCAAGGTGCTGAAACTTGTTCTGCTGTTCTGGTAATAACCCACCAGCTCATCTGCACGCTGTTTCGCACCGGTCGGGTCGGAATGCAACAAAGCTTCAGTTGCTTTGACGGGCAGGTATTTTTTAATAAAAGCGATGTTTAACGCTTCGCGTAACTCATAAGCCTGAGCACGGCCAGCGGCGGAACCTATGCTGACAAAAAGCCCGGCACCAAATTCAGGAACCAGCAGCAGATGGCTATGATAAGTACGGGTATTACCACCATGTTGCCAAATCTGCAAACCTTGCTCATTGTCGCGGAAAAACCCCAACGCCATAGTGTCCATACCCTGGACCTGAGGCGCAGAATAACTCAGCATCTGTTCACGGGTTTTGGCACTCAATAGCGGTGTAGTTCCATCTTTTGCTTCCGCTAAAAACGCCGCTATAAAAAGCCCCATATCCTGAGCTGTAGCCGATAAAGAACCTGCAGGTATTGGGCTGATATAGTCATAAGGTACTTGCCTGATGCCTGACTTATCATAAATTCTGGCGACTTGGTCTGCTAAAGAATCTGGTACTGGCTGGCGAAAGCTGGAGTTTTTCATGCCAGCAGGCTGGAAAATATGCTGCTCAATATAAGTCTCAAACGGTATTTTACTGACGCGCTCCACAATATAACCCGCTAAAGCTGCGCCATAATTGGAATAAGCTGGCACAGTGTCCACAGCAAAAACCCGCTGTGGCACCCAGCGTTTTAGCCATTCTTCATTACTGACCAATTGCTCTGGGCTGGTAGCCATTAAATCACGCAGCACATCTTCAAAACCTGCCCTGTGTGTCATTAAATGCCGCATAGTCACAGGGCCGCTTGGGTGCGCTGGTATAGTGAAATCCAGGTAGGTATTGATGTCCGTATCTAGATCAATCAGGCCCTGCTCTGTCAGCTGCATTACAGCTGTCCAGGTTAGTAGCTTGGACACAGAGCCTGGGCGAATTAAATGTTGGGTCGCGTCGAGTCTTAGCCCTGCAGCTTGATCAGCAAAACCATAACCCCGGCTCACTACAAGTTTGTTGTTATACACCAGCGCTACGCTGACATTCGACAAGACAGCTTTGTCCAAATGTGGCTGTATCACTTCATCCAGAAACTGCTCAAATTCTGCCTGCGCAACTTGGGGTTGTTCAGTTGAAGCAGCCGCAGATCCCACAAACAGCAAAAGTCCCCAAAGCCAATTTCGCATCACCGCATCCATGTCATAAGTTGTATTAAACATCCAGACTATTCGATAGTAAGTCATTTATACAATTAGAATTTATCTGACCTGAGTTGAGTCAGATCACAACAGGGTCAATGTGTGTCTGCCTGATGAGCTAACCAGCAACCTCACGATGTCATCCATAAAGAACAGTTATGAGTTAAATAAATGTAATTAGTATGTATTTTATTGACAGGCTCATCTGAGGTCTTTAGATTAGTTTTTAACCTGCATCGACATCATCAGTGCAGAATTGTCTGGGATAACAACCTGTTATTAACGGAAGAAACACTAGGGAGTGGCGTATGAATCGTACTGTTATTGCTTTGCTTGTTTTTTGTTCAACTTCAGTACTGGCGGATGATGGATTGTATATGGATCTAAACTCAGCCTTTCACCATAAGGCCGATTCTCAGATTTCTGATTCTGTTGATTCTTTCTGGGAAACAGGTGTTGGCTTAGGCTACAAAGAGTCATTATCTGCAGCTTGGAACGCGAACTATGAATTAGGTGTAACGACCGCTAAACCAGAGTACTCAGGGGCTGGTGATGAGCGAACTCATAGTATCTACACCAGAGTTCTTTTCGAATACAACGAACTTTCTGATAGTGTTAAACCTTTTGCCGGTGTTGGCCTGCAGAAAACTTATGCATCAACTGAAAACTACACTGATGTGAAAAAGTCTGTTGGCTTAAACTTCTACCCTGAGCAAAAAGACTACAGCATCAGCCTGATGGTATCGCACTCAGATTAGTTGAGTTGACGACCTGATTGCCCACTTAGCTGTGGGCGTTTTCCCGATGTTTTACTGCACTAATAACCTACAAACCTAAGACTACTGTTGTAACATTCTCAAATCTGTCCATTTATACAGACTCTGTTACGGCCTGAAACCTTGGCCTGCATCATGGCTTTATCTGCGGCATGCAGTAAGTCTTCTAATATGGCTTGTGGTTCCAACTCGCCGCTCAGTTCCGCTAAATTGGCACAGGCAATACCAAAACTGGCGGTGCAGCTGATTTCACCGCCTTCAATCACTATTTTATGTTGCTCAAAACCAGCACGCATCCGCTCCGCCAGTTGCTTGGCCTGCTCTATATCCGTATCAGGCAGTACCACCGCAAACTCTTCTCCGCCGACGCGAGCCAGCACATCGGAGCCGCGCACTATGCTTTGCGCCAGCGCAGAAATATTCACCAGCACTGCATCACCGGCGGCATGATTCCATTGATCGTTCACCTGCTTAAAATGGTCCAGATCGAACATTACCACCGCCAGCCTTTGCCCGGCACGATGCACCTGATGAAACACCTGTCGGCTGATATTAAAAAAGGCCCTGCGGTTATACATCTGAGTCAGCTCGTCTGTATTGGCTTGTCGCTCAGCCAGCGCTTTGGCTTTGGCCAGTTGCTGCTCCATCTCTTTGCGATCGGTAATATCTGTGGCGATTTCAATACGCACCAGCCGGCCATCTATCCAATAAATAGCCTGATCGCGGCACTGGTACCAGCGGCCATTCAAGGTATTCTGAAACTCCCAGACATAAACGCCAGCAGGCTTTCCTTCTGCATTAAGCAACCTGTTATTGGTGCAAAAATGACAAGGTGAGTCTTGCCCAGCCTGCAGCACCTGAAAACACTTCCGGCCAGCTATAGGCCCCCATTCTGCTGCACCATAGTCGTTGATATAAAGCAGATCGTAAGTCTGCATATCCGACACATACACCAACGCATCGAGACTATTCAAAATAGTTTCGATGGCCTGATAACTATGGTTTTCGTCCATCACAGCGACAGAACCTGAAGCGCTATCCGAACCAGCAGAAATTGAGATCATGGCAAAACAACCATCTGATAAAAATGAAACAAATGAAACAAATGAACATTACCATAAATGAATATAGCAGTGTTAATTTCAGTCTGCTCCGCTGTACCTGCTGTGCCGTTTGTGCTGCCTTTTTTTGTCCTGTTCATGTGTAGAAATTCTTGTCATCTGCAGCGTTACAGGATAGAACAGTAGTCAAACATCAAGGAGTTAGTTATGGCTTACCGCTTTTTTTCTTCAGTGTTACTGCTGTCTTTATCAATACTTTTTAGCCCTTTGCAGGCCACAGAAACTACTGCCCTACCCCAAAGCATAAAAAGTGGCGCTGTCGCCTCCCCTGATCAATACGGTGCTTTGGTGGCTGAGCAAATATTGCGAAAAGGTGGAAATGCGGTAGACGCGGCCATAGCCACAGCTTTTACGTTGGCTGTCACTTACCCTGAAGCAGGCAATATAGGTGGTGGTGGTTTTATGCTGGTCTGGTTTGACAGCAAGCCTTATTTCCTTGATTACCGTGAAACAGCACCAGCGGCGGCGCATAAGGATATGTTTTTAAATGCCGACAAGCAGGTGATTGAAAACTTAAGTTTAATAGGCCATAAAGCCAGCGGCGTGCCAGGCACTGTGATGGGATTATGGCTGGCGCATAAAAAGTTTGGCTCCTTGCCATGGCAAGACTTAGTAGCTCCGGCTATTCACTACGCCAGCACTGGTTTTACTGTGGCCGAAAACCAGTATCAGTACCGCGCCGATTTATTACAGCAACTGGAGGGCAAAACCAACTTCGCGCAGTATTTTGCCGCGATGAAAGCAGGCGAAAACTTCAAACAACCTGAACTGGCTGAAACCTTAAAACGCATTGCAGCACAAGGCCCTGACGATTTTTACAAAGGCAAAACCGCAGAGCTGTTAGTGGCAGAAATGCAGCGGGGTAAAGGTTTAATCACCATGGATGATTTAGCCTCTTATCGCGCAGGCTGGCGTGATGCTTTAGTGACTCCATGGCGCGACAAGCAGCTCATTAGTGCGTCGCCACCGAGTTCAGGCGGCATAGCGCTGGCGCAATTATTGGGTTTAAAGCAGCGCCGCAGCAGCGATTTCGAAAATGTAAAACACAACAGCAGCCAGTATGTGCACTTAATAGCTGAGCTGGAAAAACGGGTTTATGCTGACCGAGCAGAGTATTTGGGCGACCCTGGTTTTGTCACAGTGCCGCAGCAGCAATTGCTCGACAGTACCTATCTGGATAAACGCGCCAAAGAAATCAATCCGTTAACTATCTCAGAAACCAAAGCTATTCAACCAGGCCTTGAGGGTTATCACACCACTCACTTCTCTATTTTGGATAAGCAAGGCAATGCGGTATCCAACACCTATACGCTGAATCTGGATTTTGGCAGCGGCGTGGTAGTGCAAGGCGCAGGCTTTTTATTGAATAACGAAATGGACGATTTCTCTTCCAAACCTGGAGTGCCGAATGTTTTTGGTGTAGTCGGCAACGATGCTAATTCTATAGCCCCAGGCAAACGTATGCTGTCGTCTATGACCCCCAGCATTTTGGTGCAGGACAATAAAGTGCAGCTGGTGGTTGGCACTCCGGGAGGTTCAACCATCATCACCTCTATTTTTCAGGTGATCAGCAACCTGTACGACTTCAACATGCCATTGCAAAAGGCCGTAGCAGCCCCGCGTTTTCACCACCAGTTATTACCTAAAGATCAAATCACTATGGAGCCTTACGCCCCACTCCCTGCAGAGGTACAGCAACAGCTGACGAAAAAAGGTTACACACTGCATACCCAAGACTGGAATTTAGGTGACGTGCAGGCGATACAAATCACAGCCAAAGAGGTTAAAGCCGCTGCAGATCCACGTTCACGGGGTGTGGCTAAGGTGATTGAGTATTAAGTTGAATTTGCCACAGCTGGTAAGCAAGAGACATGGCTTGCCGCCCTGTGGCAAATATCTGCAGCTCAAGCCTGCTGAAAGTAAACTCTAACAACAAAAATACGCTGTTTAACCCCTTATTTTTTCGGCTTCTGCATTGTTCTGCCGCTATTCCCTTCTTTGGCACAAGCTTTGCTTTTCACCCAGGCAATAATCACAGGGGATTAAATCATGAGCGACATATCACTGGATAGTATGCAAATTGGCGGTCTTACCGCAAAAAACTACCAACTGGACTATCAGTTAACAGATCCAGAAACCGGAGGCACTGGTCGTCGCAAACTGACTCAGGCGGATTATGAAATTGCAGCAGCTTCAGCGAAAAAGGCCTACCAGAGCAGTAACGCCAATACGGAAGTGAATGCACAGCAAAGCCCCAGTATTGCTACGCAGCAACAAGAACAATCGGAACAACAACAAAACTGGCAACGCCAACACTTGCTCGACAGCCTGATGCTTCAGCTGCGCAGCAGTCAAAGCAAGCAGAGTACTGCTGGTTAAACCTCAAACTACATAAACTATGTTGTATCAAGCCCGCAACCTCAAAATAGCGGGCTAACCAGATATTAAATCCACTTACTCTACCATCTTTAACAAAACCACCACCACACCATACACAGCCACACCT
>JAHIWM010000101.1 GCA_018815765.1 Gammaproteobacteria bacterium | reverse complement strand
TCGCAGCGGCACTATGACGGATTTAACCTCTGCCGACTATCAGTACCTTAGCGCTCTGCAGATCCGTACTATGTGTGATTTCCGCGCTCGTGAAGAGCTGGCTACTGAACCTACTCTATACAAAAACTTCGCACCTGAAGCTCAGATGCTGGTTCGTGATTATTCGATGCAGGAAATGATGGCAGGCAGTAACATGCAGGCTTTTGGAAAAATAACCAACAGAGAGCAGGCTATTGAAGTGTTTTCAGGTTTTTATCGCCAAGGGCCAGAACGTTTTGCTCAGCAGTTTAAGCAAATGTTTGAACAGCTACTGGCAGGTAAAGCGCCGCTGGCGGTGAATTGTTCAGCTGGGAAGGACAGAACTGGCATGGCGTCGGCGTTGATTTTGTCGGCACTGAATGTGCCGCGCCAACTGGTAGTGGACGATTATGCAATGTCGGAAAAGGTCTACAACTTTGGTTTACGGGAAATGCAAAAACGCGCCAAAGCAGGGGATAAAAAAGACTCGCCACATAATCAGTTTATGCAGTCGATGAAACCAGAAGTGATCCAGGTGATGATGGGCACAGATCCGGCTTTGATCCGTGCCATGTTTGATCAACTGGAAAAAGATTACGGCTCAGTGGATGCGTATTTACAGCAAAAACTGGGGTTGGATCAGAACAAACTACAACAGCTACGCCAGATGTATCTGGAAGCATAACTTTTATAAAAACAGACTTTGGCAGAATACTGCTAAAGTCTGTTCTACTGTTTTTCCTTTTCAACTTCTGCTTTTTTCTGTTGTTCGCCTGCTGTTTTTCGCTAGTTCCAGATTAAAAATCTTTGTTTTCCAATCACTTATTCTTTATTTAAAAAATAAGCTTGCGATCTTACTGTGCCGCGCCTAGTATTTACTGTGTGGCACACAGTGTGCGTGACACAGTATCGGTAGTTGAACGAAATACGGGATTTCTTATGACCACTTCACAGCTGGACAAAATGCGACTGGAACTGCGCCGTGGTGTGCTGGTGCTGGCTGTATTGGCCTCGTTGAAGCAGCGACACTATGGCTATTCGCTTAGAAAGCAATTGCAGGACAGAGGCATCGACATAGACGAAGGCACTTTGTATCCGCTGGTGCGGCGTTTAGCTGAACAAGGGTTGCTGGACAGCGAATGGCAGCAGGCCGAAGGCCGCGAGCGGCGTTATTACTTGTTGTCAGAGCAAGGCAAAGAGCTGCTGCTGCAACTGACCGACGAATGGTTACAACTAAATTCAGCTTTGACTCCTTTGCTCAGTGACAGTGAAGCGCTTAGCCAAAGCTTCGATCACAATCAAAGCGGGGAGAAAGAATAATGGAACTGGTAGAACGTTATGTTGCTGCGGTGCAGCGCGAGTTACCTGAATCGAAAAGACGGGAAATAGGCCGCGAACTGAATGCCAATATTATGGACCAATTGGATGCGCTGAAAGAGCAGCAAGGCCAGTTGTCAGAAGATGATGTGACCGCAGTACTGAAGCAAATGGGTCGGCCAAGAGTTGTGGCTTATCAGTTTATTCCGCCTAAAGCGCTGGTTGCAGCCGAAGATATGCCTTTGCTGAAGCACACTTTGTATATGGTGTTGGGTGTGCTTTTTGTATTACAGGTGATAGGCGCTACTACGCATTGGATGGGCAGCAGCGATGGCAACTTAATTCGTTTTATGTTGCAGCTGGCCGCTGGTTTTATGGAAGATGCCTGTTTTGCTTTTACAGCCATAGTGCTGAGTTTTGCTGCCGTGAATGGTACAGGGCATCTGCTGGGCAATTGTCCGGGCAAAGACTGGTCGCCTAAAGAGTTACCCAAAGCAAACTTGGGCTGGCAGCATATTAGCCTGACCGACATCTTCACCGATCTGGCGACCTGTATCTTTTTGTTGATTGTTATTTGGTATCCGCTATGGATGAGTCCGGCAGAGTTTGCAGCACGAAGCGTTACTTTTACTGATACGGCTTTATTGATGTTGCAATGGTTTAGCCCGGTGATTGTGCTGTCTGTGCTGCTGAGTTTATGGCAGTTGCAGCAACGGATCTGGAACCGCAGCTTGTTGTTAAGCAGTATTGTGGTCAATGCAGCTTTTACGGCGTTTTTAGTGGTGTTGGCTTTTAATGGTCCTCTGTTGCAGGCAGGTCCTGCTGAGCTGAATAGCCTGTTTACAGTACTACAGCTGGAAAAAGGCTTAACTTATGGCCTGTTGATCACCGCCTGTTTCCCTGGTTATGAAGTGGTCAGGGATATGCTCAGGTTAAAGCAGTTCGCTTAATTGATCGCTCAGATTGCCTGCCTGAATACAGCAGGCAATCTGAAGTGTTTACCTTTTCCATCAACTAAAAAGCAGCTTTTAAAAACTCCGTTATACTCAAGTCCGGTTCCTTAAATTGCGGTAAGCCTATGCAAAAGCTTAAGGTTTTCACCCTCGCATTTTTATCGTTTCTACCTTCTACAGCACAAGCCCTAAACGCTATTACTCCGGCCTTCGCTCTGACGCTGGAGCATGTGCGCAATTTAGAAGGTGGTGTAGACCAAGGTTCACGTAGTTTAGCCAGTGCCGATTTCACACTAACAGCGGATACAGCCGAAGCGGGTTTATGGCAAGGTGGCGAGTTTTTTGGTTATCTGTTGGCAAACTATGGCGGCGATCCTTCCGAACTGGTGGGCGATGTGCAGGGCATGTCCAATATTGCCGCTGAAGACGAAACCAAACTTTATGAGCTGTGGTATCAGCATAGTTTTTTCGATAGCCAGTTAAAAGCTCTGTTGGGTTTACATGATTACAACGCCGTGTTTTACAGCCTCGACAGCGCAGCGCTTTTTACTCATCCTTCTTTTGGTATAGGCCCTGATACCTCTCAGGCTGTGCCTTCAATCTTTCCAACCACAGCGGTAGCGGCGCTGTTATCGGTTGAGGTGGATAACTACTATGCACATCTGGCGATTTATGACGGAGTGCCAGGGCATCCGGACGGACGGCGGGGCAGCTATATTCGGTTTGAAGAAGGTGAGGGCGTGTTTCGAGCCGGCGAATTGGGCATTAAAACAGAGGCTTATAAAATTGGTGTTGGGGTTTGGCAACACAATGCTTTGGTAGAAAACCCGGTGAATTCAGAGATGCATCGCGACAACAAAGGTTTGTATCTGATTGCTGAATATCAATGGCTTGAACAGCTTGCGTTTTTTTTGCAGGCAGGTTTTGCCGATCAGGATGTGAATCAGCTGGAAAATTATTATGGCCTGGGTGGCGTCTATACTGATCTTTGGTTATCTGGTGATGCCTTGGGTTTAGCTGTAGCTCAGGCTCAGAATGGCGATGCGTTTTTACAGCAAAATAGGGCAGCAGAGCAAAAAGAAACGGCATGGGAGCTGAGTTATGCCATGCCCATCCATGACAGAGTCACGCTGCAGGGCAGTGCGTATTATGTGAATAATCCTTCGATGGATCCAACGCTGGACAACGCATTTGCACTAGGGTTCCGGCTTATGTTCTCTTTGGAATAACAGGGATCAACTATGAAAATTAAAATGGCGATTACAGTGGGTGTGGCGAGCTTTTTACTGGTGGTAGTGATGAATAGCTACATTGGTATGCAGGCCACCAATAAGCTGGGGCAAATGCTGGAGTATTTAGGTGGGCCAGCCTGGGATACGGCTGATGGCGCTATGGAAGGACAAATTGGCATACAGCAGGAAATTATCAGTATGCAGCAGTTTTATCATGCCGAAATTTCTGCAGAACAGGCTAATACTCAGTTGGCAGCTGCCGGAGATATGGCCAATGAGGCACTCGGCCGGATGAAAAATAGCGGTTTGCTTAAAGCTGGCACCATTAAAGAGTTTGAACAATTGTGGTTACAGTATCAGCAAAACCGCGATGCGTTGTATCAGCAACTAAAAGCAGGGCAGCAGTCAGCAGAGCTGTATCAAGACTTTCAAGCTTCAGTGGCCAGTTTGCTGGATTTTGTTGGCACTATGGAAGAAGAGGCTGATTCGGCGGTGGAGTCGGAAACTGCCCATGTGGATTCGTTGCAAAGCTCGGCCCGCTGGAACCTGGGTTTAGGTTTAACCATCAGTATCATTATTGCTGCACTTATTTTTATAGTGGCCCAGTCTATTATTCTGGCACCGCTGGCCAGGTTAAAGGCGCATTTAGTGGATTTAGGCCGTGGTTCAGGTGACTTAACGGCCCGGCTCAACGTGACAGGAGCAGACACTGAAGTGAAAGATTTGGCTGTGGCTTTTAACCTTTTTATTGAGCAGTTACAGCAACTGATGCAGTCGGCTAAACAAAGCCACCATTCGTTAAGCAATGCCCATCACGATATTTCTGCAGCGATAGAGCAAAGTGCCAGTGGCGTGACGATTCAGTTAAAAGAAACTATCCAAGTGGCTGATGCTATTCATCATTTAGCTAAGGCTGTTGATCATATTAGCCAGGCTGTGCAACGAGCCGATACTGCGTCCGGCGAAGCTTCAGGTATTACGGCTCAGGGCGAACAAGTGGTAGATGCTGCCCGTTTGGGGGTGAGCGAGGTCGCGGATGAAATTGATAATGCCAGTAAAGTGATCAGCGCTTTAGTGGAAGATAGTAAAAATATAAGTACCATGCTGGAAGTGATCCGCAGTATTGCTGAACAAACGAACTTACTGGCGCTGAATGCAGCTATAGAAGCTGCACGGGCGGGTGAGTCAGGCCGTGGTTTTGCGGTCGTGGCTGATGAAGTGCGTAGTCTGGCGTCCCGAACTCAGGATTCGACTAAACAAATTGAGAGCATTATCAATAACCTGACCAATGGTTCTGGTATGGCGGTGAAAGTGATGGCTGGTGCTCAGCAAAAAGCGTTACAGATCACAGAGCGTATTGCTGATACCACTACAGCCTTTTCCTCGATAGTGACTGTGGTGGGCAAAATCCGCTCGGTCAACGAGGATATTAAAGAGTCTGCCCGCTCAGAACAGCAAGAGATGAAGCAAATTCATGGCAGTGTTGAAGCTATAGTATCGCAGGCCAAAACCAATGAAAGTACGGGGCAACACGCACGTGAAAGCAGCAACAGACTGGATAAAGAAATGAGTAATTTAGCCGGGTTGTTAGCGCAGTTCAGAACTTAATCTGTCTGGAGTAAAGCAGCAGGGCGGCTGAAACATTCAACCGCCTTTTTAATAAACAATTGAATTCCTTATGCGGCATCCCCATAACCTTCAAAGGCAATCCGCCGTACCTTACTGAAGGTTTATCATGGCTTTACATCTTCCTGCTATTGTCACTTTGCTGGCACTTTTATTGTTTTTATACAGTTGTATGGCCGTTGCGATGGCGCGGAAAAAATATGGCGTGGCTGCTCCTGCGACTACAGGTAATCTGGATTTTGAGCGCATATTTCGTGTGCAAATGAATACGCTGGAACATCTGGTGCTGTTTTTGCCTGCGCTTTGGTTATTCAGTGAATATGTTAGTCCGGTCTGGGCTGGTTTAGTGGGTGTAGTCTGGTTGGTTGGCCGTTTGTATTACGCCGTCAGTTATATCAAAGACGCAAGAAGTCGTGGCCCGGGTTTTATGATTGGTTTTGCCGCCTTGCTGGTGCTGATGATCGGTGCTGCCATTGGCATAGTGCTGCGTATGATGGCTGGTTTATAAGTCATGAGCAGCACATCCCTCGTTACCGAAGCGGAGCCTGATACTGATGTTCAGGCTCCGGCCAAAAAAATTGGTCCGCTTTTTAGCTTAATTCCGTTTTTAACTCCTTATGCCAGCCGCTGGTTGCTGACTTTTGTCGCTTTAACAGTAGCTGCTGTGGCCACTCTTACTCTACCAGTGGCTTTTCGGTATTTGATTGATGCAGGTTTTTCCTCTGATCAGGCTGGCCATATCGACAAATACTTTCTGGCGTTATTTGGCCTTTCTGTCGTCTTAGCTGTCGCCACTGCGTTGCGGTTTTATTATGTGTCATGGCTGGGTGAGCGGGTCACTGCGGATTTACGCAGTGCTGTCTATGCTCACGTGGTGAAAATGAGCCCGCAGTTTTTTGAGCTGACTAAAACCGGCGAGGTCTTGTCGCGTTTAACCACAGATACCACCTTAATTCAGGCTGTGGTGGGCACCAGTCTGTCGATGGGTTTACGCAATAGCTTCTTATTGCTCGGCGGTTTGGTGATGTTATTTGTCACCAGCGTTAAATTAGCTGCTTATATTTTGTTGACCCTGGTGCTGGTGATTTTGCCGATTTTCTTATTTGGCCGCAAAGTTCGTAAGCTGTCGCGTGACAGTCAGGATCGTATTGCGGATGCCAGCGCTGTCGCAGGTGAGGTGTTAAACGCTATACCAACAGTGCAGTCATACCGGCAGGAACAGAGGGAAACTTTGCGTTTTACTGACTCGGTCGAAAATGCCTTTACCACAGCGTTATCCCGTATTCGCGCCCGCTCTATGCTGACCTTAGTGGCGATAGTGCTGGTGTTTGGTGCTATCTCTTTTGTGCTTTGGTTAGGTGCTCAAGCGGTGCTGGCCAATGAAATGACAGGCGGCGAGTTGTCGCAGTTTATTTTATATGCGGTACTGACGGCTGGCGCTATTGGCGCTATTGCTGAAGTCTGGGGCGACTTACAACGTGCTGCAGGTGCGGCCGAGCGTTTGATGCAGTTACTCAATGTAGAATCCCCAGTGGTTGAAAGAGCCGACCCTCTGCCTTTTGTTTTGCCTGAACATAATCTGGCTGGCACTGGTATTGAGTTTAACAACGTTAATTTCAGCTACCCATCGCGGCCTGATACTTATGCTTTACAGGATTTTTCACTGCAGATTAAACCCGGTGAGCATATAGCTTTGGTTGGCCCTTCAGGGGCTGGCAAAACTACCTTGTTCCAGCTGTTGTTGCGCTTTTACGATCCACAACAAGGCCAGGTGAAATTTAACGGCATGGATTTAAAAGATCTACGTTTAACAGATGCCCGTCAGCCTTTTGGCATAGTGCTGCAGGACACTGTGATATTCGCAGGTTCTGTGCTGGATAATATCCGTTACGCCCGCCCTGAAGCTTCAGAGCAAGAAGTGCAAGATGCAGCGAAAATGGCAGCAGCACATGACTTTATTCTGGCTTTACCTGAAGGCTACAACACTTATTTAGGCGAACGTGGTGTGCGTTTATCCGGTGGTCAACGTCAGCGTATTTCCATAGCACGAGCCATCTTAAGTAACCCTTCGGTGTTATTGCTGGATGAAGCCACCAGCGCTTTAGATGCTGAAAGCGAACGACAAGTGCAACAAGCTTTGGATAATGCGGCACAAAACCGTACTACCTTAGTGATAGCGCATCGGCTGGCCACAGTCTTGGCTGCCGATCGTATTGTGGTGCTGGAAGCCGGGCGCATAGTAGCCCAAGGCACTCATACCGAATTGCTGCAAAGCAGTGAGTTGTATGCACGTTTAGCGGCGCTGCAGTTCAGTCACTAGTGGATATATGTATGGATCACGAGCTTTGGTTTACAGCCAGGGCTCGGGTTTTGTCACATCATCTGAAGTTAATCACCATAGCAAATAATTTTTACGACCTGCCACCCAAGAGCTGCATCGTCTTTTTCCTCTTGTTTACGTTATAACTTTGCCCCTAAGCCTAGTAGCTGATCTTTTTCATTTTTAAATTCCGTAAAACAGAATGAAAGTTACGTTTTTTGCTAATTTTCATTCTTTTTTATTCCTCTATTATATGACTCATGGACTGGTTACGCAGTCGTCCATTAAAAAAACTAAACTCAATCATCCAGAAGGAATTTTAAAATGTTCAAATTAAACAAAACCTTACAATCTGTTATCGCTGGTGTTTCTCTGTTTGCTGCTATCAGTGCTCCTGCTTTAGCGGGTGAGCCTGGCAAGACGCTGTTAACGCCAACCAACCACACGCTGATTTTGATCGACCACCAACCACAAATGGCTTTTGCAACACGTTCTCATACCATTGAAGAGGTGCGTAATAACGTCACAGGTTTAGCGAAAGCGGCTAAAGCTTTTGAAGTGCCAACTATTCTGACCACAGTGGCAGCTAAGTCGTTTAGCGGTCCGATTTTCCCTGAATTGCAAAAAGTATTTCCAGAGCAAACTCCGATAGACCGCACCACCATGAATACCTGGGAAGACAAACGGGTGACTGATCTGGTGAAGAAATTCAAAAAGAACAAAATTGTAATTTCTGCCTTATGGACTGAAGTATGTGGTGTAGGCCCTGTGCTGTCGGCCATAGATGAAGGCTACGAAGTGTATTTTGTCACTGATGCCTCAGGTGGTGTCAGCAAAGAAGCGCACGATATGGCGGTGTTACGGATGATCCAGGCTGGTGCCCGTCCTGTGACCTGGTTGCAATATATGTTAGAGCTGCAACGTGACTGGGCACGTACCGCCTCTTACGAAGCTGTGACTGATATTGCCAAAGAACATGCAGGTGGTTATGGCTTAGGTTTGATTTATGCCACTGAAATGTTTAATGCCAAAGAAGGTCAATAACAGCTTAGTAAACACATTGATAGCAGAAGGCCACGATAAGTGGCCTTTTTATCGAAAGAGGAAGGAGGCGAAGATGAAAACTCTAACAGCTTTAGCTTTACTGATAGTGGCAGCTACATTCAGTCAACACTCTGCAGCCAGCAGTGAGCAGTTGTACGCCAAAGGTCTGGTGTTATCCCAGCAGTGTTTAGGTTGTCATGGTGAATTTGGTATAGCTCCTGTGGCTACCAACCCTAATCTGGCCGGACAAAATAAAGAGTATTTGCAGTACGCCTTAAAGGCCTATCGCGACGGTAAACGTAAAGGTGGTTTGGCTTTTATTATGCAGGCCAATGCCAGTGCGTTGTCGGATCAGGATATTGAAGCTCTTGCGGTATTTTTTTCATCTCAAAGTGGCAAACAAGCCGCTGGGTTGTAGTCGAACACTGAATTAAAAGGAACATATTATGAAACTGGTTAAACAAC
>JAHIWM010000100.1 GCA_018815765.1 Gammaproteobacteria bacterium | reverse complement strand
TGCCCAGATAGCTCAGTCGGTAGAGCAGCGGATTGAAAATCCGCGTGTCCGTGGTTCGATTCCGCGTCTGGGCACCATTAGTTTTAGTGATGTGATTCCTTTGAAATCCTGTCACCCAGTTTAGGTTGCCGCTTTAGCTCAGTTGGTAGAGCAACTGACTTGTAATCAGTAGGTCATCCGTTCGACTCGGATAAGCGGCACCATCCTTTTTGCCCAGATAGCTCAGTCGGTAGAGCAGCGGATTGAAAATCCGCGTGTCCGTGGTTCGATTCCGCGTCTGGGCACCATAAAAAACAAATAGCCCGTCCTTGTGACGGGCTTTTTGTTTTATGCCCAAAGACTCCTTCTGAATCGAATCACCTCTGCCTGAATCCCCAAGCCCGAAAATGCTCTGGCTGAATGTCGCTAAAACACTTTAAGCGGCTTTCGGCTTGATCGTATTCAGCTCTGTGCCAGTGATGTTCAGCCGGTAAAGCTACTACTTTCATGCCTGCTGCTTTAGCTGCTGTTAAGCCTGTCACTGAGTCTTCAAACACCAGGCAATGTTCTGAAGCCACACCTAACTTGCTGGCGGCTAAATGGTAAATTTCTGGTTTAGGTTTGCCTTGGGTGACCAGCTCAATGGAGCATAGCGCCTGAAAGTACGGGCGAATTTGTAGTTTATCCAGCACAGTGTTCATCAGTGATCCTGGCGAGTTGGTGGCAAGTGCTACCGGAATTTGCCAGCTTTGCAGTTGTTGCAACAGCTCCAGTACACCTTTTTTCACCACACCACGCTGCAGCACTGCCAAAGCTACGTAATCGATGACGGCCTGTTCAGTTTGTTCAATGGTTAAATTCTGCCATGGCGAATGCTTAAACCAGAGTTCGGTTACTGCTCTGGTGGTCATACCGCTGGTTTGTGAGGTAATGGCCGGATCCAGCTTTACGCCTAATTGGCGAAACACATGCTGCTCGGCTTCAGCCCAATAAGGTTCAGAATCAATCAGCACCCCATCCATATCAAAAATAACTGCCTGAACCACCTGACTGCTCCTTCTTTGCTGTATCAGGTCTTATTATTCAACAGCCACAAGATCTGCACCACTGCTTTATCAGCCTTCTCAGGTTAAATTCTGTGCATGGCTTTGTTTTTGCGATGAAGTGCACTAATGCAGATTGGAGTCTGCTGTGAATTGTTCTATCGTGTTCTGCTACTCTGTTAAAAAGGATTGCATAGTGCGCCTGTTTTTTGCTTTGTCTTCATTTACTTTATGTAGTTTCAGCCTGTTGGCAGCAGAAGCTCCGGTTAAACCAGCAGTCAGCTATCAGCTGTCTTTTGCTAATGCAGCACACCATGAAGCCTCTATTCAGGCGCGGTTTGACGCTGTTAGTTCTGCTAATTTATTACTGAGTATGAGCAGCGCCTCACCAGGCCGTTATGCACCTCATGCCTTTGCCAAAAATATCTATGATTTAAAAGCCACAGACAGCACAGGTAAAGTTTTACCTTTGCAACGTATCAGCCCAAGTCAGTGGTCGGTGGGCCAGCATGATGGCACAGTGATCATCAATTACCGTTTGTACGGCGATTGGGGCGACGGCACTTATAACCAGATAGACCGCACTCATGCCCATTTAAATATGCCTGCTACTTTGCTGTTTGCTCAGGATTATGCACAGCAAAGCGCCTCTTTACGTTTTGATTTACCCGATGCGCGCTGGAAAGTGGCTACTCAGCTGCAACTGCAACCAGATGGCAGTTACATAGCGCCCGATTTGCAGTATCTGATGGACAGTCCGGTTGAATTAAGCGCGAACAGCCGCCGTAGCTGGAAAGTTGCAGATCAGCAGTCTGAAGCCACTATTCATCTGGTTTTGCATCATCAGGGCACAGAACAACAACTGGATACCTTCACTGAAAAAGCCAAAGCTGTTGTGGCAGAGCAGCAGAAGATATTTGGCGAATACCCTCAATTTGATTATGGCCAGTATGTGTTTATTGCCGACTATCTGCCTTATGTGGATGGTGACGGTATGGAGCATCGTAACTCTACGATCCTGACCGATGAGCGTTCACTCAAAGAGGCAAATTACGCCCAGATAGAAACCTTGTCGCACGAATTTTTTCATGCCTGGAATGTGGAGCGGTTGCGCCCAGCCGATTTAGAACCTTTTGATTTTCAGCGCGCCAATATGAGCCGCAATTTATGGTTTGCCGAAGGGGTGACCAACTACTATGGCAAACTGGTGTTAAGCCGCACAGGCCATTTTGATTTAGCCACTTATCTTGATAAAACAGTAGCGGCGGTGAACAGAGTGAAACTTTCACCGGGCCGGCAGTTTTTCCCTGCCACTGGCATGAGCGAAATGGCGCCTTTTGTTGATGCTGCTGTATCGGTCGACCCCACCAACTATGCCAATAGTTACATCTCTTATTACACCTATGGTGAAGTGCTGGGGCTGGCGTTGGATTTAACCTTACGTACTGAATTTGAAGGGCTGAGTCTGGATCTGCTGATGCGAAAGTTGTGGCAGGACTTTGGCAAAGTGGGTCGTCCTTATACAGAACAAGATCTGCAGCAGGCATTGGCGACGCTGACGGCGAACCCAGATTTTGCAAAGAACTTCTTTAGTCGTTATATCAACGGCCAGCAATTACCTGATTTCGAAGCTTTATTTGCTGCTATGGGTTTGAAGTTAGCTGTTGCTAAACCAACACAGGCATTTTTAACTGCTGCGACTTTGCTGGAGCAGGACAAGCAACTCAAAGTAAACAGCAATACCCTGATTGGCACACCTTTGTATCAGGCTGGTGTGGAAAAAGGCGATCAGTTATTAAAACTCGGCCGTTATAAATTAAGCTCCAAAGCGCAGTGGGACAAAGCTTTAGCCAGTTATAAAGAGGGAGAGACTGCAGAGCTGAGTTTTAGCAGCCGTGGTAAAACCTATACCACTCAAGTGACTTTTGCTGCGGACCAAAGTTGGGTTTTGACAGAAAATAAAGAGGCGAGTGCTGAACAGTTGGCAAAAAGGGCTTTGTGGTTAAAGGCCCAGCCGTAACCGGGCATTGCATAGTAGCGCAGTCTTTTATCAGAAAGAGGCTGCGCATCAGCCTTAATCGTTATTTACCAGCCAGAGCGTGCGCTAGTTTCACAACTGCCTGAATTTGCTGACCTTTGCGGTTGGCATAATTGGCATCTGTGTACCCCCACCAGTCCCAACAGGCTTGTGGGTTCATTGGCATCAGGTTGGAGGCGCGGGTTTGTGGATAAAGCACCACCAGGTTGTTGCTGTCGGCATAACGGTTAAAGCCCGCTTTTTCGACATAAGCCATGCCTACAGCATCGGCATGTTGGTTACAGCCATGAAAGCTGATATGCAAAGTACAGCTTTGGCCTTGCTCGCAACTTTTTGGCACATACACATAACCTTGCTCTGCCATAGTGGCGGCGAAATCACCTGCTATTTTTTGCTGCTCAATTGGATAAACAGTACCGCTGCTGTGATCCGCAGGGGCTTTTAAACCAGCTTGAATAAATTTCAGCGCTTCACCTGCCGCATCATAATTACACTTGCCTAAAAACGGAGCTTCGGAGCTAGCACACGCGCTGCCTTCGTTTAAAGTAGGCATATGGTGAGCGAAGTTCTTATCCTGCACATAACTTAGTTGTGCTGCTGGTAACCACTGCTGGTATTGCTGATGGAGGGCGTCAGCCACTTCTTTGCTGATTTTTTGGTCGGCAGTGCCGTGCAATAACCAAATTTTGCTTTGTTTAATCTCTGCTTCAGCAGCCAGCAGGCCCTCAACTGACCAGTCTTTTAGCTGCTTATTAATATCCGACAAAGGGATAGGGCTGCCCACTTTATTGATGCAGTGATCCAAAGCTGTCATTAAATTATTCTGCGCACAATACACTGGGCCTGCTGCCACTATGGCTGCACCTTTCACCCAGTCGGCATGAGAGAGTTGAAACTGCGCTGCCATATAACCGCCGCTGGATAAACCGGACACTGTGGTTTGGTCTAAATTCAGTTTTAATGCAGGCAAAGCCGCATAAGCTGTGCTGCTCAGAGCAAAAGCGAAAGAAGATAAAACAAAAGGCAAGGTTTTCATCTGAACTGTCCTTTTTAAGGGTAAAACTTGATGGATACCATTCTGATTGCTTTAGGCTGATGCCGCTATAGCACTAAGGTACAGTAAGCCGTGGCTGTGGCTTCAGTAAAAAGATCCGGCAAAGCAGTGATACAATCTGCAGCAAAAGCCGTACTATAAAGGCACTTTGCTTTGGGTAGAAATAAATGATGTTGTCCAATTCCAATGAACTGTTAATTCTCGGCTGTGGTCATTCAGAATCCGATACCTTGTTTAATAACAATGCGTTGGTTACAAATGCCAAAGGCAATATGCTGATTGACTGTGGCTATACCATAAAACCGGCCTTACATGCTCAGGGATTAAAGCTGCAGGATATAGATGCTGTGTTTATTACCCATGTGCATGCCGATCATATGTTTGGCCTGGAGCGGCTGGCCAATGAAGGCCGTTACAAATACCATAAAAAAGCCAAGCTGATTTTGCACCATGAGTTGTATGACGAGTTATGGCATCAATGTTTAAAAGGTGTACTGGCGAAAAATGGTGAAGGCGAAAATGAGCTTTCTGATTATTTTGAGCTGGTGCTGTTACAAAACGATGAGTTTGAGCTGTTTGGCAACTTTTACCAACTGCACCGGGTCTCTCACACGCCAGGTAAAGTCTGTTTTGGTTTGATGATCAACCAGAGCATTTTTTATTCCGGCGATACAGTGGCGATATCGCAACTGCTGATGCAGTTAAAACCAGATCTGGTATTCCACGACGTGACGTTAACGGATTACAATCCGGTGCATGCGTCTGTGCATTCGCTGCTGAGTTTGTACCCGGCTGAGCTGTGTAAAAAAACCTATTTAATGAGTTATGAAGACCACTGGCCAGACTATCAGCAGATGGTGGATCACCATTTTGCTGGTTTTGCCCGGCAAGGGCAGCGGGTGTTGTTAAGCAAGGAACATCAGACGGATACAGCAGCAGGCTGAGTCACAAGGAGTGTTATGTATTATGTGATTTCTATAGGCTCAAATATTCAGCCTGAACACCATGTGGCCGCTGCTGTTAGTACGCTGGCTAAAAACTTTGGCTCCCTGTATTTATATCAGCGGGTGTACACACAGGCGCAACTGGTAGAGTCCAACCATGTGTTTATTAATTCAGTGCTGGTGTTGAACTCACCGTTGACTGCCACTGAATTAAAAACAGAGCTTTGCCATATTGAAGAGTCGCTTGGACGCGACAGAAGCGATCCACAACGTAGTGTCAAAGATCGCAGCTGTGATTTGGATATCATCTGCCATCTGGAGTTGTGGTCAGAGGCATGGAAAACTGATCTGACTGAGTCCTACATTCAACAAGTGTTTGACCCTGCCAGTAAACAAGCGCCCATCCAATTAGGTTGTCAGCTATTTTCCGAGCGACCTGCCGCCATCTATTTTCAGGCTGAGGCCGGTGACAAATTTGTTGTCGATCAAAAACCGGACGCCCTGATAAATTGGCTCGAAACCAGCTTCTTGCGCAATTAAAGTTTGTTGCATCACCTGCTGTTTTTCGCTGTTGCTATGCTCTGGCAAAAACATAATAGGGCCAGGCTGAATACTGTTTACTCGGATTTGCGGTGCATAAGCTTTAGCCGCTGACTTCATTAAATTTTCAAGCCCAGCTTTGGTACTGCAATAAAGTGAAAACGCCGGATTTGGGTTTTCGCTGTAAATATCTGTGATATGTACAATCAAACCGCCGCCCTGAGTTTTTGCTAGTTGTGGTGCTAAATGTTGGTTTAAAAGTGCCGGCAGTTGCATATGCACCGCAAACAAAGCCTGATAAAAACTCACTGTATCTTCGGTATGTAACTCATCTTTTTCAAACAAAGATGCATTATGGATCAGAAGATCAATGTTGCCACTTTGCTGCTGCAACTGACGAATCGCCGACATCACAGAATCTGCTGACTGATAATCCACCGCTATTTGAGTCAGATACTGCTGCTGTGGATTGATTTGTCTGGTGAGGCCGAACACCTTATAGCCTTCTGCGCTTAGTTTTTCCGCCAGATAAGCACCTAAACGCCGGCTTGTTCCTGTAATGACTGCTGTTTTCATTGCCAAACTCCGTCAATTTGTTTGCTGGCATATACGCTCTGTCGCGGTTTTAGTTCAGTCACCGGACAATAGCGCAGTTTTAAATAAATTCTGAATTATTTTTCTGTAAAATTTGGCGGAAAGTCATTCTGTTATCAATACTTAGGAAAGTATTACACCCTTCCAAGGACTCATTATGAATCTGCACAGTATCAGAGTTAAAAGCAGTTTACCTATGCTTATTCTGGCTTTCACTTTATTGAT
>JAHIWM010000099.1 GCA_018815765.1 Gammaproteobacteria bacterium | reverse complement strand
CTGACGAATCCCCACGAATGGCGTAGATAAAACAAATAATTAGAGGCGAAGGGAACATTCATGGCAGTTCCCGATCAGATCATTCGCCAAAACTCTCAAACCATGAGTGCCGCCATGAATGTAAAAACAATGCTCGCCGATTTCCTCTCATTTGTCACCCCAAAATGTATGCACAAAGCCCGATTTTTAGCTGTGGGGGCGGCAGTACAAAGCTTGATGCAGAATGGCCAATGCACGGTAACGGCTATCGGCCGTAATTTTGACAGTGAAACGTCAGAAAAACACGGCATCAAACGAGCTGACCGTTTGCTAAGAAATGAAGCGCTGCAAGCAGAGACGCCGCTTATTTATGCCGCAATGACCCGCTTGCTGCGTCAGGGCAAACAGCCCCTGATTTTAGTGGACTGGAGCAATGCCGACACAGAAAAGCGCCATTTTATCCTGCGTGCCAGCCTGGCGCTGGAAGGTCGCCCGCTGACGTTACATCAAGTTGTTGTGCCGATGGACGAGTATACGTGTCCGCACGTACACAAGGCGTTTTTACACCGATTAAAGCAGGTACTGCCAGCAGATTTTAAGCCGGTGATTATTACCGATGCTGGTTTTAAAGTGCCGTGGTTTAAGCAAATACGTAAGCTCGGCTGGCATTACATTGCCAGAGTTCGTGGCAACCAGACACTGCAACTGCCTGGACAAAATGACTTTGTCACCGTGGCAAAAGTGTATAAAAAGGCGCGCTCCACGCCGCAGCTATTGGGTGAAGTTCAGCTGACCAAAGCCCAGCAATATCGCGCTCAAGCCGTGCTGGTGGGCACCGGTTGGAAGCTGCGTAAATCCGACAAACACAAGCAATATAAAGAGCCGTGGTTGTTGGTCTCATCCTTGCCCAATTGCTTCGGTTACGCGACGAAGATTGCCAAATGCTACGGCAAACGCATGCAAATAGAAGAGAGCTTCCGCGACCAGAAAAGCCAGACCTATGGCTTAGGTAGCAAAGCCCACCGTACTTATAAACGTGAACGGCTGGAAGTGCTGTTGCTATTAGCGGCA
This sequence comes from Gammaproteobacteria bacterium, assembly GCA_018815765.1. Taxonomy (GTDB): domain Bacteria; phylum Pseudomonadota; class Gammaproteobacteria; order Enterobacterales; family Alteromonadaceae; genus Pararheinheimera. Next base: position 19,258 of record JAHIWM010000099.1, on the reverse strand, counting down.
CTGGCAAATTGGTTGCACTACATGATAGGGCTGGCGGCAGAGCTGGCCGGGAAGCACTTACAGTTTCAGGCTAACAGCATCAAGCACCGGCGCGTATTGTCGTTCAACTATCTGGGAATGCGGTTATGTAAGCTCGCCCAGCTAGGATTGACTGAAGAAGAGATACAAGCGGCGAGGCAGCAAATCATGCTCTGGGTAGCAGAGTTTGACTGGGGTGTCATCAAACTGGAAAAGAGCTGATACTATGGTCAAATTCGAGGGGATCCCTCAGCAAATTCTTCCAGCGCCTGCTCTTCAATGTCCCAACTGCCACCAGTCTCTACGTTGTCTGAGCCAAATTTACGATCGGCATAGCTGGCGGAAAGCGCCACACCTAAAGCATCTTTATCACCAGCTACATCAAAAATGCTGCTGTATAAACCTGATACTTTTGGACTGGTTTCGCTTTGCTGTTCGTTGTAGCTGCCTTCAGCGCTGAAGGAATAAAAATCATGGCTGCGGTCAAAAGCAGAGATACTTTTGATATCGACAGTGCCACCTAAAGAACCAGCAGCCTGCTCTGGAGCTATGGTTTTGGTGACTTCAACAGAAGACAATAAATCAGAGGGGATCACATCCAAAGCCACAGCACGGCGACCTGATTCAGGCGCAGCAAGCTGAGTGCCGTTGTACGTCACTGTGTTGTAATCCGGCGCTAAACCACGCACCCGGATAAAACGGCCTTCACCTTGATCGGTTTCTACCGACAAACCAGCTAAACGTGCTAAGGACTCACTGACGTTTTTATCCGGAAACTGGCCCAGTTCGTCTGTTGTTGCCACACTGACAATACCGCTGGCAAAACGTTGCTGACTTAAAGCTTTACCTGCTGAAGCAAGCTGGCCTTGCACTTCCAGTTTTTCAATACCGGACTCCACTTTTGCCAGCGTGATATCACCCATGGCCTGATCGGAACTTAAGCTGACATCAGATTTTTGCTGTGGCACACCAGCGTAGCTAAATTGCAGCTGGTACTGGCCTTCAGGCAAATTAGAGAATACAAAACGACCATCATGGCCTGTGACTTTACTGATTTTTAAAGCCGGAATACTGACTTGTACACCAGACAACAGCACCTGGCGGTTATCCACCACCCGGCCTGTTAATTCAGCGGCCTGCACTGACATGACAGAAGCGCAGATCAAGCTGATACTGCTGGCCAATAAAGCGCGACGAAACAATGTGTTCGCTTGTGTGCTATTCGTTTGCATACTGTTCGTTTGCATAAAAGAAAACCCCAATTCCTGATGATGTTTATAGTGATTGGGATTTATTCTGCGGCGTTTTTATGACAACTCAGCGTGTTAAAGCTGTTATGCCTGAGCTAAGCGGACCCGGGGTCTGCTTAGCTCTGCAACCCGAATTACTGTCATGGGACTGTCATATCTAAAGGTCAGACTAGCCTTATTTTCATTCTCTTTGGGATGCGGAACCTTTTATGGGATTTAGCTCACAGCACCCGGCCAAGCTCTCTCTGACCGCTTTGCTATTTGTGCTCTGCATTTTGCTGGCAGTGAATTATGGCGATTTGAAAGTTGCAGCAGAGATTGATTGGATGGATATTCTGGGCGAAGGCAGCAGCCTTGCCGTCGTTATAGCCTGGTTATTGCTGGTGCTGTATAGCAGACCTGCGGGCCCTGTCACCAATGGGCTTTATGTGGGATCTTTATTGCTGGTGATGTCCTATCAATTGAACTTACTGGACGAGTTTTTCCAGTATCCGGAAAGTCACAGATTACTCAGTTGGCTTGAATCTATACCAGCTCCCATTGGCATGCTGATTTTAACTTTAGGCCTGATAGGCTGGCATAAAGAGCAGCGTTTTATTAATCAGCAACTGGCCAGCCGTGAGCTGCATTTACGCCATTATCAATTGCTTGACCCTTTAACCAAACTGTATAAACCAGAGTATATGCTGGCTGTACTGAAGCGCGAGCTGGAGTTACAACAACAACATCAGCAGCCTTTTTGCCTGGCCTTAGTGGACATCAGCCAGTTTGGCCGCTTTAACAGAGAACAAGGCATGGCTGCGGCAGATTTATTGCTGCAACAGCTTAGCGAGCTGACCTTGGTGCAATTCAGATCCGGGGATTTGGTTTGTCGATACAGCGGCGATAAATTTGTCATTTTGATGCCACAAAGCAATCAGGCTACAGCCCAAAGTTTGTTGCAAAATGCCACTAGTCAGCTGAGTTTACACCTGCATACCCAACTGCACTGGACCATCACTGAAATCACTGCGGCGCAGCAAGTAACCAAACCACAGCGCTTGTTATCCCAGCTGTGGCAACAATTACAGCAGCAAAAACAACAGAAAACCCAGTGGAGCTTAGTGTGACCAAAGCGCTGCTGGCTTTTGATGACAAGTCCCTGCTGCTCGGTGCAACAGCACTGGATATGATTTTACTGTGCCAGCGCCGCGGTTTTGCCTTAGATACTTTACTTAAAGGCACTAAGTTATTTGAGCAGGACTTACGCAAAGCCACGATAAAAATCAGTCCACAGCAGTACTTACAATTAGTCAGTAATTGTCAGAAGGCATTGCCTGGGCCTGAGCTGGCCTATTTAACAGCCCAAAGTTGGTTGCATCACAACCACTCGCCCTTGCTGTTGATGCTCAGACACAGTGCAAACTTACAGCAAGCTTTACTGAGTTTTTACCGCTACCGCTCACAACTTTTGCCTTTGGTTTATGTGCGCCTGCAGCGAGTGCAAGGTCAGTTACGCTTGGTGTTACGACCTTCTTTTGCTTTAGGAAAACAGCAGGCCTTTATTGAACAGCTGATGTTTCATTACCTGCTGGGTTTAGTGAAACAACAGCTGGGAGATACTTCAAGGTTAAGTATTAGTGCGACAGACCTGGATCATGAAACCAATTGGTTCTACCAGCATCAATGGCAACTAACTCCAGACACTGCACTGCAAAACTCTTTATCCTTGCCCCTTTCGCTGTTAAAACATCCTTTTGCCGACGCTAACTCTGGCCTTTGGCAACAACAACAGAACTGGTGCCTGTATTTGCAACAGTCGATACCAGAAAAAGTGGGCTTTACCGAACAACTGGAACAATGGCTTTTTACCGTGTTACGGCAATCGCCGTCTCAGGAAGAAGCAGCACGGCAGTGGGGCTTAAGTTTAAGCAGCTTTAAACGTTTATTGGCGCAACAACACACCAGCTATCAGCAACTGCTGGATCAGGTCAAAGCCTGTGCCGCACAACAAGCGCTATTGCTGCAAGGCATGTCTAATAAAGAGCTGGCAAGCCGGTTGGGCTATTCCGATGAACATAACTTTCGCCGCGCTTTTAAACGCTGGACTGGTCTGCTGCCAAGTCAATTGCGTTCTTAATCCCTGTATTTAGCAATAACGTCGTATATTTATTGCGCTTTTGGCCAGAACCCTACATGCTTACCCCAAGTGAATGCCCCAAGCAAAGGATGTTGCGCATGACCATAGGTCAATCTTCTATACTCATCGTCGATGATGTCAGTTCAGTTCGGTATTTTTTAAATCAACATCTACGCATTATGGGTGCCGAAAAAGTATCGGAAGCCAGTACAGGGCAACAAGCCTTGATGGCGGTTAGCACTGAACATCCTGATGTAATTTTTTTGGATATTGAACTACCAGATAGCAATGGCCACGAGCTGTTAAGCCGTATCAAAGCATTAGATCCGAACTGCCGTGTAGTGATAATGTCAGCACACAGCACAGTGGAAAATGTGAAACGTAGTGTCGAAGGTGGAGCCAGCGGTTTTATGGCCAAACCTTTTACCCCGCAAAAAATTCAGGCCACCATCAATCGTATTTGCAACTTACCTCAAGCCCAATCTGCTTAAGCAGATTTTGGGCTTAACGCCTGACCGGCGAATTCAATACCATCCCAGCCGTATTGCGTAGTTGTATTGAATAGTTATCAGGCAGCTTTTGGGCTTAACGCCTGACCAGCGAATTCAATGCCATCCCAGCCGTATTGCATAAACTGCCTGATATTAGCGTGATCTGAGCCTGCCGGGCTTGATAACACATCTTTGCGGTAATAATCGCCAAACATCTGCAAAGTTTGTGGCTCGGATAAACGGTGCAATAAGGCAAAAGCAAATATCTTGCAAGAACCATTGTTCTCACCAGCCGCATTCTGTTTATCACCATTACGAAAGGCCGTTTCGGAAAAGTTATATAAGCTTTCAATCAGCTCTATGCTTTGTGAAAAGCTAATGCTGTCTGGATCTGTCGTCAACTGACGGAAAAAATTTTCTAGCATGATAGCGACCTTGGTTAAAGTTTGTACAATTGTGGCCGATAAAGTCGTTAAGCCCAAGTCAGAGAGGGAGCTAAAATGCAAATCCTCAGCATCAAGCAACAACAGAACTCCAACAGTCAGCAGCTATTGTATTCAGGCCGCAGTGCGAGTCCAGAGCGAAACGACAGCTCAACTGTAACAAAGGATAACAGAAGTTTAACTCAGACTTCTCCGTTACCTTTGGCTAATGGTATTTCCTCCGAAACTATGGCAGCGCCTGCGGATTCAACTACTGATGCAAAAAGCGACGATGGCTTCTTTAACGCTGTGTATTCCATTGGCACCATCAAACGTTTGCTGGAACAACTGACAGGTGAAGAGTTACAAGGCTGGGTAGACCCTGCTGAATTAAATCGCGCTCTGCATGGTTCAGACAATAGCGCTGTGCCAGAGCAACCACAAAATCAAAATGCCACAGGCGTCACTATTCGTGAATGGTCGTACCGTTATGAAGCAGTCAGCGCTGACTTTTCCGGCTCTGTCGCATTAGAGGATGGCAGCAGCTTTAGCTGGTCGATGCAATTTGCAATGAGCTACGAAGAATTCAGCTACAGCGAGCTCACAGAACAGCCAATGAAAGACCCTCTAGTGATGAGCTTTAACGGCCGCCCAGTCGAGCTTAGCGGACAAAGTTCTGCGTTTAACCTAACTGACAATGCCAAATCTATTCAGCAACTGGCGCAAGGTCAGTATTACCTCGCCAAAGATAGCAATAACAACGGCGCCGTCGATTCAGGCCAGGAATTATTTGGCCCCACTACAGGTCAGGGTTTTGCTGAACTGGCTACTTTTGATGAAGACCAAAACGGCCTGATCGATCAGCAGGATCCAATCTGGCAAAGTTTATGGTTGTGGCGCCCTGAAGAGAAAGGCTTATATAGTTTAAAAGAAATGGGCGTAGCGGCTTTAAGTGTCGATTCTATCGCCACACCTTTTAGCTTACGCCATAAAGACGAAGTACAAGGCCGGCTGGAACGTAGCTCGATTTTTATCACTGAAGATAAAAATGTTGGCTTATTGCAGCAGATTGATTTGAAGGTGTGAGCTAAAGCCCAAATAAGACACAACTTGTTCTGACAGCTCAGTTGATCAACAAAAGCCGGTCAGTGTCAGGCTCATAACCTGTTTCTGACCTTATCTGATATAAATTTATACCTTTCAGAAAAATTTGTTAATTTAAACTCAGTGAGTTTAATGAAAATAAAACTTGAAAAAGCGGCGGCCATAGCTCATATATTTTGCATTCAGATAGCTATGCGGTAAGCAAAATCAAGCTCTGAAATCCATGAGTTGCCATCAGACTATAAGGGACACACTGTGAATAAAATGTATAGGTTCTTAATTCTTGCTGTACTCATTATTGCTGCTATTAGCTCATACAGTTATGGCAATTCAACGGGTGTATTTGCATTTATAATTTTAGGCTTTGCTTTCGAAGCTTTATTTTGGGTTGGCCTTTTTCGAAAAAGAGCAAAAGTATCAACTTAATGAACACCAGCAACTACAAAGCACGACGCCCTAAGCCTTTGTTCGCCTGGACAGCACCGAAAAAACCTCAGGGACAGTACTTGCGGAGTGCGTACTTTCAACTTTTCGCACATTGCGACCAGGGTCGAAAAACCAACGGCACTATTTTGCTTTGGATACGGTCTTTCGACGAAGCAAAAGGACATCTAGCCAAAAGCGAAACTCTTAAAAAAGTGGGGGCTGGTCTTGCGGTATGCATCATGTCCGCATTTTGCTCGAAACTGCCTGTCGGCTGCAAGGCAGATCAGTGCCAAAGGCGGACATTTGGCATTGTAGGAAGTACCTGAGCATTACTTCTTTTGTGTGAACATATGACTGAATCCGTTAAAACCAAAATTTAGCGCGACCGTGCAGCGGCAGTTTGCGTTGCCATTCGCTTCTTTAAACCCCAAATACTAACGCGAATAACCCAATACGCAGTTAAACATAAAACCAGTACCATTGGCCCAACCAGGGTATAGATATTTCTCATTGCTTCGGGAATAAACTGAGACTGGCCAAGAAAAAAAGAGGCGGTGGCAATAAGCATTGCAAAACCTATGCGCCAAACATGGCGGACGAGTTGCCATTTATGCTTAAGCCTTCCTTTCGCTATCACGAGGATATCTAAAGTCGCAGCTAAAAGTGATATTGAGCCAAAAACAATGATAGCTTGTACAGGATTGCCATCTATTGAAGACAAACCGTTATTTAACGCGGTTAAACCGGTATAAATTGCATAAACTCCGATGGTAAAACCTAAAGCCGTACAAATTGAATGGATTATCATCGCCTTATTTTTAAGAGGATGAACGGTTAGATAAGCCGTAACCACAAGATAAAAGGTTACAAGACCTGCAACCATATTGAGCTTTTCCATAGCGAGAAACGCTAGAAATGCACCTGAAATGGCCATTACTATCATTGAAAGAACAAAAGTCAGCCCGAATCTCTTATGTGAATTGCTACCTTTTTTCACCGCAAAACTTAATGCACCACTAATTAGTGCGACCGTGCCTGTCAAAATATGCAAGTAAGTAAGCACAAAACAATCTCCTCTACTTGTTTAGGTTGTAGTTGTGCTATGCACCGATTCTGGGGAGCCATGAAACACTGCTGATCACAAATATGCCTATTGCCATCGTGGCGCAAAACACAAAGATGAGACTGGCGACGGCACTCTGGTATCGTTTGTTTTTAGGCTTACTGGCCCAAAAATACAGTTCCAGCATCGCTAGCGGCAGCAAATACTGGGCAAAGGACACCACTTCGAGGAATGGACCGCTGAAGGTTTTACCGTCGATGCCGATGCCGCCAGTAATCATAAACCAGCCAAATACCATCAGCCGAAGAAACCACACTGCGCTGACCACCATAAACAGCCGCAGTGCCCAGCGACGGTGCGCGGCAAAGTTGCGTTTGATTGCGTAGTAAAGTGCTATGGGCACAAAAAGCATTACCAGCACGCCGCTGCCTGTGACACCAATATCCTGGATCAGTGAACCGATGACCCGCTCTCGCGACCAGGTCAGGTAGAATCCAGCGATACTGACAATCACTGATGCCACCATAAAGAACCAGCCGCTGCAACGGTGCAGTAGAGGCAGCGTATTACGGATAGCCGGCACCAGCTGAATTTGTCCGGCAGCAATAATCAGGCCTGCCACCAGAATATGAATTGCCAGTGCCATATTGCCGATACTGTCTCCGGCGATAAAGCCATTTGCCAGTTGGGTTCCTGCAAAGCCGCCAACGCCATCTGTGGCAAACCGCAGGCCGTAATAGCCCGCGATATAAGCCACGAACAGCCACTGACCTATAGCTGTGACGATAAACCAGGTTTTTGCAGAGCGGGCAAGCCAGTCTGGTTTTCGTTTCTGCGGTAAAGACGTGTTGGCGTCAATTGTAATATCGGTCATTGTGTTTCCTTGTATTTTTAGTGGGCATATACCCGATATGGCTTGCTATATATCATCGGAATAGCCACTTTATTTTTGTTGAACATGTTCTGACTACTTGTTGCTTTGAAACACAGTCATCCTGCCAGCCAAGACAGCCCTTATCGCGCCAAATTTCAAATTCGGCGTATGATTTTATGGTCAAAATCAGGTTTTTATCGGCGGTTACTTTTTGTAACACAGCTATTGGCAATAAAGGAAAATTGCACTTTGACGTTAACTTCAGCCAACTGTTAGCATTAAGCGTTGGGGCTTGTGGGAGAGGCAGGGTGTACCAGACTATTCATATTGTGTTGCTGATTGTCAGCTTTGGCTTGTTGTGCAGCCAACTGTTCGTGCGGCAAAAAAAGGTGGTGCATCTGCTGTTTGCTGCATTCTGTGGCTCTATGGCGATTACGGCGATTAAACGCCTGGGTGGCGACGGCTTTGGCTTTTACCAGTATTTTTTGGCGATGGGCGCATGCATGACATGCAACGGCGGTTGGCTGGTGGCCCGGGCGTTATTTAGGCAAGGCCGGGCTATTTTACTACAGCATATTCTGGTGGCTGCTGCGATAGCCTTATTAATGGTGAGCTTACAGGCCATGCAGTTGCTGCAACAATTCTGGCCGGAAAGCCAAACACTGCTGGCATCGGCCCGGGTTGTTTGTAAAGAGCTGCTAATCTTGCTGTCTTCCGCCATTTTAATGCTTACGCTGTGGGAAGGATGCCGGGGTTATAGCCAGACACGCGGTGCTGAACGCAGGCATAGGCAGGTGTTTCTGACGACCTATGGTGGCGCCATAGCAATTTGTGGTGTTATCGCAAAAATCTGGCTGCCAGCCGACGGGGCTGTGCTGCAGCATGATTTACTTAGCGCTGTAGCGGCTTTAACCATAATGGTGGTGACGCAATGGCTTATTTATTGCCGCTTTCATAAGCCGCTTATCTCTCAGTCGCAGGTTGCCGCAGATACGACAACAAAAAAACTGCTCGAGGTTGAACCGGCAAAAACGGAGCCATTGACGACAGTTCTAACCGATGGTGATATGGAACTTTGTGACAACATCCGGCAGCTGCTATTTCAGCAACAGGTGTTTTTACAGGCTAATCTGCGGTTAACCGATCTGGCGAAATTGTTAGATGTACCGGAATATCGTGTCAGTAAATTGCTCAGGTCACAGTTTCACGCCAGCAATTTCAATCAGTTTATTAATACTTTACGCATTGAGTACGCAAAAACATTGCTGTCAGATCCCCATAAAAGACATTGGCCGGTAGTAGTAATTGGTCTGGAAAGTGGTTTTGCTTCGGTTGGCCCTTTCACCAGATCCTTTAAAGCGATGGTGGGTTACACCCCCAATGAGTTTCGCCAAACTGTGAATAGTAGAGTGCCAGAATTATTGGTCAGATCAAAAATAACTTGACCGTCCTCTATTCGCTCTTTGCGGCCAATCAGAAAAGGCAAGACCAACAACTGGCACTAAATTCCCCATTGGGGCGCTGCTTTATACTCACTTCGGGGACAGCTAAAGCTGTTCAACGCAAGCCTTGTCGCTGCGGCTTCAAAATCAAGGTGACGGCTACGAGCCAAACATCTGCGCTGAGCGTTTTGCCATTTCTTCTTCAGACACATCTTCAATATGAGTAGAAATCATCCAGTTGTGACCAAAAGGGTCTTGTAAACAGCCACTGCGATCACCCCAAAATTGATCCGATACCGGCATGGTTATAGTGGCACCCGCAGCTGCGGCACGCTCAACAAAAGCATCCACATCAGGTACATAAATCATTAAGGTCACTGGACTCGCGCCCAGCATATCCGGGCTTTTAGTACCCCAGTCATCACTTTGTTCACTAAACATAAAAGTCGCACTGCCTATACGCATTTCGGCATGCATCACAGCGCCGGATGGCATATTCATCCGCATTGTGGTTTCTGCGCCAAAAGCTTTTTGATAAAAATCAAATGCCGCAGCCGCATTTTTAATCACCAAATAAGGCAATACAGCAGCAAAACCTGGTGGAATAGCCTGAACCTCGGACATAACCTTCTCCTTGTAAGTCTTTTATTTGAAGTTAAAAAAACGCTATCAGTATAGTCAGAGATCTTCGGCTCATTCGCCTAACTGCTGTTTTAATATCTCCACCACTGACTGAAATTCAGTCTTATTTTTCTCATTCAGTGCAATCAGCGCTTCGTGCGCATGCAGGATCATCAAACCTTTTTGCTGATCGCTGTAGGGCTGGGCTTTGATGCTGGTCATATCTACCTCATGCTGAGTGCTCTGCTGCACAATATCAAAAGCCTGATCCAGACAAAGGCTGAACAGCAGTTCATTGACTTGTGGTTGAGTCGAAAACAAGGTGGGTTTTGGCAAATTTTTCTGCTGGCAATACCGCGCCAGACTGGCCAGCAAACCAACATGAGTGCTGTCCATAAAACTGGCTTCGTTTAAATCCACCACCAGATGCTTGCAGCGAATTTCTTTAGCAAACAGCCGCTCAACCAAATCGTCCATGCCTGTGGCATTGGTGTAACGCAGCTCACCAGATAACTTGAAATAACAGCAGTGGTCAACACAAGCAAACAGGATTTGCTCTGTCATAGAGTCCTCACTCATCAGCGTTGATGCCGGGTTAATTTGAGTATAGTTAAATCGTCCGGTAACGGCTGATTTGGGTCAATGGCTAAGGCTTGCAACAATGCGGCGATGTCATTTTGATCTGTGCTTTTTTGCAACAAATGCTGCAATTTCTGTTCGGTGCTTTGTTGTGGCAGCACATCTAAAATACCGTCTGAAAACAACAGTATGCTGCTGTTGTCCTGCATCAACAGGCATTGATTCGTGTAGCTGGCAAAATCAAACATGCCCACAGGTGTGCTTTTTAACTCAAGGTAGCGTTCTTGCTGCGGTTGCAACACTAAAGGCCAGGGAAAAGCACCGGCGTTGGCATAGGTTATTTCTGCAGTTCTGGTATCCAGCACAGCGTAAAACAGCGCTATGTATTTGCCTACTTTGTCCTTAAGCAGTTCTTTATTTAATTCGGCCAGTACAGCAGCAGGGTCAATCACATGGTCGCAGGTCGCACGCTGATACCGTTCCAGCTTGGCGCTGATAAAACGCTTCAGATACACAGTGACAAAAGCTGAGGCTACACCGTGGCCCGACACATCAGCAATGTAAAATACCACCTTGTGATCATCAGCCCAAAAATAGTCAACAAAGTCGCCACTCATAAATTCAGATGGATACAAGGCGTGACTAAACTGATACTCGGCACAATTAAAATGTGCCGGTGGCAATAGTTTAAACTGCACCTGTTTGCCCGCCTTCTCACCTGCTTCCAGTTCAGCCAGAGACTGTTGTAGCTGCTGATTACTGGCTTGCAACTGCTCTGTTCTGGCCTGCACTTGTTGCTCAAGGTTTTCATTCAACTGCGCCAATTGCTCTATCGCCATATAGGCTCGTAATGCAGACACTACACTGGTCGTCAGGCGTTGTACCGTCAGTTCGGTTTTGGCGCGGTAATCGTTAATATCATAATCCAGCACAATACGATGTTCAGGCGCTTGCCCCGGTTGGCCCGTGCGCAAAATAATACGTACCAGCTGATTTTGTAAGTTTTCCCGAATATAACGCACCAGTACCAGCCCTGCGTCATCAGTTTCCATCACGACGTCCAATAAAATCAGCGCTATATTGTTGTTTTTCTCAAGAATATGCCGTGCTTCTTCCGCGCTGTACGCGCTGATAAACTGAAGTTTATGCTGCTGGAAGCTAAAATCACGTAGCGCCATTAAAGTGATTTGGTGTATTTCCGGCTCATCATCCACAATAAGCACAGTCCAGCTGGGGTGTTGCTCATCTGCCTGGTCTGCATCAGCGGCAAATACCAGTGTTTCTTCGTCGGACGCTGTAGTTTGCTGAGCATTAAAGTGTTGTTCCATATGGCATTCCTTCACATTAATGTCTGGTCACACGAGCATAAGGACATAGTTTAACTATAGCCGCCTGCCTTTGAAGCTGCTCAATTAGATTGACTTAGGAAGCCTCACGGAGCTACCATGTACAATAAAACGTACATGAACAATTTAAGGAAAACTAATGGACGCAATAAGTTATACAGCTGCGCGTGCTAATCTGGCCAGTACTATGGCTCAGGTTTGTAACGACCATGCTCCAATTATTATTACCCGTAAAAATGAAGCTCCTGTTGTGATGATGTCATTAGAAGATTATCAGGCCATGGAAGAAACGACTTATTTATTAAGATCTCCTGCAAACGCCAGAAAATTGCTTGAGTCTATTGCTGAGCTGGAAGCGGGTAATGGCACTGTGCGTGAGCTGAGTGAATGAAATTAACATTTTCCACTCATGCCTGGGAAAGCTATTTGTATTGGCAAAATACAGATAAAAAAATGCTGAAACGCGTCAATATGCTCATTAAAGAAATTCAGCGCGAACCTTACGGTGGCATAGGAAAGCCCGAACCTTTAAAACATGGTTTGGCCGGATACTGGTCCAGACGCATTAACGATGAACATCGCATCGTATACAAACTGCAGGATGACACTATCCTGATAGCTCAACTGCAATACCATTATTAATCAGTAACCTTTACCAGGTTATAACCCCTTCTCTTTCAGTGCCGGATCCGGCCAGCTTTTTTTCTGTTCTCAAGGTACACTCTGTTTAGTTTTTGCTGATGAGCCTTACCATGCTGGATCCTGTTGTTTGCCAACAAGCCCGTTTATCGCGTGACAGCCGTTTTGATGGCCTGTTTTTTATTGCGGTAAAAAGCACAGGTATTTATTGCCGCACCATTTGCCCGGCTAAATCTCCGGCTGAACATCAGGTCACCTACTTTTCCTGTGCAGCAGCTGCAGCCTCTGCAGGCTACCGGCCTTGTTTACGTTGCCGTCCCGACAGTGCGCCGCAGTCTCCGGCCTGGCTTGGCGTAGAAACCAGTGTCAGGCGTGCATTAAAACTCATTGCAGAAGGTGCTTTGGTGCATGGCGATCAGGCTGCTTTAGCATCCCGTCTTGGTATTAGTGAGCGTTATTTACGTAAACTGTTTCAGCAGCATGTAGGCGTCGCACCAAAACAATATGCTTTGTATCAGCAAGTGCTGTTAGCCAAACAGCTGCTACATCAAAGCCTGCTACCAGTGCATCAGATTGCTGCCTTATGTGGTTTTCATAGCATCCGGCGTTTTAATGATGCTTTTAAACAGCAGTTGCTGCTGAACCCAAGCCAAATTCGCCGTAAAAAAATGACAGGACTTTCATCAGTGATTGAATTACAACTTAGTTATCGCCCACCACTGAACTGGCAAGCCCAGCTGGATTTCTGGCGACAACGCACTCTGGATGGTATGGAATGGGTGAAAGGTGATGCTTATGGCAGAACCTTTAGCTGGCCTACCCAGGAAGGCGTTGTGCATGGCTGGTTTGAATTAAGCCCGGTTAAAGAAGGGGTGATGTTATTAAAGCTACATTGGCCCAGCCAACAAGAGTTAACCTCTGTGTTGCAACGTATTCGTCAACTGGCTGATTTAGATGCCAATATGCCGCAGATAGAGCAGCAACTCACAGCTGTGTTTGGCGACTCTTTGGAATCTGGTTTACGACTGCCGGGTTTATGGAGTCCATTTGAAGCAGCAGTACGGGCTATTTTAGGTCAGCAAGTCAGTGTGCAAGGCGCCCGCACTCAATTAAATCGTTTACTCTCTGAATTAGCAGAACCACTTTCTGATGACCCGGAGAAAAAGCGGTTTCCGACGCCGGAAGCCATCACTCAAAACGAATTGCTGATGCTGAAAGTACCACAAGCCAGACGCGATACGTTAAAGCAGTTGGCCGCTACCGTCATCGCTGAACCTCAAAGCACGCCGGATGATTGGTTAAAACTTAAAGGTATAGGGCCATGGACTGTGGCCTACAGCAAAATGCGTGGTCTTGCCGATCCGGATATTTGGTTAGGTGGTGATTTAGGTGTGCAAAAAGCCTTAAAACGTCATGGCGATATCACACCAGAGCAGCTGGCGCCCTGGCGCAGTTATGCCACCTTTCAGCTGTGGTTTAGCTTATCCCGCCCTGCAGTAACGGAGGAAATCGAATGAAACAACTGCAATTTGCCACACCTTTAGGGCCTCTGGTCATCACAGCCAATGCCAAAGGTATAGAGTCGGTGTTGTTCAGAGATTCAAGTGACGCGCCGGATCATAGCAACGATATGTTGCTGCTGGACTGCAAAGCTCAGTTTGAAGCTTATTTTGCCGGAGCTTTACAGCAATTTGACTTACCGCTGGCAGCTATTGGCACTGATTTTCAGCACGCTGTTTGGCAGCAATTAAGCAAAATCCCATTTGCAGAGCTTCGCAGCTATAGCAATATTGCCCATGCGCTAAATAACCCAAAAGCAGTACGAGCCGTAGGTGCAGCGAATAGCCGTAACCCGCTGACTATTATTGTGCCCTGCCACAGAGTGATAGGTGCTAATGGCACTTTAACAGGGTATGCAGGCGGATTAGAACGCAAAGACTGGTTATTAAAGCACGAACAAAATACGGCTTTGGCTTTGGGCTTGTTTCAGCTGGAGGCTAACTGATCATTCAAATTTTTCGAATGATGCATACAAAACAATCCGCTATTGCTTCGATAAAAGAGCTGTTTTAATAGACTTATCAACAAACTCTTGAATAGGTAAGTTTAAAATGACAGCCCGTACTTTAAAACAATTGATCCCTGCCATGTTGGCGTCTGACGGCGCTGGCGTAAAAATTAAACGTAGCCTGGGCCAAAGCCAGGGCGTGCGGCTGGACCCATTTTTAATGCTGGACGCTTTTGGTTCAGACAAAGCCGACGATTACATAGCGGGTTTCCCTGCCCATCCACATCGTGGTTTTGAAACCGTCACTTATATGCTGGATGGTCATATGCTGCACGAAGATCATCTCGGCAATCAGGGCCATTTAACCAGTGGTGGTGTGCAGTGGATGACGGCAGGCCGTGGCATTATCCACTCAGAAATGCCGCAACAGGAATCTGGCCTGATGCGTGGTTTTCAGCTGTGGATTAATTTACCTGCGGCAGAAAAAATGAAAGAAGCTGCCTATGTCGATATTCCAGCTGCGGATATTCCGCTGCTGAATTTGACGGCTCAGAGTTTTGTTAAAGTTATAGCTGGCGAAACAGAACTGAATGGTAAGACAGTGCGTGGTCCTATGTTTGGCCTTTCGACTGAACCACTCTATCTGGATGTGCAGTTAGAAGCAGGCCAAAGCCTGACCTTGCCAGTCACAGCTGGTCATAACGCTTATGTCTATCCTTTTGAAGGCGAAGTTTTTATTGAAGGATTAAGAGTTGCAAATCATCACGGCGCAGTGCTGACTGACGGCAACAGTGTGACTGTCTCAGCAAAAGAAAAAGCGCGTTTTATCCTGTTGGCGGCTAAGCCTATCAAAGAGCCTGTAGTGCAATACGGTCCTTTTGTGATGAATAAGCCAGAGGAAATTGAACAAGCTATCCGTGATTACCAGGCCGGAACCCTGACCAATAATCAGCAAGCCAAAACCATAGCTATTCATAAATCGCACTAAAAAGTTGTACTGTTAAGAGATGGGGGGCAGATGGTATCATCTGCCCTTTCTTTTAGAGGGGATCGGCAGATGCAACTTGTGGGTATTATCGGCGCTATGGAGCCGGAAATTGCAATTTTAAAAGCTCAACTGAGCGATATGACCACGGTCAAACTGGCGGATTATGAGTTTTATCAGGGCCGTCTGGCCGATACCGACGTGGTATTAGTGCAATCTGGTATAGGCAAAGTGGCTTCCGCTGTCGCAACCACCTTATTAATCAGTCAGTTCAAACCAGACTGTGTCATTAACACAGGTTCAGCTGGTGGTTTTGACCCGGAATTGAATGTAGGCGATGTGGTGATTTCCTCTGAAGTGCGTCATCACGATGTCGATGTGACTGCTTTTGGTTATGAAATTGGCCAGGTACCACGTATGCCAGCAGGTTTTACTGCCCATCCGGCCTTGATCAGTGCAGCAGAACAAAGTATCAATACCTTAGGTTTTTGCAAAACTAAAAAAGGTTTAATCACCACGGGTGATGTGTTTATGTGCCAGCCTGAGCGCATTGCTCAAACCCGTGCACAATTCCCCACTATGCTCGCTGTAGAAATGGAAGGCGCTGCTATAGCTCAGGCTTGTTATCAGTTGAACACACCTTTTGTGGTGATCCGCAGCTTAAGCGATATTGCTGGCAAAGAATCTCCAAGCTCCTTTGAAGCCTATTTAGAAATCGCCTCAAAAAACAGTTCAGCCATGGTGCTGGAGCTTTTGAAAAACCTCAAAACGGTTCAGCTTAGCTAAATGCCATATTGGCTGGCTGATCTTTCAGCTTATCCACTGGTGCTGCTAAGCATTTGGTTGCTTGGCAGCATGGTGTTATTGCCGCAGGATTATCAGCCTTTAACCTTCTTCCGCATTTTCGCCAGACAGTTAGCTGTAAAAGTTCATCCGGATCCAAACAGAGCGACCAGCCAACAACTGATTTCCGGCAGTTTGGCTTTAGCTCTGGTGCTCTTGCCTACCCTTGCCTTGCTGGCACCTTTGTACTGGTTATCCGATTGGCCCTTAGTGCTGGATGGGTTGCTGCTGTATTTTTGTCTGGATTTTGTCCACTACCGCCAGCAAAGTCACAAAATAGCCTTGGCCATCAGCCAACAACAAAACAGCAGAGCCAAAGATCTGTTACAACCTCTGGTGTTACGTCAAACCCAGAGTTTAAGCAGCACAGGCTTATGCAAAGCGAACATTGAAATGTTATGGCTACGTACTGCTAAACAGTGGGTCGGAGTCAGCTTTTGGTTTTTAATAGGCGGCGGCTTAGCCGCTGTAGCCTATCGCTTACTGTTGTTATGTAATCAACAATGGAACGATAAACAAACTAACTTCCGTTATTTTGGCCGCCCTGCGTCTTTATTAACCCAATGGGCCAGCCTGCCAGGCAGTCTGATCACTGCATTGCTGCTGGCCTTCCTGACAGATATTACAGGGGCTTTCCGCCAATGGCGTCAGGCTTCAAGGTTAAAACTCTGTTTACCCCATCTGCTTATTCTGGGTGCTTTAGCATCAGCCTTGCGGATTAATCTGGCTGGCCCAGTAATGTACCAGCAACGGAAAAACCAGCGTCAACGGCTCGGGCCTGCACATTTACCACAAGTTGGTGACGTATTGGCAGCCCTCAAACTCAACCGGCAATTTCAACTGTATTCAGCTGTTCTGGTATTTATTTTCAGCTTGTTACAATGCCTTTGGTTTATTTATTAATAGCCTGATTATTTTTGTAAAATTCTTTGGAACTATGCTGGACTTTTAAGCGTCATTCACTGTATTTTCTAGGGCTTCTTGCGGCAGATTGACACTATAAAAATAATAACCCGACCTGTAGAGGAATCGTTTTGCCTGTTTTAGCCCTACTGCGCTATGTTTGCGGCTTATTGCTGCTTGGTTGCTTTTGCCAATCCACTCTGGCTGCACCGCTATTGCAACCATTAACACCGGATCAAAACTTATCTCAGGGGTCAGTCAACGATTTATTACTCGATCGTCAGGGCTTTTTATGGGTTGCTACCGATGCGGGGTTGAACCGCTTTGATGGCTATAAAAACCTGATTATAGGCGCTGGTTCTGCGCAGTTACAAAGTCTGGCTTTCACTAAATTACTGATCGATCAAAAACAACGTTTATGGGCCTTAGCACCTCGCTCCGGTCTGTATACCTTTGATCCGGTTAAGGCACAGCTGTTTTTACATGGGTCTTTACCCGGTGAAATGACTTTGGAAAACCGCTTTATCAATTTAACTCAGGCAGACAACGACGACTTACTGCTAAGCAGTAGAACTGAGCTTTATCGTTATCAGCCAGACAGCAGCCAGCTGACTATGCTGGCAAAACTGGCCGATCTGGATTTAGCCCATGCACTGATCCGCACTGTGCTCAATACCAAAAAATGGATTTTACTTGGCACCAGTCACGGTTTAGTACTGTATGACAAAGCCACTAAAAAACTCAGTCTGGTGCCGCATTTACCGCAAGGACAAACATTAGACTATCAACGTCATGTCAAGACCTTGGAACTTAACAAAGACCAACTGCTGATTGGTACAGTCGAAGGGTTGTATCAACTGCAACTAGATGAAATCACACAATTTCTGCAAACAGGGCAAGCCCCTGCCAGCAAAGAGTTGATTGCAGGCCCCAATGTCTGGCAAATTCAGGTCCTGTCGGATCACTTCTTAGTAGGTACAGAGCGCGGTTTGCTGCGTTACACACCAGAACTAAGCAGTACAGAACTGGTACTAAAATTCAGCGAAAGTAATTTCAATTTATCCGATGATAATGTGGTGGCTTTGCAACAGGATGGTCAAGGCGGTTATTGGCTTGGAAGCCGTTTTGATGGCGCTTATTATTGGCATCCCCGCAGCAAAGCTATTCGCAGTTTCAGTCAGACAGGTCCTGATGCACTGAGTAATGACAAAATTACTTCTATTGCCGAAAAAAGCAGGGAAGAGCTTTGGCTTGGCAGCCGTAATGGCTTGAATTTATTAAATCTTGAAACTCAGCAAGTTCAGCATTTTCTGGTCAACCCGGATCCAAAAGCGGTCTGGCATACCAGCACCATCATGAATCTGTCGATGGATAAAGCAAAGGACTTATGGTTTTTATCCTCCAGCGGTTTAAACTATTTTTCAGTTCAAAACAAAGAACTGCAACAACCTAAGCTGACCGATGCCAGTAAAAAAACTGTATTGGAAACAGCGCGTCCAGGCAGTTGGCTGAACCAACAACAACCGTTTTACCTGCTGACTCCCCAGAGTTTTTATCTATACAGCACACAGACAGGTGAACTGGACGAACTAACCGATTTAAGTAAAAAACTACCTGCCAGTACAGTGCGGATTATTTTAGGCAAATGGCCAGGTCAGCCAGAGTGGCTGGTGTTATCTGCCTATGAAAAAATCTGGTTATACCATGAGAAAACACAAGAACTGAAACTGTTGTATCAAGCCGAGGCGAACCCAGCTTTTAGTATGCGTTTTGCCGATAAGATGGCGCTGGATAAAAATAATACGCTGTGGTTCAGTGCTGCAGATATTGGCTTGTTGGCTTTTGATGCCAGTACCATGCAGCTGAAACATCACTTTCATAGCAAAAACAAACTCAATACCAATGTGGTCTACGCAGTGAACCGGGATCAATTGGGTCACATCTGGTTTTCCAGCTTGCATGGTGTCTCTTCTTTAAATGTAGATACCCTGCATATTGAACAATTCAGCAAAAAGGATGGTTTATCCAGTAATGAATTTTTCAGCCAAAGCAGTGACACCTTAAGCAACGGCGAAATGGCTTTTGGCTCTATCCGTGGAATTAACTTACTGTCTCCGGTTGTGTT
>JAHIWM010000009.1 GCA_018815765.1 Gammaproteobacteria bacterium | reverse complement strand
ATGACTAAAGCGCTTAAAATAAAACTTTGCTTCATATTCATCTGGATCCGGAGAAAATTGGCGCCATTATAAAGCAACTACGCAGACAGTCGAATGGTATTGCTGATTAAAAATTGTCATATTTTATTCTTTAGCTGCTGTTGCACGAACTGGTGCACCAATTCTGCACTTTCTTTCGGATTCTCCTGCATAAAACAATGACCGCCTGTGAGCTCGTGCAGCTGAACGGATTGATTTAACTTGCGCCATTTTTCTGCTGATTTACTGACAAAAGGGTAAGTCTTGTTCCCATAGATCAGCAACGTGGGGCTGCAGGGTAGTTTTAGCTGTGGCCATAGTTGTTTTGGATAGGAGGCAAATATTTCAGCTTCCCGCTCTGCGCGACATTTTAATGCCAGGCCTTCATCATTGTGATGCAAAGCATGATCGATATAACTGGCCAAAGCGTCATCCTGCCAGTTTTTGAACATGCCCCTTTGATGCAGGTAGGCGAAAGCTGAATTTTGATCCGGCCAGTGCTGACGACGGTTTAATGCTTTTTTAACCATGGGATTTTTTTTATAGAGGCCGAGCCACTCCAGACTTTGCATTACCATCAGCATGCCAGGTGTGAAAAGTACAGGATCGAGTAAAACTACGGCGTCAAAGGGACTGGTTGTTTTGCTGTTAATCAGTGCCGTTAACACGCCACCAAAACTATGGCCCACCCCATAACAGGGGACATCAAGAAACAACTGCTGATGTGCCTGCCAGGCTTCAAATGCCAGATCCGCGCTTTGATTCCAGCCTATAAAAGTTCCGCCATGATCGCTGTCGCCATGACCTTGAGCATCAGATAAAAACAGATCAAAATGAGGCACTAAGTGTGCTAAAAAGGGTTGATACATCCGGCTGCAATAGCCGTTGCCATGCAAAATGTGCAGTACAGCTTTACCACTGGGAGGGGTATAAAAACCACGCAGGGTAAATCCATGTGTTGTTGCGTAACTCCAGGGGATTAAGTCCATCATTTGTCTTTAGTGTGCAAGCTTGGTTGTACTTTGCCATGGTCATACCAGATGCGCAAATGCAAAAACACAGGGAATGCTTTTTAAACGGTGCTGTTTACCGCAGGATTTATGGGAGGTCGCCCTGGATGATTGGGTATCATCCATACTTGTTGCATAGAGTGCATACCTACCGTAGGTCCGGCCGATAAAAAAGCCCCGTATTCACGGGGCTCTTGTTCAATTAAGGAATGATCAGAAGCTATAGTTCAGACGGACGTAGTAGAAACCGCCGTTGATGCCCATAACTGCAGTCGTTGGGTATTGAGAACCCGCTACACCTTGCCATTCGTGCTCCTCAGGGTATTCGTCAAATAAGTTTTGAGCGCCTACGCTGATTTCATAGCTGTCATTGATGCTGTAGCTGATTTCCGCATCTGTAGTGATAGCAGAACCCACTTCGATAGGTAAACCACCGCCAGCAGCTGTTAACACACCGCTGTCTAAATGGTCTTCGTAGAAGGATCCGAAATGATTGATACGAACATAACCTTTCCAGTCACCATAATTCTGGTTCACTGTGAAGCTACCGCGAACGCGAGGTAAACCACGCTCCAGTTGTTCAACTTTAGCTTCGCTGATGTTGCTTGAATAGCTATCTACAGTTGTATCCGTCCAGTTGTAAGCAAATGCTAAACCTGTGCGACCGTTCCACAGATCAAATCCGTAGTTAGCGACTAAGTCCAGACCTTGAGTTGTTGTATCAAAATCATTGGTGAAGTACTTAACCCCGGTAAAGCTGCTTGCATCTTTTACACCTAAAGCTAATAGCGCTTCGATATCTTCAGGAGTTAAATCCAGAGAAGAAGTCTGACTGATACGGTCTTCTACTTTGATATGGAAATAATCCAAAGTCACGTACCAATCATTCACTTCAAGTACTGTACCGACAGAGAAGTTTTTCGACTCTTCAGGAGTTAATGGCTTACCACCTTTCTGAATTGAAATAGGGTGGGTTGGCGGTAAGGTTGCTGTGTCAACTAAACCTGCAGGGCTGAATGAAGTTGTGACGTTACGTACGTTACTTTGACCTATAGTAGGGGCCCGGAAACCAGTACTGACCGCAGAGCGGAAAGCAATTTCATCCGTAGCCTGGTAACGTGCAGTAATTTTGCCATTGGTGGTATCACCAAAGTCTTCAAAGTCTTCAAAACGCAGTGCAAAGTCCATACGGAAATTGTCGCTGAATTCAGCTCCTAACTCAGTGTAAGCAGCATAACTGTAGCGGTTAAAAGAACCCGCGTCTTCTGGTTTGAAACCAGGGAAGCCGTTTGAACCTATACCAAAACCTTGAGATGCTAAAGGACCAACTTCAAAGGACGCTGCATCGCCGGCATAAATTTCAAAGGTTTCATCGCGGTATTCAACACCACCAGCCACGTTTAATGGGTAAGGTAATGCATCTATTTCAAATGGTTTATTGAAATCCAAGTTAGCCGCTTTTTCCAGCTGTACATATTTACCTGGGCTAAATGCTCTTGGGGTATCAGGGCCTAAGGAAGCATTCAGAGTGTTTTTGATATAAAACTCCACTTCACTACGTCCTATAGACATACTGGCATCAAAAGCCCAGCCTGAATCCAGTAAACCTTTCACACCAGAAGCTATAGCTGTGTCTGTAATGACTCCGCCAAATTTAGGTGTAAAACCACCTGGCAAGTTGCCGTAGTAGGTAAAACAATGAGCAGGTAAAGCACCTACATCATTCATCATGGCACCGTGATCACGAATTGAACCATCTGCGTTTTGGGCTGCTATCGTTGGGCAAGCACCTAAACTTTCATCCAGATTACCAATCAGCAGGCTTTTACCCTCATCATTAGAGTAAACACCACTTCGCGTAGTAGGGTGGCGGTAATAAAAACCACCTTCTACATCACGTTCTGCCCAGTTGGTAAATAGATAAAACTCCCGGTCTTTTGCTACTTCTAAACCAATGTTGGCAAATAACTTAGCATCGCGTTTAAATTCAGGTGAACCCCATACCTGCGCTGGATTTTCAATAAATGGATTACCCGCCGCTGCAGAAGCTGCTGCATCGTCACGTTGTACAGAGCGGCTCGTCGGGTCAGCCTGTTTAAATTCGCCGCTGATATTCGCAAAGCCATTATCAGTAAATGGCAGGCCTACGTTACCCGAAACCTGACGTAAATCACCGTCGCCTTCATAAAACTGACCACTTTTTACTTCAAAAGAACCGCCTTCGGCAGCATCTTTTAGGCGGAAGTTTATTACACCAGCTATAGCATCAGAACCGTATTGCGCCGCTGCACCATCCCGTAATATTTCGACTTGTTTTAGTGCAATCGATGGGATCACAGAGATATCCGGGCCTTGTGAACCATCAGAAATACCGCTACCTAAGAAGGTAATAACAGCAGCACGATGGCGTCTTTTACCGTTGACTAATACCAATGTGCTATCTGGTGGCAGGCCACGTAAGTTAGCAGGACGAATTAATGTTGAAGCATCGTTAATGGGCTGAGCGCTAACGTTAAATGAGGGGACAGCTGCAGTCATTAAACTGACCATATCGCTGGTGCCTGTCTTGGAAAACTCTTCGCCACCTATTACATCAACAGGAACAGCTGAATCACCAACTGAACGCGGCGCACCACGTGCACCTATAACGACAATTTTTTCAACCGCAGCGTCTTCAGCTTTTTTCTCTGCTGCTGCGTCTGGTGCTTCTTGTGCTAATAACGAAGTGCTGATCAATAAACTGCCGCATAAAGCAATTTTTATTGCGGCAGCAACTGGATGGTAGTGGATTGATTCTTTCTTCATGGGGTTGCCTTCTCATCTGGATTTTTGTTTTGGCTCATTTTTATCTACGAGCTCTGTAATGACCATATTTGAAAAGATCACCTTTGTCTATCGTGATTTTTTGTGATCTGATCGCTCCTTTTTGGTGATTTGTCGCACCATTCTGGTGCTGTGCGCGGGGTGGGCTGTTTTTTTTCTGATAATTCCATGAATAAATTGAACGTAAATAAATGAAAAATGTCGGATCGCGCTTGCTGTTTTACTTAAAGTCGATTCAGATAGCAGGGTTACTTTAATCAAGGATTTTGACTTGTGAAAAAATTTCTTTCTCCGGCAGGTTTAGCGACTGTGCTACTTTCAACAACAGCACAAGCTGCTACCAATTTACCTTTAGAGCGCTTGTTTGCAGAACCCGCACTAAGCGGTACAGCGCCACGTTCCTTAAGTTTTTCTCCTGATGGCAGTCGTGTCACCTACCTGAAAGGTAAAGAAACCGATGCGAATAGGCTGGATCTGTGGCAATACCAGATAAAAACAGGCAAACACAGTGTTTTAGTTGATTCAAATCAATTGTTTAGCGGCCCCGAGTCATTGTCGGATGAGGAGAAAGCCAGACGAGAGCGGTTACGCTTATTTGCCAGTGGTATTGTTAGCTATAACTGGTCAAAAGATGGTCAAGCTTTACTCTTTCCACTGAATGGCGATTTGTATTATTACGACTTATCCAGCCAAAAAGCGCGCAAGTTAACGAACACTGAAGCTTTCGAAACCGATGCACAAATATCGCCCAAAGGTCAGTATGTATCTTTTATTCGGGAACAAAATATTTTTGTTCTGAACCTGAAATCAGGCAAAGAGACTCAGTTAACGACGGATGGTAAGGGTCTGATTAAAAATGGTATGGCTGAATTTGTTGCCCAGGAAGAGATGGGCAGAATGACAGGCTACTGGTGGGCGCCGGATGACAGTAAAATTGCTTTTAGCCAGATTGATGAATCGCCTGTAGCCGAAGCGGTACGTAATGAAATTTATGCTGATGAAATTAAACTCTTTAATCAGCGTTATCCATTTACCGGCACCGCCAACGTAAAAGTGAAATTGGGTGTGGTGGGCGTTCAACAGCCGGTAGTGCAATGGCTGGATTTAGGCAAAGAGCAGGATATTTACCTTGCCCGTGTTAACTGGAGTAAATCTGCGTCTTTGCTGACCTATCAATGGCAAAGTCGTGATCAGCAGCATCTGGAATTACGTTCCGTTGAATTACCATCAGGCACGACCAAAGTGCTGTTGAAAGAACAAAGCCCAACCTGGCTCAATTTAAACGACGATTTGCATTTCTTAAAAGATAAGCAACATTTTGTCTGGGCATCTGAGCGGGATGGTTATAAGCATCTGTATCTGTACAAACTCGATGGTACTTTGGTTCGACAGCTGACCAAAGGCGACTGGGTAGTGAACAAGATTGAAGCTATTAATGAAGAGCAGGGCAGTATTTATTTCTCTGGCCGCAAAGATACACCACTGGAAAGCCATCTGTATTCGGTGCCGGTTAAAGGTGGTGATAGCAAGAGGCTTACTCAGGCTGAGTTTTCACACGCCGTTGTGATGGCAGAAACCGGGCAGAGTTTTATAGACAGCTACTCAAGCGTGTTACAGCCGACTAAGGTGGAGCTTAAAAGTGTGGAAGGCAAAGTGCTGACTGTACTTGAATCCAACGATGTGTCTGGCTCGCATCCATTGGCTCAGTACAAAGATAAGCTGGTGAAACCACGTTTTGGCACTTTAAAAGCCAAAGACGGTCAGACCTTGCATTATCGTGCCTTTGAACCCGCACAGCTTGAAAAGGGCAAAAAATATCCTGTAGTAGTCGGTGTATACGGTGGGCCTGGTGCGCAGCGTGTAACTAATAGCTGGAGCGCTAAAGACCTGTATTTCCAGTACCTGGCACAAAACGGCTATATCGTATTCCAGTTGGATAACAGAGGTTCGGAAAACCGTGGTAAAGCCTTTGAAGATCCAATCTACAAAAAGCTGGCGGTAGTTGAGCTTGATGATCAAATTACTGGCGTTGAGTACCTGCGCAGCTTGCCTTATGTTGATGCGGGCAATATTGGCATTTATGGCCATAGCTACGGTGGTTACATGAGCATTATGGCAATGTTTAAAGCAGGTGACTATTTTAAAGCTGGTGTAGCTGGTGCTCCTGTCACAGACTGGGCTTTGTATGATACCCATTACACAGAGCGTTATTTAGGCCATCCTGCAAGCAATAAAGCGGGTTATCAGCAGAGTTCGGTATTCCCTTATGTGAAGGATTATCAGGGTAACCTGATGATTTACCACGGCATGGCGGATGACAACGTGCTGTTTACCCACAGCACCAAGCTGTATTCTGAGCTGCAAAAGCAAGGGAAATTATTCGATAGCATGGATTATCCGGGTAGCAAACACTCTATGTTTGGCCAGTCAGTGCAAACCCATTTGCATAAAACTATTACGGCGTTTTTTGAACGTCAATTAAAACAATAAACTGTGGGGCGGGTCTTGGACCCGCCCTCGTATCACAGCTCGTTGCCGCTTAATTTGTTAGCTTTAAAAGCCAGTAGATTCTCGCTGGTCACCTGACAAATCTGTTGCAAAGCTTCCTGTGTAAAAAATGCCTGATGTCCGGTGATCAATACATTAGGGAAAGTCAGCAGACGTTTAAAGACTTCATCGTCTATCAGCTGCCCTGATAAGTCCTGAAAAAATAAATCGGCTTCTTGCTCGTACACATCCAGACCTAAGTAACCAATCTTCCGGCTTTTCAGTGCCTTAATAACAGCTTTGGTATCAATCAGGCCACCTCTGCTGGTGTTGATTAGCATCACACCATCTTTCATCAACGCCAGACTTTTTTCGTCAATCAGGTGCTGGGTTTGAGGGGTGAGCGGGCAATGCAGACTGATAATATCTGACTGAGCCCAAAGCTCTTCCAAAGGCACATAACGTGCGCCGGCTTTCACCAGCTCATCGTCGACTTTGATGTCATAACACAGCAATTGCATACCAAAACCAAGCAAAATTTTGGCTGTAGCGACACCTATACGGCCCGTGCCAACCAGACCGACAGTTTTGCCATGCAGGTTAAAACCCAGCAGGCCATCAAGCGCAAAATTATCATCCCGCACTCTGTTATAAGCTTTGTGTAATTTGCGGTTTAAACAGAGGATCATTGCAACCGTATGTTCAGCGACGGCTTCGGGCGAGTAGGCGGGCACTCTGGCAACACGTAGTCCAAGCTCGTTGGCTGCGGCTAAATCGACGTTATTAAAACCAGCACAGCGTAAGGCAATCATGCCGACACCCATGGTTTTAAGCTCTGCCATCACGGGTTGTGACAAGTCATCATTCACAAAAACACAGACCGCCGCATAACCTTGGGTCAACTTCACGCTGTGTTTATCCAGTGGCACATCAAAAAAGCTGAACTTAAGGCGAGAGTCAGCCCATTGGCTGAAGCTTTCCTGATCGTATTTTTTAGCGCTAAAGACTGCAACTTTCATTTGGGGCTCCTTGCTCTGTATCTGAAACTCAGAGTAACGCAAAAAGCTGCAGGCCTTGTTGTTTTTAATCAATAGATTGGTTTTAGCCAAAACTTTTTTATATCAAAGCATCAGCTGGCTAACACTTCTTCTATCGATTGATGCAAGCTGGATGGTTTGGTCCGTGGCGCATAGCGTTTCACCACATCGCCCTCGCGATTGACTAAAAACTTAGTAAAGTTCCATTTAATAGCGCGGGTTTTCATCAAACCACGAGCCTGGTCTTTCAGGTATTCAAATAACGGGTCTGAATCCAGGCCATTGACCTGTACTTTACCAAAGACCGGAAAGCTGACTCCGTAATTCAACTGGCAGAACTGCTGTATTTCTGCATTTGTACCAGGTTCCTGCGCGCCAAACTGATTACAGGGAAAGGCCAGCACCACAAAGCCCTGATCTTTGTATTGCTGATACAAAGCTTCCAGCTCCTGATACTGCGAGGTAAAACCACACTGGCTGGCGGTATTAACGATCAGCACCACTTTATCCCGGTATTGGGCTAAATCCACAACCTGATCCTGACTATCCTTCACTTTAAAATGATGAACCTTTGGCATAACTGTCCTTTTGTGCAACTCGTCTGATGCTTTTGCGTCAGAGGCCCTGATTCTAGTAAGCTTCTTGGCATTCAAGTCTGTCACAGAAATAAGTCAAAATTATGTCAAATTTATCACAACAAAAAGTTGCCTTTGTCGGTTTGGGTGTTATGGGCTTTCCTATGGCGGGTCATTTGCAGCAAAAAGGCGAGCAGGTCTGTGTCTATAACAGAACGCATCAGAAAGCGCAGGACTGGGTTCTACACTATGGTGGTACTTGTGCATCAACTCCTGCAGAAGCATCCGCCGGTGCCGATCTGGTGATGTTATGTGTGGGCAATGACGATGATGTGCGTTCTGTAGTCTATGGCGAGCAGGGCGTTTTAGCTGCTATGCGAGCTGGCTCTGTATTAGTTGACCATACTACCGCCTCTGCTGATTTGGCACGTGAACTGGCGTTGGCCTGCAAGGAAAAAGGCATAGGATTTTTGGATGCGCCAGTTTCAGGTGGCCAGGCTGGTGCTCAGAATGGCTTGTTGACCATTATGCTGGGTGGCGAAGCCGCTGATTTTGCTAAAGCGGAAACGACATTAATGAAATATGCCCGCAGCGCACGTTTATTAGGGCCCGCAGGTTCTGGTCAACTGGCCAAAATGGTCAATCAGATTTGTATTGCAGGTGTAGTACAAGGGCTTGCAGAGGCTATGCATTTTGCTCAGCAGGCAGGACTGGACGGTCAGGCCGTGTTGGATACCATCAGTAAAGGTGCAGCGCAATCCTGGCAAATGGAAAACCGCGGTTCCACTATGTTGCAGGGCAAATACGACTTTGGCTTTGCAGTAGATTGGATGCGTAAAGATTTAGCCATCACCTTAAACGAAGCCCGCCACAACGGTGCCACTTTGCCACTGACTGCTTTAGTCGACCAGTTTTATGCCCAGGTACAGGCCATGGGCGGTGGGCGTTGGGATACGTCCAGTTTGCTGACTGTATTACAGCGCAAAGGCTGAGTTTAAAACTAATCATCTAAACTGGTGCTGGCCAAACCTAAAGTCAGTACCAGCAAGAGTGGAATTTGCACCAGATGCAGCATAGGGTCCGGGTTTATTTGCAACGCCAGTCCTACCACCATTGCCCAGACCAGAGCCAATAAAGTCCATACTGTAGTGCGTTTTGACAGTTGAAACATAACCACCTCCTGTTGTTGATGCTGCTACTTTACTCTGCAACTAAAGCGGTCTAAAGTGTCACTAATGACGCAATTGTGGCTAAAAGTGACAATATGAAACGCATTGGTATTTGGGTAGATCAAGACGTAGTGATGAGCAGTGTGACAGGGGTGGCTGATTTTTTTACCTACTGCAATAAATACTGGCAACTGATACAGCAAAGTGATCAGCTGTTATTTGAAACTGTATTGATGGGGCCTAATCCTCGCCTACAACAGGGATCTTTTACGTTGCAGGTTGAAGCTGTTGATTTTAATCAGATTGATATTCTGTTGATCCCTGGTTTTTACGCCTATAACTCAAAAGACTTGCAGCGAGTCAGTCAGGAATTGCTGCCTTACAAGGCCGAGTTACAGCAGATGCTGCAACAGGGCAAGTGGCTGGGCGCTTTTTGTAATGGCACTTTTGCTCTGGCCGGAACGGGTTTGTTAAATGGCTTGCAGGCGACTTCGGTGTGGTTTTTTAAAGACTATTTCCGCCAGATGTTTCCGCAGGTTAAACTTGATTTGCAGCAGTTGGTGGTGCAGCAGCAGACCATTCTAACGGGCGGGGCTACAACCTCTTACCTCAATTTGTGCCTGCGTTTTGTTGAACTTTGTATGGATACGGCTTTTGCTCAGCAAATGGCAAAAATTATGCTGACTGATCCCAACAGAACCTCACAGCTGCCTTATCTGTCTTTGCAGTTGGCGCCGCAACACAAAGATGCAAAGCTCGCTGAAATTCAGCAGTACTTACAGGCTCATCTGGCGGAGCCTGTTAATCTGGAGCAATTGGCAGAAACCTTTGCGATGACACCCCGCACTTTAATCCGGCGTTTTAAGCAACATTTAGACGAAACTCCTATGGCCTATCTGCAGCGTTTACGTATCGAGAGGGCGAAATCTTTATTGGAAAATACCTTATGGACAGCCGAAGACATTATGCAGCAAGTGGGTTATGAGGATATTTCTTCTTTCCGTAAGCTATTTGTGCATTACACCAGTCTGACGCCCAAAGCGTATCGGCAAAAGTTTATGTTTGAACCACAAATTGACTGCGGTCCGGTCAGTGGCCGTGAGCGGGAGTCCGCAGCATAATCAATGGCTGCGTTCTTAGTTAACAAAATTTAACAAATGAATCAGGAAAAGTTTGTTTTGTGCTATTATCATGTGGCCAATTCATTGATGAAAGTAAATTAAATGTATTTATCTGAGATCGGCTGGCATCTTTATGCGCTGCTTTTTATTGTCTGCATTCTGCTCCCAGCGCTTATTTTATGGGCTCTGGTGTATTTTAAACCTCTTTGGTTAAGACAATCTTTATGGGTATTCAGCTTTAGCAGTTTGTGCTTCTTAATGCTGAGTCTGAAGTTTAGTGATAACACTTTGTTAATGACTGAAAACTCGCTGGAGCTAAAAGCGGGTTTATATCAGACGAAGATTGATGATATTCACTCAGCGCAAAGTAAAGTGTCAGTGGTATTTTGTGACGAACTGGGTGAGTTCAAACCTGTAGTTGCGGTAAACGCGATTAATCTGCCTAACTACAAAGTAGGCTGGTACAAGCTGGCCAATCATCAGACTGCTTTTGTGATGCTCATTGGCGATATTGAAAAAGTAACAGTGGTCAGCACTAAAAGTGCGATAGCCTTAATTAGCGGTGATATTAACAGAGACAATGCTGGAGCTGGTTTGCAGGCTAAAGCGTTTCGCTGATGAAATTGGGGTCAGAGTAAAATTAATTGCCTCGCAATTAATTTTACTCTGACCCCAATTTACAAATCAGAACTGCATTTCCGGAATATCACCAGAGACAACTAACTTGCCCGCAGTTTTTTGTTGAATTTCTTCCACGCTGATGCCAGGCGCGCGCTCCAGTAAATGGAAAGCGCCGTTCCGAACTTCCAGTACAGCTAAATCAGTCACAATCTTTTTCACACAGTTCACACCAGTCAAAGGCAAAGTACAGCTATCCAGTAACTTGGAACTACCGTATTTGTCGGCGTGGGTCATAGTGACAATGATGTTTTGTGCACCGGCTACTAAATCCATAGCGCCGCCCATGCCTTTGACCAGTTTACCCGGGATCATCCAACTGGCGATATTGCCGTTTTGATCCACTTCAAAAGCGCCCAGCACGGTTAAATCCACATGGCCGCCACGGATCATGGCAAAACTTTCAGCTGAGCTGAAAATGGCCGCGCCTTTAATGGCGGTGACTGTTTCTTTACCTGCGTTGATCATATCGGCATCCAGTTCAGCTTCGGTTGGGTAGGGGCCCATACCTAATAAACCGTTTTCCGATTGCAGCATCACTTCAATACCTGCTGGCACATAGTTGGCCACTAAGGTGGGGATACCTATGCCTAAATTGACGTAATAGCCGTCCTGTAATTCCTGAGCCACCCGCATAGCGACCTGTTCACGTGATAATGCCATTTGCTGTGCTCCTTAAGCCTGACGGACCATACGACGTTCAATGCGTTTCTCAAAGCTGGCTTTGATCACACGTTGCACATAAATACCTGGTGTGTGAATTTGGCTTGGCTCCAGTTCACCCGGCTCAACAATTTCTTCCACTTCAGCCACAGTGATTTTGCCTGCAGTTGCTGCCATAGGGTTGAAGTTCATTGAGGTATGGCGGAACACCAGATTGCCGTAACGGTCCGCTTTCCAGGCCCGCACTATAGCGAAATCACCGGTAATGGCTTCTTCCAGCACATAATTGCGGCCATTAATTTCACGGGTTTCTTTACCGTCAGCCACAGGAGTACCGTAACCCGTAGCGGTGAAAAAAGCCGGAATACCAGCGCCACCAGCGCGGATTTTTTCAGCCAGGGTACCTTGAGGTGTTAACACCACTTCAAGTTCACCTGATAACAGCTGCTTTTCAAACAAGGCGTTTTCGCCGACATAAGAGGCGATCATTTTTTTGATTTGACGGTCTTCTAACAACACACCTAAACCAAAACCATCGACACCACAGTTGTTAGAAACCACAGTTAAATCACGGGTGCCCATTTTTTTGATCTGAGCAATCAGGCCTTCCGGAATACCACATAAACCAAAACCACCGGCTATCACTGTCATACCGTTGGTCAGGCCTGCCAGCGCTTCTTCGTAGCTGGTCACAACTTTATTAAACCCTGCCATTTTGTATCCTTAAAAGATGCTATCAATCATTAATTCTGCTGGCATTTGGCCTTTAGCGCCAATCCTACTTTAGAACTAGGTGCTTTCCCCAGCTGTTCGCTAATAAACCAGCCAATAGGCGCCAGCCGTTGTAAATCAACACCGCTCTGTATGCCAAGGCCGTTTAGTAAATACACCACTTCTTCAGTGGCAACAT
This sequence comes from Gammaproteobacteria bacterium, assembly GCA_018815765.1. GTDB lineage: Bacteria > Pseudomonadota > Gammaproteobacteria > Enterobacterales > Alteromonadaceae > Pararheinheimera. The sequence goes on along the minus strand of JAHIWM010000009.1, from coordinate 2,158 downwards.
TGCCTGACGCACCGGCAGCATATGGACAGCCGCCTAAACCAGATACTGAACTGTCCACTACAGCAATACCACGTTGTAGCGCTGCGTAAATATTACTTAACGCCTGGCCATAAGTGTCGTGAAAATGCACAGCTAACTGCTCTACAGGCACTACAGCCAGCACTGCATCGAGCATTGCATTGACTTTTGCCGGAGTGCCAACCCCTATGGTGTCACCTAACGAAATTTCGTAGCAGCCCATATCGAGCAGAGCTTTAGCAACCCGTGCTACTTCTGCTGGCGCAACCTCACCCTGATAAGGGCAGCCGACTACACAAGAAACATAACCCCGCACTTTAATACCATCCAGCCTGGCTTGCGCCATCACTGGGGCAAAACGCTCAAGACTTTCCGCTATGCTGCAGTTGATATTTTTCTGGGTAAAAGCCTCTGATGCTGCACCAAAAACCGCAACTTCAGTAGCTCCTGCTGCTTTGGCTGCTTCATAGCCTTGCAGATTGGGGGTCAACGCCGTGTACTGAATACCTGCTTTACGGCTGATTTGTGCAAATACAGCAGCGGAGTCGGCCATTTGCGGCACCCACTTTGGCGAGACAAAAGCACCGGTTTCAATGGTGACAAGACCAGTTTCAGCTAAGCGATTTACCAGTTCGACTTTGGCCTCAAGCGACACTGCTTTTTCATTTTGCAGACCATCGCGTGGGCCTACTTCAACAAGTCGCACAGCTTTGGGCAAGCCAGTTGTGTGTTGTGGGTTTAATGTCAGTGACATTTTTCTCTCCAAATAGGCCTGTTAGTCAGCGGCTGTAAAATCCAGCAGTTGAGCTCCGTCTTTCACCAAATCACCAGCGGCATAAAACAGCTGATTGACCACTCCGTCTTTCGGCGCTTTGATGCTGTATTCCATTTTCATCGCTTCCATTACTAAAAGCGTCTGACCTGCATTGACAAGCGCACCTTTTTCTACCATCACAGCGACAATAGTGCCGTTCATCGGGGCCGTCAGGCTACCTGCTGCTGCGCTATCATCAACCACAGTTTGCACTTGCGTCTGGTAAATAAAGTCATAACGTTGATGTTTAATAAACACCGACACTATGTCCTGATACTGACTGACCCGTACTTTGACCTGATGGCCATTTAAATTGGCCTGCAGTTCATCGCCTTGTAAGCTGGCGGTAGCTGGAGTGATCACGCCTTGTTGGGTTAAGCTCAGTGATTTGCCTTCAGAGCTGATGCTAACCAGGCGGGTTTCATCCTGATAAATCAGCGGGAAAGACACAGTTGGAACTTCATTCAAACGCCAGCCCGAACACAAAGCCCATGGGCTTTGATCGTCCACATTGTCTGAACGCTCTTTCAATAACAGATACAAGGCTGCCAATAAGCTGGCTTGTTCGGTTTCAGACTGACCTGGCGCAAACAAGGATTCTTTATGCCGTTCAATAAAATGCGTATCCAGCTCCGCTTTGGCAAAAGCAGGCTGCTCTACTAAACGTGTTAAGAAATTCAGGTTATTTTTCACACCAGCAATACGGTAATCATCTAAAGCACGCAACATACGGGCTATGGCGCGATCACGGTTTTCGTCCCAGACAATCAGCTTAGCAATCATAGGGTCGTAAAAAGGCGAGACTTCGTCATTTTCGACCACGCCTGTGTCCACCCGCACATAACGGCTGGCTTCAGGCTGGCGTAAATAAGTCAGTTTACCTGTGGCTGGCAGGAAATCATGATCCGGATCTTCAGCGTAGACCCGTACTTCAATGGCATGGCCATCAATAGTAATTTGGTCCTGAGTTAAAGGCAGAGGCTGACCACTTGCGACCAACAGCTGCCATTTCACCAGATCCTGACCTGTGATCATTTCTGTCACCGGGTGTTCGACCTGCAGACGGGTATTCATTTCCATAAAATAAAACGAGCCGTCTTCATCAAATAAGAATTCAACGGTACCAGCGCCCTGATAAGCGATAGCCTGAGCTGCCTTCACCGCAGCTTCGCCCATGGCTTTACGCTGCTCTGCACTGAAATTTGGTGCTGGGGCTTCTTCAATTACTTTTTGATGACGGCGCTGAATAGAGCAGTCACGTTCAGCTAAATACACCGCATTACCAAAACTATCAGCAAAGACCTGAATTTCAACATGACGTGGTTT
>JAHIWM010000098.1 GCA_018815765.1 Gammaproteobacteria bacterium | reverse complement strand
ATGACTGAAGAGATACATTAAATCATGAGTGAAAAACTACAGAAAGTGCTGGCGCGATCCGGTGTTGGATCCCGCCGCGAGATGGAAGAATACATCAGTGCTGGACGTGTGACTGTGGATGGCAAAGTGGCGACATTAGGCGACCGCATCAATGCAAATCAACAAGTGCGGGTCGACGGCCATCCGGTGAAAATTGCAGCTGAAGCTGAACAGGTATGCCGCGTTATTGCTTATCACAAACCTGAGGGCGAAATTTGTTCGCGTATCGATCCTGAAGGTCGTCCTACTGTATTTGACCGCCTGCCAAAAATTAAAGACTCGCGCTGGATTGCCATTGGCCGTTTAGATATCAATACCAGCGGTTTATTGCTGTTCACCACAGATGGTGAAATGGCCAACCGTTTAATGCATCCCAAGTTTGAAGTAGAACGTGAATATGCAGTGCGTGTATTTGGTGATGTAAACGATGCGATGATCCAGAAACTACGTTTAGGCGTGGAGCTGGAAGATGGTAAAGCCAACTTCAAAAAAATTAAAGCCATGGGCGGCGAAGGCATTAACCGCTGGTTCCATGTGGTACTGACAGAAGGCCGTAACCGTGAAGTTCGCCGTATGTGGGAATCGCAGGGGGCTGTGGTGAGCCGCTTAATTCGTATTCGTTACGGCGATTTGTTATTGCCTAAACATTTACCCGCAGGTGGTTATGCCGAATATCCGCTGGAAGATGTGAACTACTTACGTAAGCTGGTGCATTTGTCGGCTGAAACTGAAAGCTTAATGAAACCGGAAGACCGTGATGAACGTCGTCGTCGTATGGCAGGCATTAAGCGTGCGGTGCGTAAGCATCAAATCATGGTGCAGTCAGGTGTCAAACCTGAAGTAGTGAGAGCAGAAAAAGCAGCGGCAGCTGAAAAGGCCAAAGCGAAAAAGCCAAAACAAACTCAGAAAAAACGTACCCGCATCTAACTTCGATTAATTCGGGTCAGAGTAAAATTAAATTTAATTTTACTCTGACCCGAATTAACTCAAACTAAATTTCACCTTATTTCATTCAGTTAGCATTAATTTATCTGGTCGGACATCAAAATGTCATCTTTGGGCGTCTAACTAAATACCTGCGTTAAATTTGAAGCCTGAGGAGAAGTGCAATGAATGTATTAGAGCTGAAATTAGGCATGGTTTGCCAAACCAAAAAAGGCATAGGTGTAGTCAGTTGGATTGATGCACAGGACAGAGCTGTGTATTTGTCTGATCTGGATAATAAAGATCAGCATATAGCCGTATCTTTTGATGATCTGCAGGACGAACCTCAGTTGCATCAAAAAGCGGATATTTATTACTAAGCTGTGATCGCTGTCTGTTTTAGATAAAAACCCGTTGACCCCATCAACGGGTTTTATTGTTTATATCTGCATAGCTTGTTACTGTAATCCCATCATCCCTTTAGAGAAATATCAATGAAAACCATAGGGTTAATAGGCGGAATGAGCTGGGAGTCGACTATTCCTTATTACCGCCAGATCAACCAGCGCATTAAACAACAATTGGGTGGCCTGCACAGCGGCAAAATCATTTTGTACAGTGTGGATTTTGCCGACATTGAAGCGTTACAGCGCAGTGGCGACTGGGATAAAGCCGGTGAGCTGCTAGCTGATGCCGCGCTCAAGCTACAGGCTGCTGGTGCTGATTGCATCGTGCTTTGTACCAATACCATGCATAAAGTAGCAGCTGCCATTGAAACTGCAGTGGCTATTCCACTGCTACATATTGCGGATGCAACGGCCGAAGCTATACAAGCTACTTGTCTTCACAAGGTTGCCTTATTAGGCACCCGTTTTACCATGGAGCAGGATTTTTATAAAAAGCGCCTGACTGATGGTTATGGTTTAGAAGTGCTGGTGCCGGACGAAGAGGGCAGGACTTTGGTGCATCAGGTGATTTATCAGGAGTTGTGTTTGGGTGTGGTGAATCCAGATTCACGGCTGCAGTATCAACAAATCATGGCTGACTTGGTGACACAAGGCGCAGAAGCTATTATTTTAGGCTGCACTGAAATAGGTTTATTGGTAAGCGCTGAGGACTGCACAGTGCCGTTATTTGATACTACGGCCTTGCATGCGCAAAAGGCGGCGGACTTTGCCTTGGAATAAGGATTGATTATGTTGTATTTATACCTCGAAGTGGATTTATCGGATGACGATGCCGATTTAGATGAAGTCGCGCGGGACTGTGGTCATACGCTGAGTCACCCGCAACTTTCAGACTGGGATTTATTAGGTGTAACCAACTGGCATGGTCATGCTTGTCTGGAGTTTCAGCTGCAGATGAAAGTAGCCATTGAAGATGCTGAGTTACATCAGTTGATCAGCGAAATCCAGGTGCAGATTTCGCATCCGGCCGTATCATCCAGCCGCACTATGCTGGTGAGAAAATAATTCGGGTCAGAGTAAAATTAAACCGTAGACTTAATTTTACTCTGACCCGAATTATTTGTTAGCTTTTTAAATCGATACGCTGGTGAATATTGTGCCACTCGTCCGGGAATTTGCCCTGTAGCACATAAGAAAATGCGATAAGCTCGGCGATAATGATATAGAGCTCTTTTGGGATATCACTACCCAGTTCAATACGTTGCAGCACTTTCACCAGCTCCTGATCCTCATGCACCAAGACCCCATGTTCTTTGGCTGTGGCAATAATATCCTGCGCCAGTTCACCATGACCTTTAGCGACTATTTGTGGTGCATTTTTGCCATCGTAGGCCAGAGCAACGGCACTGGCGTCTATGTCTATAGCATCAGGGTTTTTAGTCACGTCTTTCATTGGTATCCTTTAGACCCGAATGGCCAGCAAGCTGGTGGTTTTAGGCATTAAACTGTCCGGAATTTTGCCCAACTGGCAATGGGCCTCTTTGACATCAATGCCTTGAGCTTTGCATCTGTCTTTTAATAGCGGCAGGTATTTTTCTGCCAGCAGTTTTAGCATGCTTGTGTCCGTATATAACTGCAACGACAAGGACGTGCCGGATAACTTGCTGATGGCCAATAATTGTCCCAGCTGTTTTAAATCAAACTTCATCGACAACTGCCAGGCCACAGATTTGCCTTTGCCTTTTTCCTGCTCTTCTTCCTGTTGGGTAATGGCGATCTGGCAAAAATCCGAAACCTGCTGGTTTTGAATGGGCAAGGTTAAGAAGATCTGCTGCAACGGGTCTTTGCTTTGCTGCTCCAGCGTAGATAACTGCGCATGTTGCATCGACGAGCTTTGGCTAGATAGCTGTTTCAGTAACTGGCTGCTTTGAGTTTGATCAAGCTGTGCAACAAATTCTTTCAGCTTGTGATCTTTATTTGGCCCCTTGTCATTTTGCGGCAGGGTCTGGCCTAAACGTCCTAACAATAACTGAATAGCGACCGCCAAAGTACCGGCTGCGGTTTGCGGCATAGTGACGTTTTGCAGCGGATTAAACTGCAATAAGGCCTGCAACTGAGCGGGCAGTTGTGCCAGATTAGTCAGCTTGCTGGCATCCGGTTGGCTCTGACGTACTAATTGCAAAATAGCTTTGACCGCTTCTGGTAATTCGGGCATTTCGGCCAGACTTTCCCACTCCGGATTAAGCATCGGCAGTAATTGCCGCCAGGCCTGATTGAGCACAGCGGGCTCTATGTGCGGTTTTACAAATTTTGTCGCTTCGACTGCGCCTGACACAGCCTGGCTTGGTTCTGTTTTAGAGCTTTGCAGCTGCACCACTTTAGGTTGCGCTTCAATCACTATGGTTTTTTGTTCTGGTATAGCTTTGAGCTGTAACTGGCCTTGTGGGCTGAGTTGCAGCTGATATTGTGGGTCTGCCAGTTGCTGTTTGGTGGCGGCCGGCAAAGGCAGTTGTTTTAAATCATTTAAACTCAGTACTGTGCCTGATACTGCATTGGTCAGTTGAGGTAATATCAAAGGCAAAATGCGTTGCTGCACTGGCGCAGATAATGGAATGATAGTTTGAGGCTGCGCAGAAGCCGCAGCTGGTGTTTTTATCTGAGTTGGCGCCTGTCCCCGCATCGTAGGTTGCGGCTGATTTTTTACGTTGTTTGGTGTTGAACCACTTTTTAGCGGCACTGTCAGCAACTCTGACGCAGCTTTTGTATCCACAGTATTAGGCAGCAAGGCCGCTTTTGGTAAAACCAGACTAAGCTGTCCGGCTTTTAATTGCAGCTTTGCGTCCAGCCATTGGCTTGCCGGCAGGCTCTGCAACGCTGCTGGTAAGGGCAACTGCACTTTGTTTTGTCCTAATTGCAAAATCAGTTGTTGATCCTGGCGCTGAATTTGTACCTGCACCTGCACGACTTTCGCCAGATTCGAGCTTGCCTGTGTTTGCAGCTGGGCCGTTAATTGAGTACCTAATTGAGCGGAAAGTTGAGTGCTGGGTTGGGAGCTGGGCTGAGTTGAAATTTGCGCGCTAAGTTGTGTCACTAATTGTTGTAACTGCGGTTGAGTCAGCTGCACTGGCATAGGCTGAGGGCCGTTTTGACTGAGTTTTAGCTGCAATTGCCCTGATAAGGCCTGAGTTAATTGCACCATTAACTGGCCCTGCAAGGCCGGTAAATTCAGTTTGGCGTCCTGAATAAGTACCATACCAGCAGCAGTCTGCAGCTTTAATTGGCCCAAACCATCTTTACCAATATTTAACAGCGCCTGATAGTTGTGTTCTTCCACCAGCACAGCAGCGGGCACAGACCCTTTGGTTTGGGCACTTAACGCGCTATCAACAGTAATCTGGTTCACTTATAGTCAGGTCCATGGTTAGCATACGGCTAGAGTTGCATCGCTGTATCGGCAGTGGTGGCTTTGATCTGAAACATTAATTTCTACAAAGCCCGCTGTTTCAAGGTTATAGCGCATTCGTATTCTATTGCCAATATGCTAAGATGCCGCGACTTTTTTTGGGAGTTTGCCCTTTGTCGATAATTTTGGCCGCCGAAGCATTAAGCTGTGTCCGCCAGGACAGAGTGTTATTTGAAAACTTAAATTTTCAGTTAAGTGCAGGGCAAGTGCTTTATATTCAAGGAAAAAACGGTGCCGGTAAAAGTTCGCTTTTGCGACTGCTGGCGGGTTTAACTTTGCCTGAAGACGGTCAGATTTTATTCCATGGTAAACCTTTATCTACTCAGTCTGAGCTTTTTGCAGAACAACTGCTGTTTATCGGCCATCAAAGTGGCATCCATCCCCAACTGACAGCAATACAAAACTTAGCCTTCTGGTCGGCTTTATCTGAGCAAGCTATAGCAGAACCTTACCAGTTACTGGGCTCTTTAGGTTTGGCTGGTCTGGAAGATATTCCCTGTTTTATGCTCTCTGCAGGCCAGCAGCGCCGCGTATCTTTAGCCCGTTTATGGTTTACCAACAAGCCGCTGTGGATATTGGACGAACCTTTTACCTCGTTGGATCAGCAGCTTATTGCTAAGCTTGAGTACCATTTTTTACAACATCTCTCAAAGGGTGGCGTTATTGTACTGACCAGCCATCAAAGCTTGTCTGCCTCTTATCCGGCGCTTCAGGCTCTTGAACTGGAGTACAGATGGTGATGTGGCGAACTTTGGTCAAACGTGAATTACAGTTACTGGGCCGGCAAAAAGCCGATTGGCTGAATCCGCTAGTGTTCTTTTTATTGGTACTGAGCTTGTTTCCACTTGGTATTGGTCCTGAACCCGGTATGCTGAAACAAATAGCGCCAGGTCTGGTTTGGATAGCAGCACTCTTAAGCGTGTTGTTGTCCGCTGAACGTTTGTTTAAAGATGATTACCGTTATGGTGTGATCGAGCAGTTAGTGGCTGGACGGCAGGGTTTATTTAGTTATGTGACAGCGAAAATTTGCTGTCACTGGTTATCGACTGGTGTGCCTTTAGTACTGGTATCGCCGTTAATTGCGGTGTTATTGGGGTTGGACTGGCAAAGCTGGCAGGTTTTAGTGGTGACCTTATTGCTCGGTACGCCCGTATTAAGTTTGTTAAGTGTACTCGGCGCAGCATTGACTATGGCCGCTGATAAAGGCGGTATATTGCAGGCGCTGATTATTTTACCTTTGTATATTCCACTGCTGATTTTTGCCAGTGGTGCTATGGAAGCCGCAGCCACAGCTTTGCCTTATGCAGGGCAACTGGCTGTATTATTAGCCTTTTTATTATTTGCTTTAGCGCTGGTGCCTCTGGCCGTGCGTCAGGCACTTCGAATGAATGTGGGGTAGTATGTTCCGTTGGTTAGATCCGTACGCTAAACCTGAAACTTTGTACCACCTGTGTGGCCGCTTATTGCCTTATTTGATGGGGCTGGCCGTATTTACATTGTTGCTGGGCAATATCTGGGGTCTGGCTTTTAGCCCTTCAGATTATCAGCAAGGCGACAGCTACCGCATT
>JAHIWM010000097.1 GCA_018815765.1 Gammaproteobacteria bacterium | reverse complement strand
GATCGCAGCTTTATTAGCTGCTGGTACCTGGTTATTGGTAGCCTCTTATTATGGTTGGCCTGTGTCTACTACTCACTCTATTGTTGGCGCCATTATTGGTTTTGCTGCTGTAGGTGTGGGTGTAGATGCAGTGGAGTGGGGCAAAGTGGGCGGTATAGTCGGCAGTTGGATCGTAACTCCTGTGTTAGCCGGTATTCTTGCCTACTTAATCTTTATGAGTGCGCAACGTTTAATTTTTGATACTGACAATCCGCTGGCCAATGCAAAAAGATATGTACCATTTTATATGGCTCTGGCTGCACTGATGATGGCATTGGTGACTGTGACTAAAGGCTTAACTCATGTCGGATTAAACTTAACCACTGAGCAAAATATCTGGATTTGTGGTGGTATTGCTCTGGTGGTTGGTGTTGTTGGTAAAATTGCTATTAGCCGTGTGCATATAGACCCACAAGCTGATAAAGAAATGCACTTTAACAACGTAGAGAAAATCTTCGGTATTCTGATGATCACCACGGCTTGTTGTATGGCTTTTGCGCATGGTTCTAACGATGTGGCGAACGCTATTGGTCCTTTGGCTGCAGTGGTCAGCGTGATTCAATCTGGTGGTGAAGTCGCAGGTAAGGCCAAGCTTGAATGGTGGATTTTACCTTTAGGTGCTGTAGGTATAGTGATAGGTTTAGCGACTTTAGGCGCTAAAGTGATTAAAACCATAGGCACTGCTATTACTCATTTAACGCCAAGTCGCGGTTTTGCTGCTGAGTTATCAGCAGCTACTACAGTAGTGATCGCCTCAGGCACTGGTTTGCCTATATCTACCACTCAAACGCTGGTGGGTGCTGTATTAGGTGTGGGTTTAGCACGGGGTATTGCCGCACTGAATTTAGGTGTGGTGCGCAACATCTTTATTTCATGGGTGGTGACTTTACCTGTGGGTGCTGGCTTAGCTATCGTATTTTTCTATATTATCAAAGCTATTTTTAGCGCCTGATGGTATTTGTAGTTTGATAAAAAAATCCCGGTCTAGTACCGGGATTTTTTATTATTATAAATGTCACTTTGCTTTTTGATGTTATTCGCTTAAATTGGTTTTAATTGAGTTTAGTCATCGGAATAAAAGATGAAACGTGTACCCAGTATCAAACAGCTGCAGTACTTGCTGGCGTTGCATGAACACCAGCATTTTGGCCGCGCTGCCGAGGCCTGTTATATAGGCCAGTCGACCTTAAGCGCTGCTATTGCCAACTTAGAAGAAACCATGAATGCGCAGCTATTGGAGCGCGATCATAAGACGTTTATTTTTACTCCATTGGGTGAAGACGTGGTGCGCCAGGCCCGTTATATAGTGGAGCAATGTGAAGAGCTGACCGAATTTGCTAAATGTCAGGGCAAGCCGATGGCTGGGCCTTTGCGTTTAGGCTGTATTCCTACTATTGCACCTTTTGTGCTGAGTGAAGTAATGGCTCTGGCCCGTGAGCGTTTTCCTGAATTGCAATTGTTGCTGCGGGAAGACACCACGGAAAACTCCTTACAGTCATTGATTGAAGGCCGTCTGGATTTAGTGCTGTTAGCTCTGCCTTATGACACCGGCACTTTGCATACCGAAGTGCTGGCGCAGGATGCCTTTAAACTGGTACTACATAAAGACTGGCTGGACCGTGGTTTTCAGCAGGATATCAGTCAGTGGCCAGATGAAAGTATCTTCCTGTTAGAGCGGGAGCACTGCATGACAGGTCATGCGGTAAAAGCCTGTGAGCTGGATGACAATCGTAAAGTAAATCCGTTTTTTGCCACCAGTTTGCATACCTTAAGTCAGATGGTAAACAACAAGCTGGGCGTCACTTTTATGCCTCAGATGGCAATCAACAGTGGCTTATTGCGGGGCACTGAATTAGTAGCGCAAAAACCAAGTTCAGGTCAGGCCTACCGTGACATTGGCGTGGCTTGGCGTCCAACCTCAAGTAAATTACGCAGTTACCGTCAGATGGCGCAGTTAATTACAGAAGTTTTGCAGCAAAAATGCAGTGGCTAAAGCCTAATGCACTATGGGTAAGGTCAGTTGTGGATAGTCACGATAAAAAGCTTTCAACTGACCTGTTGTATATAAATCGATAAAACGTCGATCCCAGATTTCTTTAAAGGAACGTCCAGCGTCATTGTCAGCAAAAGCCAGATAAATAGGATCTTTTAACAGCTCTTTGTATTCCAGAGGTTGCAGCTTCATTGGCGTTTCGCCTTGCAAGTATTGTTGCAATTCACTTTTTTCCGCCAGATAAATATCAACCCGCCGATTTTTCACCAGCTCAAGCCCTTGTTTGATATCAAGTACTTCATAACCTTTTTCCTTAAACCCCAAAACCAAATGTAAGTCGTACGCTAAATCCCATGCCAGTTTATACTGCGTCAGTTGCTGCAGTTGTGGCGTAGCCGTATGGGCCGGATCGTAAATAGCCACAATTAAATCAAAATCAAAAGGGTAAGCAGAGAGCAGCACTGAGTTGTGTTGTTTTATCGATTCATGCGCTGACAGACCCGGCACCATATGGTATTTACCTTGTTGCACCAGAGCTATGGCTCGGCCGTAATTACTAAAATGCCATACCAGTTGTACCTGTTCTTTTCGATAAATCAGCTGAAACAAACTGGCGTAAGCACCAGAGCCATCTGCATTGGTAAAACCGGGCCAGACAGGTGTACTGATGTGAAGCTCTGCGGGGGCTTTTTGCTCTGCCATGATGGGTTGCAACACAAAAAAACAAAACAACAGCAAACTCAGGCGGTAGGTCATCCGTTGCAACCTCTGGACTTTTCCAAAGCTTAGCTGAAATTCTGCTCATTGCTTGTCAAAGGAAAAATAGCTTGTGTTGAAAAAAACATCTTTGTAGACTGCCGCCGCGCTGTAAAAGCGTGCTTCGTGTCGGCTTCAATGCCGGTTTTAATGGTTTGTCGGTAAAGCGGACTAGTGGACTACATATATGCAAGTAAAAGATTTCTCCTTCGAGCTGCCAGAGCAGCTGATCGCACGTTTCCCTAAGGCTGAACGTTCCAGCAGTCGTTTGTTAAAAATGCAGCGCCAGACTGGTGAGTTATCTCATCTGGTGTTCACTGATTTATTGGCTGAACTCAATAGCGGCGATCTATTGGTATTTAACAATACCCGTGTGATACCAGCCCGGTTATTTGGTCAAAAAGAGTCAGGTGGTAAAGTCGAAATTCTGGTTGAGCGGGTACTGGATAGCCAGCGCTTTTTAGCTCATGTGCGCGCCAGTAAAGCGCCTAAACCAGATACTATTATTCTGGTCGATGACAATACAAAGCTCAAAATGCTGCAGCGTCACGATACTTTGTTTGAGCTGGAGCTGTTAGGCGAAGAACCTTTGCTTGGGATGCTGGACAGGTTGGGGCATATGCCGCTGCCTCCTTACATAGACCGGCCAGACAGTGACGAAGATAAACAACGTTATCAGACCGTCTATAACCAGAAACCCGGAGCTGTAGCAGCGCCAACAGCAGGTTTGCATTTTGACGAACCCTTATTGGCGGCGTTAAAAGACAAAGGAATCGAGTTTGCTTATGTCACTTTGCATGTTGGGGCTGGTACTTTTCAGCCGGTGCGGGTGGACAATGTGCTGGACCACCAGATGCATGCTGAATACATCGAAGTAGATCAGGTTGTGGTGGATGCTATTCATGCCTGTAAAGCCCGTGGTAACAGAGTTGTTGCTGTGGGCACGACCTCGGTGCGTTCACTGGAGTCTGCTGCGCAAATCGCATTACAGCAAGGTAAAAAATTACAGCCATACAGCGGCGATACCAAAATTTTTATCTACCCAGGTTACCAGTTCCAGGTGATTGATGGTTTAGTGACCAACTTCCATTTACCTGAATCAACATTGATTATGCTGGTTAGCGCCTTTAGTAAAAAAGACTATGTAATGCAGGCCTATCACACCGCCATAGAACAACAGTATCGCTTTTATTCCTACGGCGATGCGATGCTGATCCTGTAAATTCGCTACAAGCCGGATCCCGCTTTATTGGTGGGGTTCGCAAGGATCTTCTGCTACAATCGGGCGCGAAAAAAGCCGGACTGTTTTTCTGGCAAAGACTGAGGTAGAACGTGAAATTTGAATTATTAAAAACCGATGGCAAAGCCCGTCGTGGCCGTCTTGTATTCGAGCGCGGCATTGTTGAAACTCCTGCATTTATGCCGGTGGGCACTTATGGCACAGTCAAAGGCATGACGCCTGAAGAACTGGACGCTACAGGTGCACAAATCTGCTTAGGCAATACCTTCCATTTAATGCTGCGCCCTGGTACTGAAATCATCAAAAAGCACGGCGATTTGCATGACTTTATGAACTGGCATAAACCTATTTTGACTGACTCTGGTGGTTTTCAGGTGTTCAGTTTGGGTGAGCTGCGCAAAATTAAAGAAGAAGGGGTAACCTTCCGCTCGCCGCTGAATGGCGAAAAAATCATGTTAACTCCTGAGCGCTCTATGCAGGTGCAACGTGATTTGGGCTCAGACATAGTGATGATTTTTGACGAATGTACGCCGTATCCTGCGACAGAGCAGCAAGCGAAAAAGTCGATGGAAATGTCGTTGCGCTGGGCCAAACGCAGTAAAGATGAACATGGTGACAACCCGTCAGCACTCTTTGGTATTATTCAGGGCGGTATGTATCCACAACTGCGTGATATCTCTTTGCAAGGCCTTGAAGAAATTGGTTTTGATGGTTATGCCATAGGTGGTTTATCTGTTGGTGAACCGAAAGAGGATATGATTAAAATCCTTAATCACACCACAGGCCAGATGCCGCAGCACAAGCCACGTTATTTAATGGGTGTGGGTAAACCTGAAGACATAGTGGAAGCGGTACGCCGTGGTATTGATATGTTTGACTGTGTGATGCCAACCCGTAATGCCCGCAATGGTCATTTGTTTGTCAGCACTGGGGTTATTAAGATCCGCAACGCCAAACATAAAGACGATCCATCTACTTTAGACGCAGAATGTGATTGCTACACTTGTAAAAATTATTCTCGGTCATATCTACATCATCTGGACAGATGCAATGAGATTTTGGGCGCTCGCTTGAATACCATGCATAACTTGCATCATTATCAGAAATTAATGCAGGGCTTACGTGCAGCTATAGCTGAACAGAAGCTGGAAGAATTTGTGGCTGAGTTTTACCAGAAACGCGGTATGGAAGTACCGCCACTGGAAGCAAGTCTTACAGAACAATAAGATTTCATTTTTTAATTTTAAAACTTTTAATTTAAAACTTTAGGGGACATGTAATGAGTTTATTTATTTCTAATGCATACGCTAACGCAGCACCTGCATCACCAGCCGGTGGTGGTTGGGATTTACTGATTATGTTGCTTGCTTTTGGTTTGATCTTTTATTTCCTGATCTACCGCCCACAAGCTAAACGTGTCAAAGAGCATAAAAACCTGATGTCGGCATTAGGCAAAGGCGATGAAGTATTAACACAAGGTGGTTTAGTAGGCCGTATCGCCAAAATTGCTGACGATAAAGACTTTGTTGCCATCGCATTAAACGATACCACTGAAGTGACAGTGCAGAAATCTGCTATTGCTGCCGTGCTGCCGAAAGGCACGATGAAATCACTGTAAAAGGATTTTAATGTGTTAAACCAGAACTCCATCTGGCGGTATTTATTGGTGATCATCGTGATGGGCGTCAGCATGCTGTACGCCCTGCCGAATTTATATCCCAATGATCCGTCCTTACAAATCAATGCAACCCGGGGAGCTGATGTTACTCAGCAAACTGTGGACCAACTGCAAAAAGCTTTTACTGAACAAGGCTTAACACCTAAATCGGCTGTATTGGAAAAAGGCCAGGTGCTGGTTCGCTTTTTAAACACAGAAGACCAGTTAAAAGCGCGTGAAGTGGCTAATGATACTTTGGGCGACAATTTCGTCACTGCGTTAAATCTGGCTCCTGCAACTCCAGCCTGGCTGGATGCTATAGGCGCAGCCCCAATGAAATTGGGTCTGGATTTACGTGGTGGTGTGCATTTCCTGATGGAAGTGGACATGAAAACTGCGATGGAAAAAAACGTCAACGATTTGGTGCTGGTGTATCGCACTGATTTACGTGAAGCCAAAGTCCGTTATCGTGCTGTAACTGCTGATGTACCTAATTTAGAGGTGAATCTGAGTTTCCGTACCACTGAAGATTTAGCTGCAGCTAAAACTTTGTTAAGTGGTAAAGACCGCGATATGACCTTTACTGAAACTGACGATTTGACGCTGACAGCGGCTTTTAGCGACGTAAAAGTTAAGGCTCTGCGTGAAGATGCTGTAGCACAAAACATCACTATCATCAGAAACCGTGTAAACGCTATAGGTGTTGCCGAGCCTCTGGTGCAGCGTCAAGGGGCTGAGCGTATTGTGGTTCAGTTACCAGGTGTACAAGACACAGCCCGCGCTAAAGAGATTTTAGGTGCGACTGCTACTCTTGAATTCCGTATGGTGGATGAAGCAGGTGATTTACAAAGTGCGATAGAAGGCCGGGTGCCGCCTAATGCTCAGTTGTATAACGATCGTCAGGGTCGTCCTGTATTGCTGCAAAAACGTGTGATGCTGACAGGTAATCATATTATTGGTGCCAACAGCAGCTTCGACGAATACAGCCGTCCTCAGGTGAATATTGATTTGGATGCCAAAGGTGGTAATACCTTCTCGCAAGCCACTAAAGAAGCTATTGGTAAGTCGATGGCGACTGTGTTTATTGAATACAAACCAACAGACAAAAAAGACGCTCAGGGCCGCACTATTCTTGAGAAAAAAGAAGAAGTGATTAACGTTGCCACTATTCAAGCGCGTTTAGGTCGCAGCTTCCGTATCACTGGGGTAGACAGTCCGGCTGAAGCACAAAACCTGGCGTTGTTATTACGTGCAGGTGCTTTGATTGCGCCTATTCAGATTGTGGAAGAGCGCACCATAGGCCCAAGCCTGGGTCAGGAAAACATTGAGCTGGGTACCAACGCTATTATGGTGGGTATGCTGCTGACAGTGATTTTTATGGCGATTTACTACAAAGGTGTAGGTCTGGTGGCCAACCTGGCTTTGGCCAGCAACGTGGTGTTGCTAATCGGCGTATTGTCTATGGTGCCTGGCGCTACTCTGACTTTACCTGGTATGGCAGGTATATTGCTTACCATAGGTATGGCGATTGACGCCAACGTGCTGATTAACGAACGTATTCGTGAAGAACTGGCCAGTGGGCGTTCTGTACAGCAAGCTATCCATGAAGGTTATAACAGAGCTTTTGCCACTATTACCGACTCCAACATCACGACTTTCTTAGTGGCGATCATCCTGTTTGGTTTGGGTTCTGGCCCGGTGAAAGGTTTTGCCGTGACTTTAGCCTTAGGTATTATCACTTCTATCTTTACCGCTGTGACCGTATCAAGATTGTTTGTCAATCTGATCTGGGGTGGCCGTAAAGTTGAAAAGTTACCTATATAAGGAATTATGATGAAGTTTCTTGATTTTAAAGAACCGCTCAACTTTATGCGTTTCAAATCGCCGGCCATCATATTTTCTTTGCTGCTGGTGCTGGGTTCTTTGTTTAGCATCTTCACCAAAGGCATTAACTTTGGTTTGGATTTTACCGGCGGTATAGTGGTTGAAGCTGGTTTTGAACAACAGGCTGACTTGTCGAAAATACGCACGGCTTTAGCTGCCGACGGTTTTCCTGATGCAGTAGTGCAATATTTTGGCACCTCTACTGAAGTTATGATCCGCATTGCGCCACGCGCTGATGTTGAACAGGCTGTGGTGGGTGAGCAGATTATTGAATCTATTCAAAAAGTAGAAAAAGGCGAAGTCACTAAGCGTCGCGTTGAACAGGTTAGTGCTTCAGTAGGTGACGAACTGAAAGATGACGGTATGTTGGCTTTATTGGCCTCTTTTATCGGCATCATGATGTATGTAGCCTTCCGCTTTGAATGGCGTTATTCAGTCGGTTCTGTGGTTGCGTTAATTCACGATGTGATAGTGACTATGGGTATGTTTTCGATTACGGGAATGGAGTTTGATTTAACTGTACTGGCAGCCTTGTTAGCGCTGGTTGGTTATTCCATCAACGACACCATAGTTGTATTTGACCGTATCCGTGAAATGTTCCGTAAGCTGCGTGAAGCCACAGTCGAAGAGACGGTGAACGATGCTATTACCTCCACGCTGAGCCGTACTACTATTACCTCAGGCACCACCGCCTTGTCATTAGTAGCGCTGTTTTATCTAGGCGGCCCTTTACTACACGGTTTTGCTGCTGCCTTATTGTTTGGTATTGCCATTGGTACTTATTCTTCAATTTACGTAGCAAGTTCTATTGCTGTGTTGTTAGGCGCCAGTCGCGAAGATTTGTTACCTGAAGTGATTGAAAAAGAAGGCGAGAATACACCTTCGCTTTAATCTGCTGATGCTCGTTGTAACAAAAAGGCCGGTTTTCGGCCTTTTTTAATTCCAAACAAAAATTATTTATTTTGCATAGCCTTTCTGCTTTATATCTACTGATAAACTTTTTCAGGCATCTGATTTTATTAGTCTTTTTATTTACATTCAGTATTTTTTAGCATGAATAAGCAGTTCTTTATCAAAACTATCCGGTTAAAGATGAAGTAATACTGCATGCTTTGTCATTTCATTGGTTAAGTGGTCTGATGAGTTTTAACTTAGCCCTTGGCGCTCCGGATAAAACTTGTTATAACAGACGTGCAGAGCTCTATTGGTGGAGTTTTCAGCAGCTGATCCAGACAGGTATATCCTACAAAAACACCTGACGGAGCAGAGAAAACATCGGAATGAGTTCTGCCAAACAGTGTGGCTTTACACTGGTACGATCTGAAAATTAGTGGTTCTAAAGGGCAAGCTTGCTCTTTAGAATGAGCCACCTTTTGGGTTGCACCACAACTCACAACAAATAAAAGAAAATAGCCCACAGGGCATACTTACCTACTCATGGAACCTCTTACCTATGTCAGATTTTCGAGAACAGGCGCTGAAGTATCACGCCGAGCCTAAACCGGGCAAAATCAGTATTGAAATCAGTAAACCTGCTGAAACAGTGAAAGATCTCGCGTTGGCGTATAGCCCTGGTGTGGCTGAGCCGGTGCGTGAAATTGCCAATAATAGTGACGATGTTTACAAGTACACAGGCAAAGGCAATCTGGTGGCCGTGATCAGCAATGGTACAGCTATTTTAGGTTTAGGTAACCTGGGCCCTATGGCGTCCAAACCTGTGATGGAAGGCAAAGCTTTGTTGTTTAAACGTTTTGCTGGCCTGGATTCTATTGATATCGAAGTGACGCACCGCACTACGGAAGAGTTTATCGATACAGTGGCCAATATCGCCGATACCTTTGGTGGTATTAATCTTGAAGATATTAAATCGCCTGAATGTTTTGAAATTGAAAAGGAGCTGATCAGACGCTGCAATATTCCGGTTTTTCATGACGATCAGCACGGCACAGCTATAGTGACAGCTGCAGGTTTATTGAATGCGCTGGAAATTCAGGGCAAAGATATCAGTAAAGTGGTGATTGTTTGTTTAGGTGCTGGCGCTGCCGCTATTGCCTGTATGGAGCTGCTGATCAAATGTGGTGCGAAACGCGAACATATTTATATGCTCGACACCAAAGGCGTGATCCACACCCGTCGTAACGATTTGAATAAATACAAAGAGTTGTTTGCCAATAACACCGACAAACGCACTTTGGAAGAAGCAATGGACGGTGCTGATGTATTTGTCGGTGTGTCTGGACCTGATGCCTTGCCAGCCGAAGCCTTAAAGCTGATGGCGGATAAGCCGGTGATTTTTGCCTGCTCGAACCCAGATCCGGAAATTAAACCTGAACTGGCGCATGCCCAGCGTAGTGATTTAATAATGGCGACAGGCCGTTCTGACTACCCAAATCAGGTCAACAACGTCTTGTGTTTCCCTTTTATTTTCCGTGGTGCTTTGGATGTGCGTGCCAAGGTCATTAACGATGAGATGAAACTGGCAGCGGTGCATGCGATTCGAGCTATTGCCAAAGAACCTGTATCGCAGGCTGTATTAACAGCTGCTCAAGTGGATAAACTGGAGTTTGGTGCGGACTATATTATTCCAAAGCCAATGGACCCACGTTTATTATCCCGTGTCGCCCGTGCTGTGGCAGAAGCTGCTGTGGCATCAGGAGTGGCGCGTTTGCCAATGCCTGAAGATTATATGCAGTAATTAATTGGGGTCAGAGTAAAATTAATTGCCTGGCAATTAATTTTACTCTGACCCCAATTATTCTCACTCTTCGTCTGAATCCGCTTCCTGGATCACAGGAATTGGTTTACCCATACTGGTTAAAATGTTACGCACTTCCACTGGGATCTGATGTGGATTGTCTTTGCGTAAATCTTCATCTGCCGGCAAAGGCTGGCCAGTGAACGCATGCAAAAAAGCTTCACATAATAATTCGCTGTTGGTGGCATGACGCAGGTTGTTTACCTGGCGGCGGGTTCTTTCATCTGTTAACACTTTCAATACGTTCAACGGGATAGAGACTGTAATCTTTTTCACCTGTTCGGACTTCTTTCCGTGTTCCGCATAAGGGTGAACATACTCACCATTCCACTTTGCCATAGGGATACCTTGATTGAATTTAGTTATATGGTCTGCTGACCTTTGCTACGTTGCGCACGTAATTGGACGAAATTTTACTTCTTTATACTCCCGAGTACAAACTCTGCGCAAGATTTAATAGTACAGACGTCTAAATGTTTTGACTTCTTATTTTTGCTGGGTATACTTTTAGACGTCTAAACATCTAAATTTGAGGTTTTTTATGAGCAAACAACACTCAGCCACAGTAGCTGCCCGCGCCGGAATAGCGCAGGACTCTGCATATGGTGCTGTTACGCCACCTTTATATTTAACCTCAACTTATGAACTCAAAGCCTTTAAACAACCGGGCAAATACGATTATTCACGCTCGAATAACCCAACGCGGGATTTATTAGGTGATGCATTAGCAGAGCTGGAAGGTGGTGCCAAAGGTTTAATTACCGGCACTGGCATGTCCGCTTGTCTTTTAGCGCTGCAATTGATTGGCCCGGAAGATACCTTAGTGATCCCCCATGATTGTTACGGTGGCAGTTATCGTTTATTCCTGAATTTAGCCACTCGCAAAAAAGCTTTTAAGCTGGTTGTGGTGAATTTCCAGCAAGTCGACTGGGTTGAACAAATCAAAGCAGCGCAGCCTAAAATGATTTGGGTTGAAACACCAAGTAACCCATTGCTGCAAATTACTGATGTCAAAGCCACAGCAGAGCTGGCTAAAACACTGAATGCGATTTTGGTGGTGGATAACACCTTCTTATCACCAGCTTTGCAAAACCCTATAGCTCTGGGCGCTGACATAGTGGTGCATTCCACGACCAAATTTATTAATGGCCACAGCGATATCATAGGTGGTGCTTTAATTGCTAAAGATGCTGCGGTGGGTGACGAGCTGAAATGGTGGGCGAACTGTTTAGGTGTCACAGGTGGCGCTTTTGATGCGTACCAAACCTTGCGTGGCCTGCGCACTTTATTACCCCGTATTAAACAACATCAACACAATGCAGAGCTGGTGGTGGATTTCCTGCAAAAACAGCCACTGGTGGGTCGTGTCTATTACCCAGGTTTAAAAGAGCATCCGGGTCATGCTATTGCTAAAGCACAGCAGCACGGTTTTGGTTCTATGCTGAGTTTTGATCTAGCCGCCGATGAGGCTTACTTAGCAGTATTTTTTGAAGCCCTGCAGTGTTTCACTTTGGCTCAGTCTTTAGGTGGCATTGAAAGCTTAATCTGCCACCCGGGTTCTATGACGCATGCCTCTTTGGATGCAGCTACACAAAAAGCAGCTGGTATAGGCCCAACTTTAATTCGCTTATCTGTGGGTATTGAAGAAGCTCAGGATTTAATAACCGATCTGGCGCAGGCTTTTGCTGCTGTAGATGCAGCGGTAAAGCAAAACAACCCAACAGAAAAGGTTCAGTCAGAGCCAGCAACCGCAGCTACAACTGAACAGCAGCAATTCAGATTAAATCCGGCACTTAGTGTTTTATGGTGAATGTTATGAGCAGTACAGTGAAGAGTCAAAACACAGTGCATAAATTTGGCGGCAGCAGTTTAGCCAGTGCTGAGCGTTTTTCTGCGGTCGCCGCTATTGTGGCAAAAGAGCCAGAAGCCTGGGTCGTGGTCTCAGCACCTGGCGACACCACGGACGAGTTATTAGCTTTAATCGACAGCCGTGAACAACCAGAGCTTTTTGCTGCACTGTTACAGCAACTGACTGAAAAGCTGGGTTTACTTATCCAGCGCACTTTAAATGAACAAAACGCGGCTGTGCTTATCAGTAAAGTGCAAAGCTGGTTGGCGGAAGTGCCGGGCTTTTTAGCTACAGCTCAGTTTAACGATGTGCTGGCGATAGGTGAGCGTTTATCCAGTCAGTTATTGGCAGCTTTACTGAATCAACAAGGTCTGACTGCCAGTGCTATTGATGCCCGCGACTTTTTACGTTTAGACGGCAGCGAAGTTCAATACGAAGTGTCCTCGTCATGGCTGGCCCCTTTTGAAAGCAGTGGCATTAAAGTGGTCACTGGCTATATAGCCCGTGATTTACAAGGCAACAGCATTACCTTAGGCCGCAATGGCAGTGACTATTCAGCAACTATAGTGGGTCGTCTGGTCAAAGCTCAGGCTATTCATATCTGGACTGATGTGGATGCAATTTACAGCGCCGACCCACGTAAAGTGCCGTCAGCCCGGGCTTATCGTCAGGTGCCATGGCAACAGGCCTTAACTTTGGCTCAGCTGGGCAATCCGGTGTTGCACGCCAAAACTTTAAGCCCTTTATTGGATGCACCGGCCGATTTAATAGTCCGCAGCAGTTTTGAACCGAATCACCCTGGCTGCAAAGTCAGCCAACAAGCTGCTATCGAAGTGCAGTTTTTAACTGACTTAACACAAGCTGCCTTAGTGACTGTGCCTGCAAGTTGCAAATTAACTGCTGCAGCTGTGGCTTCCGCCTTACAAATTACTGTGTTTGCAGCACCTAAAGCTGCGGATCAGTGGATAGTGGCCAGCAATCAGGTCGACAGCTTGTTAAGTTATCTGGCAGGTCAGCAGGTCTTTGCCCGGGTGAATCCTCAGGCCTTTCATGCTGTGGTTTGGGTAAAACCTGCAGCCCGTCAGCAAAAACAAGTCAATGCAGCAGCAGGGCGTTGGTTAGACCGTCAGCAAGCTGCTTTTAGTTTTGAAGACGAACAACTGGCTTTATGGTTATTCCAAAGCGCTTTAACTTCTTTGGAGCTGACAGAGCTGCATCAGTTATTACTGCCAACTCAAGTGCAACTGAATATAGTAGTGGCTGGCACAGGTAATGTGGGCGCTGAGTTTTTAGCTTTATTGGCGAAGCAGCAGCAAGCCTTTGCCGGTCAGATCAATTTAAAGCTTGCGGGTTTATTTAATTCCCGTCAGGCACTTTTTGCCGAAAAAATTGATATTCATAACTGGCAACAGGCGCTGTCTTTAGCTCCTGCTTATACTGAAGCTCAGTTGGAGCTGGCGTTGCAGCAGTTGCCTGAACCTAAAGTGCTGGTGGATTTAACCCCAAGCCGGGCTTTTGCCGAACGTTATCCGCAGTTTATTAACGCAGGTTTAGATTTAATCAGTGCCAATAAACAAGGTGTGACTTTGCCACTGGCGCAGTATCAGCAGATTAGACAAGCGGCTGAACAGCAGCAGGTGCAGTGGCTGAGTAATACCACTGTAGGTGCAGGTTTACCGGTACAGCGTTTATTGCAGGAGCTGAAAAGTAGCGGCGATATAGTGTATCGCATTAGTGGGATTTTCTCCGGCACCTTATCCTGGTTACTGGCAAAATTTGATGGTAGCAAAGCCTTTTCCGATTTTGTGTTAGAAGCGCAGCAATTAGGTTTAACTGAACCTGATCCACGGGATGATTTATCGGGTAAAGATGTACAGCGTAAATTGCTGGTGCTGGCCCGTGAGCTGGATTTAGAT
>JAHIWM010000096.1 GCA_018815765.1 Gammaproteobacteria bacterium | reverse complement strand
CTAAAGTTGGGTGACGTTTACCCGGGTTCCAGCTGGTGCCGCCTAAGGTCACACCATGGTACAAGGTCACGTCGTCACCAATTTCGGCAGTTTCACCTATCACTACACCCATACCATGGTCGATAAAAAAACGACGACCAATTTTGGCGCCAGGATGAATTTCAACCCCTGTGAGCCAACGGGCTATGGTGCTTAAAAAACGCGCCAGCCATTTCCAGTTCGCTTTCCATAGACGATGGTTCATCCGATGCCACCAGATGGCATGTAAACCAGGATAGTTAGTCAGTACTTCAAAAGCACTGCGCGCCGCCGGGTCCCGCTCGAACACACTTTTAATGTCTTCTTTGATACCTGCAAACATCTTACAAATCCTATTGCTTGGTGGTGCGTTGAATCGAGGCCAGAATGCCACGCAAAATATTCAGCTCTTGATCATCAGGTCTGGAACGGGCGAATAACCGGCGCAGACGAGCCATCACAATGCCTGGGTGCTGCTTAATAATAAAACCTGTGTCGCTCAGGGTTTGCTCCAGATGAACATAAAACTTCTCCATCTGGTCAATTTCCGGATACACAGTTAAATCAGCTTCAGGGGTTTTATCCTGCTGCGCTAAAAAGGCCACCCGAACTTCATAAGCGATAATTTGGACTGCCATAGCTAAATTCAAGGAGCTGTATTCAGGATTCGCCGGAATACAGACATGGTAGTTACACATTTGCAGCTCTTCATTGGTCAGGCCATTGTTTTCACGGCCAAATACCAATGCCACTGGTTTTTGTGTGGCTTCCAGCACAGCTTTTTCGCCACATTCACGCGGTTCCAGCATAGGCCAGGATAAAGTGCGGGAACGGGCACTGCTGCCTACCACTAAACCACAATCGAATATGGCCTGTTCTAAAGTGTCCACTACTTGCGCATTAGCTAAAATATCACTGGCACCAGCAGATAAGGCATAAGCCTGACCGTCTGGTAATTCTTTTGGTGAAACCAGCACCAGCTTGCTCAGACCCATAGTTTTCATGGCGCGGGCAACTGAACCTATGTTTCCGGTATGAGAAGTACCCACTAAGACAATACGGATATGCTCTAACATGCCCACTCCAGCTAATGCTTTGGCGACAAGGCTGCCGCTGTTCTGAAGTCATCTTCAGCAGGGCCACCCAGCGTAAAAATTCAAGGGGCGGCATTTTATCACAGCGTAAAAATTTTGTTGATTGAAATTTGGCAGTCCAGCCATCTAAAATTCGGTGCTTTAGTCTGTCATCCCAGAAATATCGCCGCTGGTGATTTGTGACTGCAAAAGATGCTGTGCTTTGTTACACTAGCGCAGGTTTTTAACTCAGAAGGATCGTGTTATGAAGGCGTTATCGCAATTCGTTTTAGTATCCAGTTTAGTGCTTAGCCAGTTTTCTTTTGCAGACACTGCAACCACAGCTTTACAACAAGCGGTGCAAAACCCCGCCCGGACTGAAGCCAATAAGGCACGTGACCCGTACAGACATCCGGTTGAAACCTTAGCTTTTTTTGGGGTCACACCACAAAGTACAGTAGTTGAAATAGCTCCAGGCGGCGGTTGGTACACCGAAATTCTGGCTCCGTTACTGGCCAAAGAAGGCAAATACTACGCAGCCCACTTCCCGGCCAATAGCACCTCTGAATACGCAACACGCAACCTGAAAGCATTTAAAGAGAAGCTGGCAGCCAATGACGCTTACTCCCAGGTTGTAGTCACCGAATTTTCTCCGTTACCTGGTCAACAAGTAGCTCCGGCTAACAGCGCTGATGTGGTGCTGACCTTCCGTAACCTGCATAACTGGTATATGCAAAAAGGTGAACAAGGCATGCTCGACGCTTTTGCTTCCTTTTACGCTGCTTTAAAGCCGGGTGGCGTATTAGGTGTAGTGGAACACCGTTTGCCTGAAGATAAAAAATCTGCCGACTGGTTAAAATCGGGTTATTTCCCACAAAGTCTGGCGGTTGAATTGGCACAAAAAGCTGGTTTTGTCTTAGAACAGAGCAGCGAAATAAACGCCAATGCAAAAGATACAGCCGACCATCCAGGTGGTGTCTGGACTTTGCCTCCTACTCTGTCACAAAAAGAGCAGGACAAAGAAAAGTATCAGGCCATTGGTGAAAGCGACCGTATGACGCTGAAATTCCGCAAACCAGCAGCCAAATAGGCTGCTGTTTGTTTTGGCGTGACTGAGTATTGAGTTTTTGATTGACCTTATTTGAATAAAACTTTTGGACTGATTAGGGCGAGACTGACGATGAAAGTATTAGTAATAGGTGGTGGTGGTCGTGAACATGCTCTGGCATGGAAAGCAGCACAATCGGCTCATGTGACACAAGTCTTTGTAGCTCCGGGCAACGCAGGAACTGCGCTGGAAGCCAATCTGACCAATGTGGCTATTGCAGCAGACGATGTGCCTGCACTGACTGCTTTTGCCAAAAGCGAAGGCATAGCTTTGACTATAGTGGGTCCTGAAGCACCACTGGCCAAAGGTGTGGTTGATACCTTCCGTCAGCAAGGCTTAGCTATTTTTGGCCCAACTCAGGCCTCTGCTCAGTTAGAAAGCTCGAAAGCTTTTGCCAAAGACTTTTTAGCCCGTCATAAAATCCCGACTGCGTCCTACGCTAACTTTACTGACATTGAGCCGGCTAAAGCTTACGCTCAGGCAAATGGCACGCCGATAGTGATCAAGGCCGATGGTTTAGCTGCAGGCAAAGGCGTGATTATCGCTCAGACCGAAGCTGAAGCTTTTGCGGCCATTGACGATATGCTGGCTGGCAATAAGTTTGGCTCTGCCGGCAGCCGTGTGGTGATTGAAGAGTTTTTAACAGGTGAAGAAGCCTCTTTTATTGTGATGGTCGATGGCACTCATGCTTTAGCTTTTGCTTCATCTCAGGATCATAAAGCCCGTGATGATGGCGACAAAGGTCCAAATACCGGTGGTATGGGTGCTTATTCGCCAGCACCAGTAGTGACTCCTGCCGTGCATGACTGGGTAATGCAGAATGTCATTTACCCAACAGTCAATGGTATGGCGTCTGAAGGCCATATCTACACAGGTTTCCTGTATGCAGGTTTAATGGTATCGCCTGATGGCACCTGTAAAGTACTGGAATTTAACTGCCGTTTTGGTGACCCTGAAACTCAGCCTATTATGATGCGTTTACAGTCCGATTTAGTGGAGCTGTGTCAGGCTGCTGTAGAAGGTAAATTAGCTCAGCAAGAAATTAAATTCGACAGCCGCGCCGCTGTAGGTGTAGTTCTGGCTGCTGGTGGTTATCCGGATGATTACCGCAAAGGTGATGTGATTTCAGGTTTACCTACAGAGGACAGCCGTGAAGCCAAAGTATTCCACGCTGGCACTGTATTAAAAGACGGTCAGGTGCTGACAGCAGGTGGTCGTGTATTGTGCGCCACTGCTTTAGGAACAAACGTAACGGCTGCACAAAAAGCGGCGTACGAGCTAACTGATAAAGTGCAGTGGGACGGCGTTTTCAGTCGTAGAGATATAGGTTATCGCGCCATAGCTCGCGAGAAAAATTAAAGGTATTAGTTTATTTCTAAGGCGCCTTTATGGCGCCTTTATTATTCGCTGCCATCCATGGCGCTCACCCTTCGGGTCATCGCCGCTGCGCTCCAATGTTAAAAATTGCTCCGGGCAATTTTTTATTTAACCGCCATTCACAGCAATTTCATACGAAATTCAACGCTTTACCCTTGTAGATTTTTCTGAGTGCCTTAGGCTGTACGCATCTGTGTTTATGCCCCTGAATTAAAGGACGCTTTTGATGAAACTCTCTGTATTTACTTTACTGGTGCTAGCCACTGGTTCATGTGCTGTTTCTGCCGCTTGTCAGACCGAAACCCCTATCGCAGCAATTCAGGGCGATGTTAAACAAAGCCCACGGTTAAACAAAACGGTGTCTACATCAGGTGTAGTCATAGCAGTATTGTATCCGGACAGTAAAGCGGCAGGCGTTTTGATCCAAAGCCTTACCCCAGATAATAATCCAAAAACCAGTGAGGCTTTATTTATTGCCGATAAAGAACTGGTAAAAAAAGTGAAGCCAGGTCAGCAGTTGCAAGTGAAAGGTAAAGTCACTGAACTCAATGGCATGACAGCTTTGGTGGATATAACAAGCTCGGTTTGTGGTCAACAAGATGCACCAAAACCTGTAACAGCGAAATTACCAGTGCAGTCCAGACAAGACTGGGAAGCTCTGGAAGGCCAGTACTTGTCCTTTCCTCAACAATTAGTCGTCAATGACAGTTATGGCTTGTCCCGTTATGGCGAAGTATTACTGGCGGATAAAAGACTCTGGGTAGCCACTGAATTACATCGACCAGGCAAAGCGGCGAATGCCTTTGAACAGCAGCAGCGTTTAAGCGAGCTGACGCTGGACGATGGTATTTTTAAACAAAATCCTGACCCTGTTGTTTTCCCTGATGGCAATTTATCGGCCAGCAACACAGTGCGGGTGGGTGACACACTGAAAAACCTGCAGGGTTATCTGATTGAAACTAAACAAGGTTATCGATTAGTTGCGGCACAAGTGCCTGATTTTGAAGCGAGTAATGCACGAACCGAAGCGCCAAAAGCCAAAGCTGCCGATCAAATCCGGGTGGCCAGTTTTAATGTGCTGAACTTTTTTACCGGTGAAACCGCAGCCAATCCTTTCCCAACCCGCCGTGGCGCTACAAATGCAAATGAGCTGCAGCGCCAGCAAGCCAAAATGATAGCGGCTTTATCCCGTATGGATGCTGATGTGATAGGTTTGCTGGAAGTAGAAAATAATGGTTTCGAAAAGCGCAGTGCTCTGGCCACTATAGTGCGTGAACTGAATAAAGCTGTAGGTGAAGAGCGGTATGCCTTTGTAAAACCAGAGGCTTCACAAGGCAATGATGCGATTAAAGTGGCTATTATCTATAACCAGCAAAAAGTGACCGAAACAGGTAAAGCAGCAGTGACAGCCGAAGGGCCATTTGCTTATGGTTCGCGCGCTCCTTTAGCGCAGAGCTTTACCGCCAAAACAGCATCAACGGCTTTTACCGTAAGTATCAACCACTTTAAATCCAAAGGCAGTTGCCCGCAGCAGCAAACCAGCACATTGGACAAGGCGAATAGTGATAACAAAGATGGCCAGGGCTGCTGGAATCAATCTCGTGTTGAAGCAGCTAAAGCCTTAACCGCCTGGCTGCAGACTCAACCTACAGGCGTCAATACACCGCATCAGCTGGTGATTGGCGATTTAAATGCCTATCGTCAGGAAGACCCTGTGTATAGTCTGGAACAAGCAGGTTGGGTGCATCTGGCGCTACAAGGTGAGACAGAACATTATTCTTATGTCTACAAAGGTCGCACCGGCTCTTTAGATCATGCCCTTGCCAGCAAAAGCATGGCTAAACAGCTGACTCAATTCCAACACTGGAATATCAATGCCGACGAGCCAGCCGTTTTGGATTACAACACAGAGTTTAAATCAGAAGCTCAGCAAAAAACCTTGTATGCACCGGATCCGTTCCGCTCATCGGATCATGACCCGGTACTGATTGACTTTAAGTTTTAAAAAACTAATTCGGGTCAGAGTAAAATTAAATCTGGCATTTAATTTTACTCTGACCCGAATTAAAAATTAATTACGCCTTACAAACAAAAGCCAGCTGGTTCCGCTCTTTATTGAGCGCAAAACGGCTGACTTCAGTGCCGCAGTCTTTGGATAAATCTAACCACAAAGTCCAGCCCTGTTCGCCTCTTGCTTGCCACTGATAAATTTTAGTACCAGCAGACACCAGTAAAGTGTCTTCGGACCACCAGACTAAATCCTGCCCACCCGCCGGAAGAGCCAGCTCAGTCGCAGTAGCTGTACCGGTCTTTACATCGTAGGAAGTTAAATACAGCTGGTCTTGTTTTGTCTGGGTGTAAAACCCCTTCTGAGTACCTGGCTGCCAGCTTAAAGCACGACCTACACCTGTAGCCAGAGTCGTCAGCTTGCCGCTTTTATCCAGATAACGCACTGTATGGTTATCTTCTTTGTCGCCCAGAATAAACAACAATAAATCCTGATGTAGCCCCCAAGCATGATAACCCACCCCTTTAGGATCGGTTTTTAGCACACTGGTGTTACCCTGCCAGTCCACTTTCCATAATCGCTGCGTCTGATCTGCTTCCACCACCACCACAGAGACACCTGAACCATCAGGCAATAAAGTCGGGGAATATTCACTTAAGGTTGTTTTCGTCAGCAAATCTTGTTTTTTATCAGCTATATAATAACGCCCAATATCGGTTTGCACTGCTGCATCTTTGCCCTGCTCCAGCGTAAAAAATAAGCTTTTTCCATCACCACTAAAAGCTGGCTGGTTGATATAAGTTGGAGTTTCGTTAATTTTCATTCTGTTAGAAACAGACAAATCTTTCGATAAATCAGTCAGATATAAATTATATTGCGGTAAGGCAGCTGCCACTGGCAAAGCCATAACAGCCAAAGCAAGAGAAAGTAGTCGCACTTGATGATCCTTCTTTGTTTATCAGCAGCAGCTTCATTACTGTGCTTGCAGTGACCTTACTTTATCCTTTATGGTAGTCGGCTGACAATCAACTCAACCTGGCTTTTTATGTCTCACAAAAACCCCATTATTGCGGTCACAGGTTCTTCAGGTGCTGGCACTACCACCACCATCAGCGCCTTTTCGCATATATTCCGCAGCCTTGGTATAGACGCAGGTTTTGTCGCAGGAGATTGTTTTCACAAATACAGCAGACCAGAAATGGATCTGGAAATACGTAAAGCCAAAGAACATGGCAAACACATCAGCTACTTTGGCGCCGAAGCCAACGACTTTGCCGCTTTGGAATCACTATTCTCCAGTTATGCCGAAACAGGCACCGGCAAAGTGCGGCAGTATTTACATACCTTTGATGAAGCTGTGCCTTATAACCAGCTGCCTGGCACTTTTACCCCATGGCAGGATTTAAGACCCAACACCGACTTGTTGTTTTATGAAGGCTTACATGGTGGTGTGGTGACTGAACAAAACAATGTGGCTCAGCATGTAGATTTGCTGATCGGCATGGTGCCTATAGTCAACTTAGAGTGGATCCAAAAAATCATCCGTGACACTTCAGAACGGGGCCATAGCCGCGAGGCCGTGATGTCGAGCATAGTGCGCAGCATGGATGATTATGTGAATCAGATCACTCCGCAGTTTTCCCGCACTCATATCAACTTTCAACGTGTACCCACTGTCGACACCTCGAACCCATTCAGTGCCAAAGATATTCCGTCATTGGATGAAAGCTTTGTGGTGATCCGTTTTCGCGGCATTAAACATGTCGACTTCCCTTATTACCTGCAAATGATCAACGGCGCTTTTATGTCGCGCGTGAATACACTGGTGGTGCCGGGCGGGAAAATGAATTTAGCGATGGAGCTGATTTTAACGCCGCTGGTCGAGCAGCTGATTATTAAAAGGCGTCAGGCCAGGGGGCAGATTAACTGGTTGGAATAAAAATGGGGTCAGATCACATTGTTAACTGTTAACAATGTGATCTGACCCCATTTTTAAAGTTTATTCCATTTCCGGTAAATTGCGGCCGTAAAAGATTTCCCGCATTTCGCGTTTCACTTTTTTATTGATGGTTTTACGCTCAACATCATCCAGCTCACCTACACCAGTACCAAACAGATAGTTGTTCAAGTCATACTCTTTGAGCATCATTTTGGTGTGGAACAGGTTTTCCTGATACACATTCACATCCACCATCTGGAAAGCATTTTTAGTCTGCTCATCCATAAAGTTCTGAATTGAATGAATAGGATGGTCTATGTAGTGTTTCACACCTTTCACATCACGGGTAAAACCACGCACCCGGTAATCTATGGTCACTATGTCTGACTCAAAGCTGTGGATCAGGAAGTTCAGCGCTTTCAGTGGCGAAATTAAACCACAAGTTGAGACCTCAATATCAGCACGGAAGGTACAGATGCCATCCTGTGGATGCACTTCGGGGTAGGTATGCACACAAATATGGCTTTTATCCAGGTGAGCTACTACAGAATCCGGCAATGGGCCCGGGTTCTCTGAATTGTCCGGTGAACCTTCAATAGGTTCTTCACAGACCAGAATAGTCACGCTGGCACCTTGTGGATCGTAATCCTGCCGGGCAATATTTAAAATGTTAGCGCCGATAATATCCACTACTTCACTCAGAATATCGGTCAGGCGGTCGGCATTGTATTGCTCGTCTATGTAGGAAATATATTCCTGACGGTGCTGCTCGGTCTGAGCATAACAGATATCGTAAATGCTGAAACTCAGGCTCTTGGTCAGGTTATTAAAACCATGCAGTCTTAGTTTTTCAAAAGGTTTAACCACGTTTTCTTTACCTCAATAGTCGGTACTGTAGTCCAGTATAGAACAACAGCACCTATGCAATCTTTATTCAGCCGCAGGCTGCACTTCGGATTGTTTCACACTAAAAGAATGCGTCACTTCGACACTTTGTGACAACATGATAGAAACTGAACAATATTTCTCAGCCGACAGATTCACTGCTTTTTCTACATGTTTTTCACTGACATCAAAACCAGTTACGACAAAATGCAGATGAATTTTACTGAATACACGAGGAATGGTCTCTACACGCTCACCAGTTAAAATCACTTCACAATCAGTGACTTGCTGTCTGGCTTTTTGCAAAATACTGACCACATCAACCGAAGAACAGGCACCAGCCGCCATCAGCACCATTTCCATAGGGCTTGGCGCAGCACTGCCTTCTTTATGAGCATCAAATACCACATTATGGCCACTGTCAGAACGACCAATAAAGGTCTGGTCACCGGCCCATTTTACGCTGGCTTGCATAGGAGATCCTGTTGTCCGTATCAAAGAATAACTATTTTACGGAAAACAGTCAGATGAGGCTAGTTAAGATTAATCCATCAAAGCTGCAATAGCGGTATCAAACAGGTTTTTGATCAACAATGATATTTCCTGAATCAGCTCAGTTTGTTGTGCTGTGGCGGGCTCTTCCAGCACTGAAGCCAGAACTTCCTGAAAGTCATACAAAATACCATCCACTTCGCGCACTATCATGCTGCGATGGTTCATTTCCAGTTCGGTATGCTGAGTACACAACTGGATAATTTGTTCAGCGATGGACTCTTCCAGCACTTCACCCAGAGTTTTAGCGCCAGCGACGACAGGGCCACGTTGTTCGAACAGCGCCAAATGCTCAGTCAGAAACTGGATCAGATGCTCATAGCCGGGTTTATCAGTTACCATACAAAAAGGACACCTATAGTGCACAACGCAGAAATTCAACCCTCTGAGCATGGCACAAAAGCCCAGACAAGTTGTCGTTAAGTGAGTGTCATTTAAGCAAATTTTGTTTGATAAAACAAATCGGGGCATAGCCCCGACTGAAATAAAACTAAAAAATAGCTTTTGCCGGGATCAGAAGTGTAAACCCGGTGACAACTGTGCCGGAAGCTGTAATTGTTCCAGCTCCACAGAAGCTACAGGATAAGCACAATAATCAGCGGCATAATAAGCACTGGCTCTGTGATTACCGCTGCCGCCTATACCACCAAAAGGAGCGGCCGAGCTTGCTCCTGTGATAGGCCTGTTCCAGTTGACAATACCTGCACGGATTTTGCGGAAAAACAGCTGATACAGCTCTTCATCATCCGACAACAAACCTGCAGACAAACCAAAGCTGGTGTTATTGGCCGCTTTAATTGCATCACTGAAATCAGTAAAACGGAATACTTTCAACAAAGGACCAAAATGCTCTTCATCCGGCATAGTGCTTAGCGCACTGCAATCCAGAATACCTGGGCTTAACATAGCCGGGCTCTGAGGTTGTTGCTGCATAGGCAACAACACTTGAGCACCACCTTCTATTAAATCCTGCTGCGCTTTGAGCATACCCAAAGCAGCCTTTTCAGAAATTAATGTGCCCATAAATGGCTGATCTGCATCATCATACAAACCCACTTTTAGCGCTTTAGTCACTGTAACTAAACGGGCCAGTATTGCATCGCCTTCATCCCCTTGCGGCAAATACAGCCGACGGGCACAAGTACAACGTTGACCTGCAGAGATAAAAGCCGACTGGATAATGTCATGCACGGCTGCGTCAACATCTTTGACCTTCTGGACGATCAGAGGGTTATTGCCGCCCATTTCCAGCGCCAGAATTTTATGCGGCTGACCAGCAAACTGCTGATGCAAATAATGACCTGTGCCAGAGCTACCGGTAAAAAATAACCCATCAATGCCCGGATGACTGGCGATAGCTTTACCAGTGTCAATTTCACCTTGCAGCAAGTTCAGCACCCCAGCAGGTAAACCTGCTTTTTGCCACAATTGCACTGTCAGCTCTGCTACTTTTGGCGTCAGCTCGCTGGGTTTAAACACCACTGTATTACCTGCCAGTAAGGCTGGCACTATATGACCATTGGGCAAATGGCCTGGAAAATTATAAGGACCAAATACAGCCACTACCCCATGAGGTTTGTGACGGATCCAGGCCTTGCCTTGTGGCATAGGGTTTTCTTTCACCCCTGTTCTTTCCTGATAAGCACGGGCAGAAATATCGATTTTGCCAATCATGGCGGCCACTTCTGTGCGGGTTTCCCACAGCGGCTTGCCCGTTTCTTCGGCAATACATAAAGCCAGCTGTTCCTTATGTTCGGTCAGCTGCGCGGCAAAAGCGCGGGCTATTTGTAAGCGTTGGTCAAAACTTAATTCGCTCCAGTGTTCAAACGCCGCTCTGGCGGCTTCGATTGCACTGTTCACCTGAAAGGCGTCAGCACTCTGACCTTGCCAAATAAGCTGTTGTTTAGCCGGATTTATTGATCTGAATAATTGGCCCGCACCTTGTTGCCACTGGCCATTGATAAATTGCACTGCAAGTTCTGTCATGATCATTGTCCGTTAAAAATTAAATCCGGGCTAAACGCACCCAGTCGCCGTTGGCTACCTGCAACAACTCCGCGCATTCAGTTGGTAAGATCACCACTTCGCTGTCTTCTGCCAGTTGCAGGTAGAGCCAGGTGGCTCTAAAGTCTTCCAGTTTGGTGTTTGACACCATATAGGATTGGCCGCCTGTGACAGCACCAATCTGGACTTGCAACTTACGGCTACTGCGCACACTACGGATATGCTCTACTTTGGCTTCAACCGTTGGGCCAGCATCAAAAATATCGACGTAACCAGTGTTGGAGAACCCCTCTGATTGCAGCAAAGCTAAAGCCGGACGGGTTTTTTCGTGCACTTTGCCGATTACAGCCTGAGCTTCTTTACTTAATAAAGTGACGTAAATTGGATACTTCGGCATCAGCTCAGCAATAAATACCTTTTGGCCTATACCTGTCAGGTAGTCTGCTGTGGGGAAATCCACTGAAAAGAAGCTGTCCTGCAGCCATTTCCAGAACGGTGAATGGCCATCCTCATCCGACACGCCCCGCATTTCTGCAATAACCCGATCCGCAAAACGAGAACGGAATTCGGCAATAAATAAAAAGCGGAACTTCGATAACAAACGGCCATTGTTTTGTTTGCGGCTCGTCTCGCGTAAAAACAAGGTACAAAGCTCTGACACTCCGGTGTAGTCATTACAAAGCGTCAGAATATCTACCGGGTTATAAACCCCTAAAGCACGGGAGGTATGCACCACTTTACCTAAATGGTAATGATAAAACGCATCTTCCAGCCCTACAGCGGCTTCGATAGCACTGGTGCCAACAACAGCACCAGTTTCAGGGTCTTCCAGCACAAACAGATAACCTTCATCTCCTGGCTTTACTACCTTTTTGGCAAAGGAGGTTTCAGATCGGCTGATCTTGCGTTGTAACAACTCATCATTGACGGGCAACGAAGTAAAGCCATGACCTGATTCGACAGCAATGTCGTACAGTTCAGCATAATCTTCGGCTCGGATTGGGCGAATGACCATCATAGTCGCTTACTCCAGTTATTTTGCTTCAGAGCGCCCGATCGTAGCGGGCGCTTCATTTTTTGCTTTATCGTATTAGTAGTCAGACAGTGTACAAAGGCGAAGTTCAGCCTTGCTTCACTTGTGCTACTGCTTTTTCAAAACGTTTAAAACCTTCGATAATGTCTGCTTCAGGGATTACTAACGAAGGAGCGAAACGAATAACATCCGGGCCTGCAACCAAAGCAAATAAACCCTGATCGGCAGAGGCAAGGAAAAAGTCGCGTGAACGGCCTTTAAATTCGTCATTAAGTACAGCCCCGAGCAACATGCCCTGACCACGTACTGTACTGAATACATTGTGTTTTTCGTTAATAGCAGCCAGTTCACGGCGGAACAGCTTTTCCCGCTCCAGTACACCATTTAATACTTCAGGCTGGTTGATAGTATCTAAAGCTGCTTCGGCTACAGCACAAGCCAGCGGATTGCCGCCATAAGTACTGCCATGAGTGCCCACTTTTAAATGGCTGGCAATAGCAGTAGTGGTTAACATAGCGCCCACCGGGAAACCACCCCCTAAAGATTTAGCGGTAGTCAGGATGTCAGGCACTACATTGCTATGCATGTAAGCATACAATTTACCGGTACGGCCTACACCAGATTGCACTTCATCGTAAATCATCAGTGCATTGAATTGATTACATAAATCACGCACGCCTTGCAGAAAGGCCAGATCACCCGGGATAATACCGCCTTCACCTTGCAGAGGCTCTAATATCACAGCACAAGTGTTATCCGACATCAGCGCTTTTAAGCTTTCAAGGTTATTGTATTCGGCATGGTCAATGCCACCAGGTTTAGGACCAAAACCATCTGAATACGCAGCCTGGCCACCTACTGTCACGGTAAAAAAGGTACGGCCATGGAAACTTTTACCAAAAGAGATGATTTGCTGCTTTTGCGCACCAAACTTATCTAAAGCCCAACGACGTGCCAGTTTTAATGCAGCTTCGTTGGCTTCAGCACCTGAGTTGGCAAAATAGACTTTTTCAGCAAAGGTACTGTCGACTAACTTCTGTGCCAGACGCAAAGCCGGCTCGTTAGTCATCACATTGCTTAAATGCCATAACTTATCAGCTTGTTCTTTTAAGGCGGAAACTAAAGCCGGATGGCAATGACCTAAGGCATTCACCGCTATACCACCTGCAAAATCAACGTATTCACGACCCGCCTGATCCCAGAGACGAGAGCCCTGGCCACGGACCGGAATAATAGGTGCCGGTGCATAGTTTGGAACCATCACTTCATCAAAAAGCGCACGGGTGACCTGAATATGTTCTGCCATTTTTTACCTCTGCTGCAATAAAAGTCCGCTGTTTGCTCTGGCTGATTTTTCAGCAAAAAAACGGCGGACGGAAAAAGATGCTTCACCGCATTATTGCAGATAAAAAATAAAAAGTCTTGCAGACAAAACCGCTAAAAGCCTTGAAAAACAAGGCTTCCAGATAGTTTTGCATAGGATGTGAATAACTAGCTATTAGCTTCAGTGAGGAAACAGAGCAGAAAAACATCAAGCAACGAATAGCCCTGTTGATCTGCCCGCAGTTTGGGAGTTACAGCAATGCTGCTGAAAAAAACTGCATGTTTATTGACTATTTTTTTTGAAATTATTCAAAAGATAGCTTTTTCAGGTCTAGTTGAGACAACATTTTGCGCATTTCATTGTGAACACCGGCATCATTCAGCGCTTTATTCGCGTCATCAACATCCATACGCTGCTCCTGAATTAAAAACTTCACCTGCACATAAGTATTGGCTTGTTTGACAACCCGGGTTAAATCGGTGCAACTGCTTAAAGGAGTTTCATCAACAATTTGATCCAGAATAGCGGCCAGCGGCATACGCTTCAGTTGCCAGCGGGCAATTAAATCGGCACTGATAATACCGGCAAACTCTTCAATGCTGCTGGATAAGAAACCGGCATCAGCATCTAATGCTTCCAGAGCATCCGTCAGTTCGTTATCGCGTGCATCACGGGCGCGTAATAACTCTGTTCGTTTGACCTGAGCGTAGCTGCGCAGGTAGTTACGGATCACCACCATATGACCCATGGTCTGGAACATAGCAGCACAAAAAGCAACAAAGCCATTCAATCCCTGTGAATCAGCAATAGCACGTGCCGCCAAAGCAGTGGCTAAAGAGTAATCCCAGATTTTTACTTTAAACTGAACAAAAGGATCGGTTGAATGCGGAATGCAGTGGCGGAATGCATAGACAGGCACCAAAGACTGCAGCGCTTCCACACCTAAAAAACGCAATGCGGTTTTAATATCTTTAACCATATTGCCTGAGCTGGTTTTATTGCGGTAGCGTGGCTGGTTGACTAAACGCAGTACATCTTCTTTCAGCCATTCCACGTTGCTGATCAGCGGATCCAGTTGGTTCAGCGTCACGGCTTTTGCACTTAAAGCATCTAAGAGTGGCGGAAAATTTGGCCCTAAATCAAACAATGAACTGCTGATCACTTCGATGCTGCTTAGTCGCTGCATCAGCTCCTGAGCAACTTCATCATGCAAATGAGCCTGAGTAAAATCGAGGAAGATTTTTTTAGCATTCTCACCGGATTGACGAGCTTCCAGTGCTTTACGTTCCACTTCCAGCATTTGACGATTGCCCGTCTCTTGCTGCTGGTTTTTTAAGTAACGTAAACGTTTCTGATTAGGGTCAACACCAATCAGATTATCAATAAACAACTGCTCCAGAGAGGAGGAAGACAAAGACATAACTACCCTTTACTCGTGTGTGTACACATCTTATTTATCATTATTGTTCAGGCCTTTGCACAATGTCAGAAAATTCTGTAATAACTGATGTCCTTGCTCAGTTAAGATCGCCTCCGGGTGGAACTGCACCCCATACACCGGCAGTTTTTTGTGTGATAACGCCATAATTTCTGATTCGTCTGCTTCAGTCCAGGCTTCAATACTAAAATCAGCCGGCACCGACTCTTTATCAACAACCAGTGAGTGGTAGCGTGTCACACTCAGGGGATTATTTAAGCCTTTAAACAGGCCTTGATCCCGATGTTTGATCAGCGAGTTTTTGCCATGCATCACGGTCTTAGCACGCACCACTTTAGCACCAAAAGCCTGAGCTATCGCCTGGTGGCCCAGACAAACCCCCAGTATCGGAATTTGTCCGGCAAAGTGTTGAATAGCGGCAAGTGAAATTCCGGCTTGATCCGGACTACAAGGGCCTGGTGATATCACCAGGCTAGAAGGCCGGATAGCCGCTATTTGCGTCAGGCTGATTTCATCATTACGACGTACCAGCACCTGCTCGCCTAATTCAGCAAAATACTGAACTAAATTGTAGGTAAAAGAATCGTAATTATCTATCAATAAAATCATAACAATCCGGCTTTTACAGCATTATTATCAATTACGTTGGTAAAACAAAACCTACTGCGTCGTAGACTTTCTCCAACGTGACCGCTGCACGGGCTCTAGCCTCTGCTGCACCTTGTTTTAAGACCTGATTCATCAGGCTTTGATCCTGACGGATTTCATGGAATTTGGCCTGCACAGGTTCTAATAACGCAATCACGGCATCAGCTACATCACCTTTTAAGTGGCCGTACATTTTGCCTTCGTACTCAGCGACCAAACTGTCAATCGGCTTACCTGTGACACCACTTAAGATACTCAGCAGGTTGGCGACACCGGCTTTGTTTTCCAGATCATAAGTGACACGAGGTGGATCTTCTGAGTCCGTCATGGCCTTTTTGAATTTTTTGCTGATCATCTTTGGATCTTCCAGTAAACCAACAAAATTCCACGGATTCTCATCCGACTTGGACATCTTTTTCGTTGGCTCCTGCAAACTCATGACACGTGCCGCTACGCCCGGAATATAAGGTTCTGGCACGGTAAAAATATCACCATGCAGCGCATTAAAACGATTGGCTATGTCACGGGCTAATTCCAGATGTTGCTTCTGATCATGGCCTACCGGGATTTGATGCGCGTTATAGACCAGGATATCGGCCGCCATCAGCACAGGATAAGTAAATAAACCCGCATTGACGTTGTTGCTGTGACGTTCAGATTTATCTTTAAACTGCGTCATACGGCTTAATTCACCAAACTGGGTGTAGCAATTTAAAATCCAGTTCAACTGGCTGTGCTCCGGCACATGAGATTGCATAAAGACGCTGGAACGGTTTGGATCTATGCCACAGGCCAGATACAAAGCCAGACTGTCCAGTGACGCATTACGCAGCGTCGCAGGGTCCTGACGCACAGTGATAGCATGCAAATCCACGATACAGTACAAACAATCGTAGTCGTCTTGCATCCTGTCCCACTGGCGCAAAGCTCCCAGATAATTGCCTATGGTGAGCTGACCTGAAGGTTGAGCTCCACTTAAGACTATAGGTTTTGCTTTTGGCGTACTGGATTTTGACTCTGACATCTATCTTTCCTGTTCTAAACTACAAATGGCATCTGGTAACAGAGAAAAACACTCCAACACCAGATCCGGTTGACTATGCGCAATGGATTGGCCGTGATTATACCCGTAGCTCAGCGCAATTACAGGCATACCAGCGGCGCGGGCAGCAAATATATCGTTTTCGGAATCCCCCACCAGCAAAATATCTACAGCTAACAGCTGTTGCTGCTTTGCCAGTGCTAACAGCATATCGGGTTCAGGTTTGGCTTTAGCTACGTCATCAGCACACCAGACAGCTTTAAAAAAATGCTCAATACCCAAGTGCTGCAACAAAGGTTCTGTGAATTGCCGGGGTTTGTTGGTCACCAGAGCGAGCGGATAAAGCTGACTTAACTGTGCTAACACTTCAGGAACCTGATCAAACAAGCGGGTCGCAGAGCCATTACTTTGCTGATAAAAGCCGATAAATAATTGCTGGGCCTGTTCAAACTGATCACTATGCCAGCCACTTGGATGCAGCTCACCTGTTAAGGCTCTTTTGATCAGCATGGCCATACCGTTACCCAGCCAATGCTGAACCTGCATCAGACTGACCTGCTCTTTGCCAAGCTCTGCCATCATCTGATTTAAGGCGGGTAAAATATCAGGGGCGCTGTCTGCCAGGGTGCCATCTAAATCAAAAGCTATTAATTGAAAAGGTCGCACTAGCTGACTCCGGCCAGTTCAGCTCTCATTTGCTCTATTACCTGTTGATAGTCACTCTGACTGAAAATAGCGGAACCTGCCACAAAAGTATCAGCGCCAGCTTCTGCTATCTCGCGGATATTATCCACCTTCACACCGCCATCAATTTCCAGCCGGATCGGCAAACCACTTTGATCGATGATTTGACGGGCCTGTTGTAACTTCTTTAGAGTAGCGGGAATAAACGACTGACCACCAAAACCGGGGTTTACCGACATCAACAGCACCAAGTCCACTTTATCCAGCACATAGTCTAAGTAAGTGAGTGGGGTCGCCGGATTAAAAACCAGACCCGCTTTACAGCCATGTTGACGGATCAGTTGCAAAGTACGATCGACATGTTTCGAAGCTTCAGGATGAAAACTAATGATCGAAGCGCCAGCTTCTGCAAAAGCAGGCACCAGACTGTCGACATTCTCGACCATCAGATGCACATCCACAGGAGCTGTCACACCATAGTTACGTAATGCGCTGCAAATCATAGGGCCAAAGGTTAGATTCGGCACATAATGATTGTCCATCACGTCAACATGCACTATGTCTGCCCCTGCCTTTAACACGCGGCTGACGTCTTCACCCAGACGGGCAAAATCTGCAGATAAAATTGACGGAGCAATCCAATTCGGTTGACGCATCTGATCTCCAAAAAGCTATTGTGATGAAGCAAGGCCCAGACTTTACTGAATCATCAGGAAAAAATCATCTTTGTCGACAAGACCCGACTGCACAAAAAAATGGCAACAACGCACCACTTTTGCACATAAATAATAAAACCCTGTAATACTATTTAAATATCTAATTGATTTAATTGATTATAATGCTATGGCACAAAAAATGGACTGTATTCACGGGAACTAATAGATAAGGGCAAATAAAATGACAAAAAAAGTGACACTGGGATCAAAAGCAGCAAGTAAAACAATTCGCCGTAGCCTCGTAGCATTACTCATTGCGGGCAGCAGTTTCGGTGTTAGTGCCGCCAGCCTTACCGGCAACGTGGCCTTTACCTCAGATTATTTATTCCGCGGTATTTCTCAAACGGATGAAGGCCCTGCGATACAAGGTGGTTTTACGTTAAGCGGTGAATCAGGCTTTTATTTGTCGACCTGGGGTTCAAATATTAAGTTTGGTGAAGGCAGCATGGAGCTGGATATTTTAGCCGGCTGGACTGGTGCTTTAAACGACAGTTGGAATGTAGACGTCGGCGTGATGCAATACCGTTATCCAAAAGGTGATAACGCCGTTGATGAATTTAACTTCTACGAAGGTTATGCCAAGTTTTTTTATGAAAACTTAACCTTGGGTGTTGCCTATTCTCCGGATTATTTTGGTACTGATGTCGATGACTATTACTACCTGTCTGCTGACTACAAATACAGTCTGGTGGAAAACCTTGCGTTAGATTTGCACTTTGGCTACAACGTTTTTGAAGACGAAGCTGAGTTTGAAACCTTTTTGGCAGCAGGTCCTGTTGATAGCGATACCTACATTGACTGGAGCATCGGCTTCAGCACTGAAGTCTTAGGTGCTGGCGTGTCTTTGAAGTATGCAGACACCGATATCGACGGTTCAGCAGACTGCAATTTGTGTGACGGTCGTGCAGTTTTGACCTTAAGCAAAACCTTCTAAGTTGATTGTACAGGGCAAAACATAAGTTTTGCCCTTGTTATTCTGATCATTTCACTGAAAAAGTTATCTTAACGTGACTTTTGTCACTATCTGCTGACGTTATAAACTTGTAACTTGTTCTCAACTTGAGTATTATCCAGCACATAATTCAACCAGTTGAGGTTCGTATGAAGCAACTAGCAAACCGCAAAATAATGTCTGTTCTGGCCATTAGTTTGTGTCTTGGTGTTTTTGCTCATCACTATAAAAGCTCAACAACTGAATTATGTCAGGCTGCAATGCAAGCCGACCCTTCTAAGCCATTAGCTATCACCTCATTGTGTAAACCGTCACAACAGAGCTGGTTTAGCTGGTTGCAAGGCAACAGTCGTTCCACCCAATTTCATTTTGTTGATTTACTTGAGTTACTGAATCGTTTTGACCACAGAGGTTAAAATGGCAACAGCCCCTGGCTTTAAGCAAGTACTCAAAGCCGTATTCGGCGCTATTGTTGGAGTTCAGTCAGAGCAACAACGTCAACAGGATTTTCAGAGCACCACCATCTGGCCTTATTTAGTGGCAGGTATTTTAGCCGTTGTCGCTTTTATTGTGCTGTTGCTGCTGTTAGTCAGTTGGGTTGTACCAAGTTGATCAGGTGTGGCGTATAACGCAAAAAGCTCCGCTACTTTGCCACGTGTTGCACCTTTCTGACTAATAGAGCGCCCTACCTGAATAGAAGTTAATTTAGCCTTTTCATACAACTTACGGGTTAACGTCGTGTCGTGATTACTGATCACCACGCTAACCCCCCGGCTTTGGCAGTTTTCCGCCAGATTAGCCAGTTCAGCCTGATCATCCAAATCAAAACTATTTTTCGCATACGAAGTGAAACTGGCCGTGCGGCTTAAAGGCACATAAGGCGGATCACAATACACTACTGCCGGTGACTTGATTTGATGCATCAGTTCGTTGTAATCCATACAAACAAACTTAGCTTTTTGCGCTTTTTCAGCAAAAAACCATAACTCCGCTTCCGGGAAATACGGCTTTTTATAGCTGCCAAAAGGCACATTAAATTTGCCGCTACCGTTATAGCGGCATAAGCCGTTGTAACCATGACGGTTTAAATACAGAAATAATAAGGAACGCTGATAGCTGTCTGTGCTTTGATTAAACTCTTCCCGAAATGACAGATAGCTACTTTTTTCATTGCTACTTTGCACAAATAAACTTCTGGCATCAGCAACAAAGTCTGCTGGTTTTGTTTGCAGCAGTTGGTACAAATTGATCAGGTCAGCGTTGATATCGTTCAGCAGATATTGCGGATAATCTGTGTTTAAAAACACTGAACCAGCCCCGACAAAAGGCTCTACCAATAAAGGTGCTTTTGGTAGCTGCAGAGAAATAGCATCGACCAGATTAAATTTACCGCCAGCCCATTTCAGAAAAGCTCTGGACTTTTTCAGCATAAGTACGCCACCTTTGCAGAGCCTAACCTTGTGACTTTAGTTTGCATTAGCTGAACGTATCTCACGTTGAATATCACTCAAAGGCTTCACAAAAGGCGTTTGCTGTCTTAACTCTTCCGGTAAAGATTTCACTTGTTGTCGTGCTGCCCCGCTGTTGACATAAGAAGCGGAGACCACCACAAACTGCGTTTTGCCTTGCTGCTGACGTTGATAAAGCTGCAGATTTAAGCTGGAGTACTGTTGTAAAAATTTCTTCGCAGCTGCTTCCTGTGAGAATACCCCAAGCTGAATAGCCACAGTATCAGGCAACATGCCAAGCAGTACTGCTGCATCATAAGCCGCAGAGCTGTCAGATGCAGTATTGCTTGTGGCTACAGGAGCAGGTTGTGGCTGTGGAACAACTTCCGCTGCATCTGCTGCCATTTCCGCAACAAGATCATTTTGTTCAGTGACTGCTGCAGCAGGGCTTTGCTTTGCTGGAGTTGCTGCCGCGGGTTGTGGTTCAGTGACAACTTCTTCACC
This sequence comes from Gammaproteobacteria bacterium, assembly GCA_018815765.1. Classification (GTDB taxonomy): domain Bacteria; phylum Pseudomonadota; class Gammaproteobacteria; order Enterobacterales; family Alteromonadaceae; genus Pararheinheimera. The sequence goes on along the minus strand of JAHIWM010000096.1, from coordinate 9,841 downwards.
CGGCGCAGGTAATGCAGGGATCACAGGTTGCTCACGCATAGGCTCAGATTCAATGGTCATGGAGACAATTTGCTTCTGAGGCAAACCGTTATCATCTTTGGCCACTTCCTGCTGCACTGTCATGCTGGCTGTATCAGTGGATTTATCCATAGCCATTTGTGGCATACCTTGTTCAACAGCATCAGGGGCAGCGTCAGTGCCGCTAGCCGCAGTTTGGCTGACAGCAGAAGCAACCTCCGCCGGAACTTCTTGTTTTATCTCAACTGTAGGCTCGAACTGGCGGTCTTTTTGCAAACGGGCACCAGCACTGGTATCTGTTGATGATGGGTAATAAGGCACCATATCATCAGCGACGGGATGCTGGAATTGCTGCTCTGTCCATAACCAGAACATCACCACAGCTGCAATCAAACCAAAACCTAAACTCATCACTAAAAACGGCGAAAAGAACTGACCTGAAGCTTGTTTAGCTGATTTTTTGTCTTCCACAGCATGGCTGCGGTAATCACTGCGTCTCTCAGTTTCTAGCGAAAATGATGGCTGATCATCCATTGTATCAACAGCGCGGAAACCCAGCGGGTCATCTCTGTCATTTAAATCAAAACTGCTATCTGTCGCGCTTGCAACAAAGGCCGGAGCCGCTATGTCGTCACGTGCCGAAAATGCCAGAGGTGAGGCTGAGGGTTCAGCTTTTGGTTTAGAAACAATGGCAGCTTTACGCGGTGGAGTGACATTCAGTCCATGCAATAATAAATGCAAATCACCGGTACAATCTTCAATACGTTCACGTTGTTCACGGCCTGGCAAATTGTATGGCGCCAATAATTCGGCCGCTTCATCTTCACTAAAAGCAGGAATATTCATTGCCAGACGGATATCATTTTTTGCTTTCAGGCAGCTGACAAACACACTGACCGGCAATTGTTGGATCAGTTGCCAGCTGGCTTCATTTAATTGGTCGGCATCATCAACCAATACCAGATACTGTTCGGCTTTATTCAACTGGGCAACAAAATCAGACAGAGTACGAGGCATGCTGGCTGAACCAAACCATTGCTGCTGCAACACTTTTAGTACATCCACAGGCGCCAGACTGGCATCGGCCTGTAATAAAGCCACATTAAACTGCTCAGAACAAATTTCCGCCAAAGTCAGGATCAGCGTTGATTTACCGCTGCCACTGCCACCTACCAGTTGTAAACGGTCCGGTTGGTTAAACTCCAGTTGCAGCAACAAACGTTGCAATAGCTGACGTTGGGAGGCTAAAAGGCCTGAATATTGGGTTAAACGCTGTTGCAGAGCTTGTTTACTCATATGCTGAAGAGAGCCATTAGTTCTTGTTCGGTCACATCATCGACTATTGCACTTTGTCCCAGAGCCGTAGGAACAATAAAGCGCATTTTGCCAGCCTGTACTTTTTTATCTGTTTTCATATAGGGCATAAAATCCGCAATGCTCATCTGCTCCGGTGGCGTCACAGGCAAATGAAAGGCAGACAATAAGCGAATAATACGTTGTAATTCTTCTTTACTGACATCACCACGGCTGACAGCCAGTTGTGTCGCCATCACCATACCCACGGCTACAGCTTCACCGTGCAACCATTGGCCGTAACCCAGGAAGGCTTCAATAGCATGGCCAAAAGTGTGACCTAAGTTTAATAAAGCCCGCTCACCCTGCTCTGTCTCATCCCGGCTGACAATGTCCGCTTTCATCTGACAACAATGGCGGATCATTTCGCCTAAAACAGCAGGTTGCAACTCACGGATAGCCTGTTGATTTTGCTCCAGCCAGTTAAAAAATGCCAGATCGCTGATCAGTGCATACTTGATGACTTCAGCCATACCGGCAGCAAATTCAGAGACAGGTAAAGAGCTTAAAACAGCAGTATTGATCAGCACCAGATCCGGTTGCTTAAAAGCACCAATCATATTTTTACCCAGCGGATGGTTCACCGCCGTTTTACCACCCACAGAAGAGTCGACCTGAGATAATAAGGTGGTAGGGATCTGAATAAACCGCACACCCCGCTGGTAACAAGCTGCAACAAAACCGGTCAGATCGCCAATAACTCCGCCCCCCAAAGCCACCAGCAAGACATCACGGTTAATCTTTTGCTCAAGCAAAAAGGACATCACCTGTTCAAAAGAATTGAGGGTTTTGTAGGCTTCGCCGTCAGGTAAAATAAAGGAGTGGACTGTTGAATCAGGAAATAATGCAGTGACAGCAGGCAAATACAGCCCTGCAACCACTGGATTAGAAACAATCACCACCTGACGGGCTTGAGGTAAAAACTCCGTCAGAGGTTGGGTAAATAACTGGGGGCTAATCAGGATAGGGTAGCTGCGCTCTCCAAGTTGTACTGCAACTTTTTGCATCAACAGCTCTCCTTATATCCCTGAAAAGTTATCTCAAACTAGAAACCAAGTTGTTCAACGATTTGATTCGCCACTGAACGGGCACTTTGTTCGTCTGTACGTACGGTAAAATCAGCGATCTCTTCATACAGAGGATTACGATCAGCCGCCAGACGTTCCAGCACCTCTTTTGGTGCCTCTTCGGTTTGTAACAACGGACGTCTTTTGTCACGTTGAGTACGAGCCACTTGTTTCTCTATAGGGGTTTCTAAATAAACCACTATGCCACGCGCGGATAAACGGTTGCGGGTTTCTTTGCTCAGCACTGAGCCACCGCCAGTCGCCAGTACTATGCCTTGTAATTCTGTTAAGTCCGAGATCACGTTTTCTTCGCGAACACGGAATCCTTCTTCGCCTTCCAGATCAAATACCCAGGCTATATCTGCACCAGTGCGGCGTTCAATTTCCTGATCTGAGTCGTAGAATTCGAGATGAAGCATGTCTGCTAAATGACGGCCAATTGTACTTTTGCCTGCACCCATTGGGCCTACCAGGAAGATATTGCGTTTTTCTGCCATAGTTCGTAATGCTGCTGCGCTAACTTAGAAGGTTAATTTCAGGACCCGAAAGCTCCCACGAAAATTTGAAGCGGTGAATTATGTCAGTAATAGCCTTGGCTTGGCAAGCGAATTTTCTGCCGGAGCCAGCGTCAGCTCCGGCCTTGCTTTGCGTCCTGCTACAAGCTTTCCGTCAGTATTTTTGGCGTGACGAAAATCAATAATTCGGTTTTTTCATTAAAGTCATTACGGCGTTTAAACAAATTACCTAAATACGGAATGTCGCCAAAAACCGGCACTTTTGAGGTGGTATTGGTCATCTGCTGCTGGTAGATGCCACCTAAGACCACAGTAGCGCCATTATCGACCAGCACCTGGGTCTGGATGCGTTGTGTGTCTATCGCCTGAGCAGGGCCATTGCCAGTCGATACAGTTTCACCGCGGGTGTCCTGAGTGATCTCCAAATCCAGGATAATTTTATTGTCTGGCGTAATTTGTGGCGTCACTTCAAGACTTAATACCGCCTTTTTAAAGGTGACTGTTGTGGCACCGCTGCTGGAAGCCTCCAGGTAAGGAATTTCAGTACCCTGCTCTATCCGGGCTTTTTTCTGATTCGCTGTGGTAATACGCGGGCTGGCAATGATTTCACCCTTATTTTCTTGCTCAAGCGCGGACAGTTCTAAATCCAACAAAGTGCCATCGGCAAATTTAGTCACATGAAAAGCTATACTGCCAGCCGGATTCGCCACGGGTAAATTTACATTCCATCTGTCATTTAAAGCAGGTACTGTGCCGCCCGCCAGATTATTGGCACCTGGTGCTGTGCCAGACCACGCCCTGTCATTCTGCTGATCGCTAAAGCCCCAGCGTAAACCAATCTCGTCCCGCACATTGTCTTTGACTGTGACCATACGGGACTCAATCAGCACTTGTTTCACCGGCACATCCAGTCGGCGCAGTAAACGTCGCACATTTTCGATAGTTGTAGCGGTATCTTTCACCAATAAAGTGTTGGTTCTGTCATCCACAGCCACATTGCCACGGGCCGATAATAAAGTGGCTTCTTTGTTATTGAGTAAAGCAGCAATATCCGCAGCTTTGGCATAATTAATAGGTAAAAACTCTGAGATCAGAGGTTCCAGCTGTTCGACCTGCTGCAGGGCTTGCAGCTCCTTAGCTTCGCGTGCTGCCAGTTCGTCGGATGGCGCTATCATCAGAATATTGCCATCCATACGTTTATCCAGCCCACGTACTTTCAGTACTATATCCAGTGCCTGATCCCAGGGGGTGCCATCCAACCGTAAGGTAATATTGCCTGTCACTGAGTCACTAGTCACCAGATTAAACCCATTGTAATCAGCGATAATCTGCAGCACAGTCCGAACCGGAATATCCTGAAAATTCAAAGAAATAGCGCGACCAACATACTGACCTACTGCGGCTGTTTTAGTCTGATCTACCGAGCGTTTTTGCACCACCAGATGAAACACCTCGTCAATTTGCTGGTAGCTATAGGTGAAGGTATCAAGAGTTTCAATCACCAGCCGCGCCTTGCTGCCTTCACGGAAAGTTTCAATGCCTTTGACCACAGTGGCAAAATCCAGCACATCCAGTTGGTACAACAGCTCATCGCTAATTTTAGTGTCATGGAAATCCAGCTGAATTTGGCCATTTTGCTCAACAACATCCACAGCAGCTGAGTTTTGTTGCAGAAATACCAGCACCTTGCCTTCGCCTTGTTCACCACGGCGAAAATCTATCGAATCAATTTCATTAATAAAGTCAGTGCTGTCTTGCTGTGCCCAGGCATACTCCGTCATCACCAGACAAAGCAGAACAATGACTTTACGAAAGTGGAAGAGCCTGCAGCTTGTTTTAATTTTTATCATAATTCAGCTCGCTCAGTTAGTTTCGGCTGCATCAGCGGATGCATCCAACAATTGCAATTTGCTGTTTCTCTGCACAGTACAACCACTGCCGTCAGGGATAAATTCCGTAATCTCAATATAGTCTGGCTTTACATCAACAACCTTGCCATGAAATAAACCCAACCTGTCATTGATACTGATCCTATGCATACTTTGATCCGAAGCTTCAATCAGCGCCCATAGCTGATCAGCGTGGCCCAAAGTGCCGCGCATTTTTAAGTTATCAATAGCATATTGTTCCAACGCTTGTTTTTCGCGTTGATTGTCCAATGGAACACAGCCTGGTTGATGCACGGGTTGTTGGTTGTAGGCCTCTGGTGACGGCAAACTAAAAGGGCTGCGCAATTCAGCACTGGTATAAGGCAAATGTTCAAAAGCTTTCACTGGTGGCAGAGGCGGAATTCTGGCGCTGGAGTTCGCTTTAACATCCGCCATAAACTGTTCAATATCTTTCGTATCGTCAAAGCATCCGGCCAAAGTCACCACTGCAACAAGCAGAGATAAAGAAGCAAGTTTCATTTTTTCAGCTCCTTATACCTGTAAGTTTTTGCGATCACGTTAAAGCTCTGGCTACCGTCTTCTCTGCTTTGGATCAGAAAATCGTGCAAACTGACAATACGAGGTAACTTGGCAATTTCACTGACAAAATTGCCAATCTGGTGATAGTCCCCTATCACTTCAATTTGGATCGGCAGCTCCGTATAAAACTCTTTTTCAATTTCTGGCATCCAGTTAATACGGACAAAAGTCAGACCCACTGACGTGCCAGCAAAGGTAATGTCATCCAGCATACCCGGGGTTTCGTGAGTTAAAGGCAGTTGTTTTAACAAGGTGGAAAAGGTTTTTTCCATGTCCTGCATTTGTTGCTGGTACAACTCAAGATTTAACGCCTTCACATACTTATTTTGGTAATCCACTCTCAGTTCCAGCTCTTTTTGCTGCGCAGCTTCGAGGTTCGTCACCTGAGCTTCAATCAGGAAAAAATAACTCAACACCATCACAACTAAAGCCACCACCAGAGCAAGAGCGATTTTGCCGGCTTTGGGCCAAGCCCCCATATTGTTAAAATCAATTTCAGAGAAATCGATATCGGATAAGTTGATCTTCAGGCTCATTTTTTCGCTCCGGCATTTTTAGCTTTTTTGGCCGCGCGCCCTGTTGGTTCAGGTGGTGGAGGTGGAGGTTCTGCCCCAATTAAACGTAAGTGCATTTTGAAATCGCTGAGTAAACCGCTGTCATCCGTACTGGCCTGAATAAACTCCAGCACAGGTTGAGTGAGTAAAGGAGACTGCTCAATCACCCGCAGTAAGCTGGATAATCTGTTATTGGACTCACTTTTGCCTGTGACCAGCAACCTGTTAAATTTTTTATCCATAGACACAAGGTACACCCCGGCAGGTACGGTTTTGGCAACTTCATCCATAATCTGAGTACCGAGGTTTCTACTGCGCTGCAGCTGCTCGATCAGCGACATACGCTGCTGCAAACCGGCTTTTTGTTTTTCCAACTCACGGATCTGGGCAATGCGCTTATCCAACTGTTTAATCTCCGTTTCCAACAAAGCATTACGGCTGATTTGCCCTTCCACACGAGCCTGATACAACCAATAGACAAAAAACATCAGCACAAAAGCCAGCACAGCCACTTGCGCCAACACAGTCAGATAGTTCATTTGTTGTTGTTTACGTGCGGCTTCGCGCCACGGCAGCAGGTTTATTGATGCCATGAATTAAAACTCCGCAGTGCCAGACCTGTTGCAATCATCAGGCAAGGCGCTTTTTCAGTCAGTTCCTGGCGATTAACAACTGAAGCAGCTTCCATATGACGAAACGGATTGGCAATCACAGTCTGAATTGCCAGCTCGTCACTGATCAAGGTGTCGACGCCCTCTAATAAGCTGGTACCGCCACTGACCAGCAAGTAATCGACCTGCTCTTTACCACTGGTGGTCAGGTACATCTGAATAGCGCGACGGATTTGCTGTAATAACATAGTCTGAAAAGGCGCCAGCACTTCAAAACTATAGCTTGGAGGCAAGTCAGCCAGAATTTTCGCCTGTTCCGCTTCTTCGTAGGTTTTATTGTAGTAACTCATAATGCTGCGGCTGTAATGTTCACCACCAAAAGCAATATCTCTGGTATAGAGGTTTTTATCGCCTTCCACTATGCTCAGCAGCGTCATAGTGGCACCAATATCCAATACAGCCACTACTTTTTCAGCAGCGTCTTCAGGTAATTGATCAAGGCATAATTCGGCAGCACGACTTAGCGCTGAACTTTCAACATCTATCACTTTGGCGGTAAATCCGGCAGACTCCAGTGCAGTAACCCTTGCTTGCACACTTTCGGTGCGGGCCGCACTCAACAGCACATTGACTTTACTTGGATCGGTTTCGTTGGCTTCAAGCCGTTCGAAGTCTAAACTGACTTCATTCAGCGGGTATGGAATTAAACTATCGGCTTCTAATTCAATCTGACGGGCTAATTCAGCGTCTGTTAAACTGGCATCCATAAAAATTACTTTGCTGATCACCAAAGAACCAGATACAGCTGCAGCAGCATACTTAATTGATTTATCTATCTTTTTCCTGATATTCAACAAGGCATGAGCGACAGCTTCAATATCCTGAATTTCACGATCGACCATAGTGCCTTTCAGCATAGGTTCTATTGCAAAGGCTTCTACTTTATAATGCTGGTTGTGTTGGCTTAATAACACAGCTTTCACAGCATGTGAGCCAATATCGACCCCTAACATCAAGGTTTTTTTTGTTTGAAACAGCTGCTTTAGCATAGCGTCCCGTACACAGGTCAATGATTTATATTGAACTTCTGTCAAGAGCTTAGTCGTTTCATACAAGATTGCGTAGGGTGGGCAAACAGCTTTTTAAAAAAAACAGACTAGCAGTCCCGCTAGATCCAAAAATATACATTGAGGTTAATCAGTGTCGTGGTTTAAAAAACTAATCATTCTGGTGATTGCAGGTGCTTTTTCCGCTGTAGCTGTGGTTGCAGCGAGTTATTGGTATGTCAAAGATGACTTGCCAAGTGTGGCCACATTAAAAGATGTGAAGCTGCAAACCCCTATGCGTGTCTTTAGTCAGGACGGCGAGCTTATTTCACAATTTGGTGAAAAGCGCCGTATTCCATTAAAACTGGAAGAAATGCCTGATTTACTGCTCAAGGCGGTGTTAGCAACTGAAGATAATCGCTTCTATGAACACCCTGGCATTGACGTCATTGGCATGTTCCGTGCTGCGACCGTAGTGGCATTCAGTGGTGAAGCCAAACAAGGCGCCAGTACCATTACTCAGCAGTTGGCCCGGGTATTTTTCCTGACGCGTGAAAAAAAGCTGATCCGTAAAATCAAAGAAATCTTCCTGGCTTTGCGTATTGAACAAGAGCTGACCAAAGACGAAATTCTGGAACTCTATTTAAATAAAATCGAATTAGGCCAGCGCTCTTTTGGTGTCGGTGCTGCTGCACAGGTCTATTTTGGTAAAAACATTCAGGATTTAACTTTATCCGAAATCGCCATTATTGCCGGTTTGCCACAAGGCCCTTCAATACTGAACCCAGTGCGTTCACCAAGCCGCGCCCGTGCCCGTCGTAATATAGTGCTGGGCCGTATGCTGAATGAAGGCTACATCACTCAGGCTCAGTATGACGAAGCGCTGCAGGAACCTATTTTGTCCAAACTGCACGGCGCACAAATCACAGCCTCCGCCCCTTATATTGCGGAAATGGTGCGTCAGGAAGTGGTCGACAAATACGGCGAAGAAGAAGCCTATTCCAAAGGTTTTCAGGTCTTTACTACAGTCGATTCTAAATTGCAGGGCAAAGCTGTCGCTGCGGTGCAAAAAAATGTCGTAGGTTATGACGAGCGTCACGGCTACCGAGGTCCTGTAGCGACCTTGTGGCCAGCCACGCCAGAACCACAACCAGATGGCTCTGTTAAATTTGTGGAAAAAGATCGTCTGAGCGATGAAGCTATTTTGGCCTATCTGGATACACAAGATGGTTTAGAAGATTTAATTCCTGCCGTCATCACTGCAGTTTCAGGTCAACAGGCTGAAGCTATTTTATCCGGTGGCCGTAAAATTACCCTGCCATGGCAAGGTTTAAACTGGGCCCGGGCTTTTATCAGCCACGACAGACAAAGCCATGCACCTAAAGCAGCAGCTGACGTGTTAGCGCCAGGTATGCATGTGCTGGTGCGCCCTGCTGCAGCACAATGGCGCTTAGGCCAGATCCCAGGTGTTAGTGGCGCTATCGTTGCTATTAATCCGAAGGATGGTGCTGTACAGGCCTTAGTTGGCGGTTACAGTTTTGCCATGACACAGTTTAACCGCGCTACTCAGGCCAATCGTCAGGTCGGTTCAAACATTAAACCTTTTATTTATTCAGCGGCGTTGGAATCTAATCTGACGCTGGCGACTTTAATGAACGATGCACCTATTCATGAATGGGATGAAGGTTCAAATCAGGCATGGCGGCCTAAAAATTCTCCTGAAGTTTATGACGGTGCTATCCGTATTCGTGAAGCTTTAGCCAAATCGAAAAACGTGGTGGCGGTGCGCTTGTTACGAACTGTGGGTATAGAAAAAACCCGTCAGCATCTGACGAAGTTTGGCTTTAGAGAAAAAGACTTACCGCACAGTGAAACTCTGGCTTTAGGTTCAGCTTCTTTAACTCCGCTTGAACTGGCGACGGGTTATGCCGTATTCGCAAATGGTGGTTATTTGGTGAAGCCTTATGTCATTACCAAAATTCTGGATGATCAAAACAACCTGATCTTCGAACACGTACCTGTGCCGGTTTGTGCTGAATGTGAACAGCAGGACTTAGCAGCCAAAGCTGCTGCGGAACAAGCGGCAAAAGAAGCTGCAGCTTTGGCTGAAACAGCAGATGCTGAAGCTCAGCTGGAAGCCACTTTTGCCGCACAAACAACATCGACCGAACAGGCAACAACGGCGGAACAACCAGTCGCCGAAGTTCCG
>JAHIWM010000095.1 GCA_018815765.1 Gammaproteobacteria bacterium | reverse complement strand
GCCACCTGAAGGTGAGTCTTTAACTGATTTTCAGCAACGGGTTTTAAGCGCTTTTGAATTACATAGCAGCTCTCAATATGAGCAGCAATACGAGCAGCAGCACCAGCAGGCTTTATGGCTAGTGCATGGCGGTGTGATCCGTCTGCTGCTGGCATCCTTATTAAACATCGACTTACAACAAAGCCGCTGGCTGCAGCAGATGTCTATTGGCTATGGCAGCGTCAGCCGGATCAGCCGTTATAACAAACAAAGCCCATGGCAAATCCACTGTATCGGCAGCGCTGGTTTTTAAATTTTTCCAAAGAGAGACAAGATGACTGAACAAAAAACAGATGTAAAACAGCAAAACCATAAAAAACGTCAGCAAAAGCTCAAAGAGCAAGTCGATAGTCGTATTGCCGCCGCCAGCACTGACAAAGCTTTATTGTTAGTGATCACTGGCAATGGCAAAGGTAAATCCACAGCAGGTTTTGGTACTGTGGCCCGTGCTGTAGGTCACGGTTTAAAAGCTGCTGTGGCGCAGTTTATTAAAGGCACATGGGACTGCGGTGAGCGCAATTTGTTACAACAACATGGCGTTGAGTTTGCCGTGATGAATACAGGTTTTACCTGGGATACCCAGGACAGGGAGGCCGATATTGCCGCAGCAGAACTGGTATGGGCTAAAGCCGAACAGTTTCTGCAGGACGACAGCATTCAACTGGTACTGCTGGATGAACTGACCTATATGGTGAGTTATCACTACATAGATTTAGACAGAGTAGTGAATGCGCTCAATAACAGACCCTCCACCCAACATGTGGTGATCACAGGCCGTGCTGCTCATCGGACTTTAATTGAGATGGCAGACACAGTCAGTGAAGTGCAGTCGATCAAACATGCATTCGACTCCGGGATACAAGTGCAAAAGGGAGTAGATTGGTAATGTATCTGCTACGTATTGCCTGTGTGCTCCGTGTTGTACTGTGCTGCTGTGCGTTATTTGCAGTAAAAATACAAGCCGAACCAGCTCAACGTATTATTGCGCTCTCTCCTCATTTAGTTGAGCAACTCTATAGCATTGGTGTAGGCGACAAAATAGTCGGCACTACAGATCATGCCGATTACCCGGATGCAGCGAAAAACATTCCTCGTGTTGGCAATTATGCTCAGTTGCAGGTCGAAAAAATTCTGGCGTTAAAACCGGATCTGGTGTTGGCCTGGACAGACGGCAACCCGCCCGCTGATTTAAATAAACTGCGCCAGTTTGGTTTACATCTAGTGGATTCTAACCCGCTGCGACTGACTGATATTGCCAAAGAATTGCGTGTCTTAGGCCAGCTGACTGGTGCAGTAGATGCGGCAGAACAACAAGCACTGCTGATGGAACAAGGCCTCGCCGAGCTGCGCCAGACCTACAGTACTAAAGAGAAAGTCGTCGTATTTTATGAGCTGTGGCAACAACCCCTTTCCACAGTGGCACAAAAAGCCTGGCCACAGCAGCAACTGGAGCTTTGTGGCGCCTCAAACCCTTTTGCCACTGCCATAGGAGATTACCCACAGGTCAGTTTGGAGCATGTAGTCGCAAGTCAGCCGCAACTAATTATTCAGCCAGTGTCGGTGAATGAACCACGCTCTTTACTGGACTGGAGCCGATGGGCAGCTATTCCAGCTGTTAAATATCAACAGTTTAGCCAACCCGACTCCGACCTTGTACACCGCACCACCAGCAGAATGCTGCAAGGCGTACGGCAACTTTGCGCCGACATCGACAAGGCGCGGCAATTTTTTGCCAAAAAGTCCTAAAGTTATTAAAAGCACTGCCGATAGCCTGATTAGTCAGAACTATACTGAACCTCACAAAGGCCCAAAGGGAGTGTGTTATGTCATCTGTTAATGGAGTCGGATCGTCCAATGCTTCAGCCCAGGCGCAAGCCAACAAAACGACTGAAACAAGTGAAACGACCGAAGAAAAAAAGCTTTCCGGCTACGCATCATCTCAGTTGAACAAGCAAAAGCTGAATGCCACTATTATGGAAAATCAGCTGAAACTGAGTACAGGTGACGACGATAACTCCATGAGATTATTGTATAAAACTGCGCTTGAAGGCATTAACAGTGAGCTGGAAGCCGAGTTTGGCCCTAACGCGGCTGAAAAAATTAAAAACAGCGGTGTCGACACATCACCACAAGCCACTGCAGATCGTATTGTTGGTTTTGCCACAGCTTTTTATCAAAAGTTCTCCGAGCAAAACCCGGATATGCCAGAAGAAGAACGTCTGGATAAATTCCTGGCTTTAGTAGGCGGTGGTGTAGATAAAGGCTTTGAAGATGCCCGCGGCATTCTGGATGGTCTGGGAGTACTGAATGGCAAAGTCTCAGAGGATATTGATAGCACCTATTCACTGATCCAGGACGGTTTTGCAAAATTCCGCGAAATGATTTTAAACCCAGATAAAACGGTGGAAGATCAGGATATTACTGAATCAGTTGCCGCCAATACGGGCAGCGAGCTGCGGTTTTCGGTGAAAGTATAAGTGAATTCTGCTGTTGTTATGACTCCTGACGTGCTGGTTTCGTTTAAGCCTTGAAACCAGCTGTTTTTTAAACTGGCCTTACCTTTTTAAGGCCAGTTCTTTTCTTCTGCACACTCTGCCTGAGCGAATCATTTACTGATTGCTAAAACCTGTTTTAATCAACAGCGCAGGACTTTGTTTACTGCCCTCTTCACTGATCCAAATCTGTTTATCCTGATCAATACAAACACCTTCCACCTGACCTGTGGTAGGTAGCGCTTTGGTTTCCAGCAAAAGCAAATTTTCATCATAACGCGCAATTTGCGGCTGGAAGCCAGTATTACTTAAATAGGCCCAAATCGCTTTACGAGGATCCGGGTAGCCTACCAGCCACCATTGTTGGTGGTGGTGATCAAAAACAGCATCTGTCACCAGAACACCGGGGTTAGCAAAAGGTATAGCTTTACCGAGTTTTTGTTGTTTTAAGCCAGGATCCAGTTTGTATCGGGCAGGTATCTGACTGTCCCAACTTTTACTGATCAGCCACAAACTATCCTCCAGATACACCAGCCCTTCAAAATCCAAATCATGCTGGTAAGGCAGCAATTTTTCGCTTGAAGGAAGTTGTATTTCAAGTCGCTCAGGTTGATAGGGTTGTTTTAAACCAGACCAATTCAGTGGCACCTTGTATATAAATAAAAGCTGTCTTTGTCCGGCATTATTTCCAGTATCCGCCAGATACAAAAACTCTCCATCTGAACTGATGGCTTCCCAGTCATTATTTCTGACCGAAAGCTGCAGTTGATGATTAATCTGACCATTGCGATCAAAACGATAGAGCACAGGTTTGCCGCCTGAATCATTAAAGCTGATAAAGTCCTGCTCAACGCAAAGTAAACCCGAGGTTTCCATCAGCTCTGATGGCAAGGCAACAACAGACGGGCCTTCAACGGATACAGTCTGACTGATACTGCAGCCACTTAATAACAAGAGTATGGCTGCCAGTGCCGATAACAGGCTGTATCTGATTGGATGATCCACAAAAACTCCCTTTAGTGTGACAGGACAAACTGGTAAGTTGCAGCATAAAACACTTGTTACTTCAGTGCTATAGCCGATTCAGCTACTTCGAGTCAGCTATTGCCCTGAGAAATCCCATGGGCTTAGCTGAACTGTGCAGTTATGGATCAAAACCGAAGCAAGGGTATCCTTCTTATACTTCCGGATTGCAGCATGAAGTGTTTTTAAGGCTTAGCGGCAGCAATACAAAGCCAAAGCTTTTTGTACATCTAAAATTGAGCCGTCTTTATTAAAGGTTTTAGTGATTGGGCTGTCCGTGCTGCTCAGCCAGATATGCAGGTCAGATTCCAGATCAAAATGGCCTTTGGTTTCTGCGCTAAAACGTACTATGGAGCGGTAAGGTACCGACATAAACTCTTTTTTAGACCCTGTTAAGCCTTGTTTATCCACTAGTATTAAACGTCTGTCAGTAAAAACGATCAGGTCGCGAATCACTTTATAGGCTTGTTGCAGTTTTTCGTCAGGCAACAAAATCTGGCCGAATTCTGCTTCAATATCAGCTAAATCAATTTGCCCTGCGTTGCCTAATAGCCCACTAAAAAGTCCCATTTTTTAATCCTTGTATCCAGATAGTTAGTCGAGCTTATCCTTGCATTGCCCTGACAGCAACAGTTAAAAACTCAGAACTCTGCCATCCCAATTCAACAACAAACCACTTTGCTCCCCCTGAAGCTGCAGTGCAACCTTCGCCAGATGCTCTGCGGTCTGAGCTGGACTTTGCAGTTGTCCAACTGGCAAATTACGTTGAAAAGGTGCGGATAAGGCTGAATCAGTGGTTCCCGGATGCAAGGTTACCAGCGCTGCCGTTTTATTGCTGCGCTTGAGTTCTATGCTGGCGGTCTTAATCCATTGATTCAGCGCCGCTTTAGCAGAGCGATAGCTATACCAACCGCCTAACTGGTTATCGCTGATACTGCCAACTTTGGCACTCAATTGCAGATAACGAATGCCTGGGGTTTTGGTTAGATAAGGCCAAAGGCCTTGCAGGTAAATAACAGGGACTTCCAGATTCACTAGCAGAGTTTTACGCAGCAATGCACCAGAGCTTTGGCTTAAGCTTTTTTCCGGAGAGAGTCTGAGTTCCCCATCCTGATGCAACCAACCTATGCAGTTAAAAATCAGCCCGACCTGATGCTGCTGTACTGTATCGATGACAGAGCTGAAAAAGGCCTGATGCAAGGCCCACTCATCAGGTTCAGTTAAATCAGGTGCTTTGATCTGGAGAAGCTTTGACTCACTAAAATCCGGGCTGTTACGGGATAACCAGATCACAGTCAGCCCCTGCTGCAGATAATATTTTGCCAGGGCGCCACCTATCGAACTACTGGCGCCAATAATAAGCACTGCACTCATAGCAACTCCTGCGGCTGATGATCCTGTTCAATAACGGCCTGCGCCAGATTTAATCCGGCCAGATAAGCGTTTTCGACCCGACCGCCATAACTCCAGTCGCCGCCGGCCCACAATTGCTGCTGTGGTAAGGCGATTAAACCTGGCGCTGCAACCTGATCGTTCTGGCTGGCATAAAGCCAGCGGTGCGCGACTAAAGGGGTGATCTGCTGTTGTATCTGCAGCTCCTGTCGCAAAATTGCAGTGGCTTCTGCAAACCAGAACGCTGCTGGTTCGTTAAGATGCAGAGCGCTAAAAGCTGTATTAAAATGCAGGATATAACAGGGGGTTCGCTCGGTTTTATACTGCTGATGGCTGATAAATCTTAATTTAGGATGCTGGCAAAAAATAGCATCTTGGGCAGGCATAGCGTCTGTGTGTATAGCAACTGCCCAACACGGCTCCAGCATATGGGTTGCGGCATCAAAAAGTTCCGGCAGTGCACTTTGAGCCATTAATTGCTGCGCCTGCACCGGAGGCAGAGTGAGTAATACGGCATCAAAACCTGTGTAACTTAAGCCTTCGTCACTGAACAAAGTCCAGCTCTGCTGCTGATAGTCAAGCTTATGAACATGACAACTGGTCACTTGCGGTATAGCTTGCAGTAATGCTTTCACCGGGCTCTGCATCGAAGGTACACCAATAAAACGCTCTTGCTTATCTTCTGATGCTTTAAAGGAAACAAGGCCATCGTCATTCGATAAAAGCGCAGTGCTGCAAGGCCAGAGTGCTGCTTGCCCTGCATCCAGCCACTCCTTGACTTGCTGCTTAAACACATCACTTCGGACGGTAAAATACTGAGCCCCCATATCCAGATAACCCTGCTCTGTTCTTTTGCTGCTCATGCGGCCGCCAGCTGACCGACCTTTATCAAAGACTGTGACCTGATAACCCTGCTGCGCCAAAGTATTCGCCGCTGCGGCTCCGGTAAGACCTGCTCCTAGTACTGCTATTTTTTTCATCGCTGCTTTTCTTTTGAACTGATGCATACTTTACGCTGTATCATAAGCTTAAGATCAACAACGGAGCACAACCCTATGAGTCAGACTGAACTAGCAACCTTTGGCGCTGGCTGTTTTTGGTGTATTGAATCAGCGTTAAATCAGCTTCAAGGCGTGAAAAAAGCACTGAGTGGTTATATGGGTGGTCAGACATTAAACCCGGATTACCGTCAGGTTTGTACTGGCACCAGTGGCCATGCCGAAGTGGTTCAGGTTGAATTCGATCCTGCGCAAGTGAGTTTCGAGCAGTTGTTGCAAGTGTTGTGGTTTTTGCACGACCCTACTCAACTCAACCGGCAAGGCAACGATAGAGGCACTCAGTATCGCTCAGCGGTGTTTTACCATTCAGAACAACAACGTGAGCAGGCGCTCGCTTCGATTAAAGCGGCCGGGCCGTTATTTGATGCCCCTATAGTGACAGAAGTGACTGCCGCCAGTACTTTTCATCCGGCGGAGGATTATCATCAGGGCTATTATTTGCAGAATACCAACCAGCCCTATTGCCAGTTTTTAATTACACCCAAGCTGGCTAAATTTCGCCAGACCTTTGTGAGTTTACTGAAGGCTTAAAACAATTCGGGTCAGAGTAAAATTAAACCAAAGATTTAATTTTACTCTGACCCGAATTAAGTTATTAATTTAAATCAACACCTTAAAAATCAGGTGTCCAGTTTAAACGCAGCGACCATTCAGCACCTGCAGTGGCATAACCTGGCAAGTACAGATAATCTTTATCGGTCAGATTGTCTGCTTTGGCTGAAATTTGTAGCTCATTACTTAACTCGTAACTTACGCCTGCGCCCCACAAGGTATACCCACCCAGTTGAGGTTGCATAAAGTCACCTGTCTGGAAATCGCTCTGATAGTCAGAGGTGACAAAAACACGCCAATCCTGCCACTGATAAGCGCCTTGCCAATGCACTGTATGCTTAGAACGTTTGATCAGAGGTGCACCTGTGGCTTCATCTTTGGCATCTGTGTAGCTGTAAGCCACTTGCTGATGCAGTTGTTGCCAGCTATGACTGACACTCAATTCAGCACCTTTGATTTTTGCTTCACCGACGTTTTGTGGCACCCAGTTGCCATCTGCCATTGGAGCCCACTGGATCAGGTTATTGACGTTTTGCTGATAAATGGAGCTTTCAATTTGCAAAGTACCAGCGTGGTAACGTAAACCCACTTCATCTGAAGTTGCGGTTTCAGGCGCTAAAGCAGCATTGCCGCTAAAAGGGTAATACAAGTCGTTAAAGCTTGGTGCTTTAAACGCACTGCTACGACTGGCGCGAACCAGTAATTCCCTGGTCAGTTGATAGCCTAAACCCAGTTCATAGGTGTTGTAATGTCCATACTGGCTTTGTTTATCATGACGGCCCGTTACATCAGCTAACCAGGCACCTGACTGATAACTAACACCAGCAAAAATGGCTTTATTGATACGGGAATCAACGTCATAACCCAAATCACTGCCTGACACATCTTCCTGATACCAGTTCACACCAGTTAAGGCAGTTAAACTACTGGTCAGTTGGCGGCTGTATTGGTAATCCAGTTCCTGCCGTTCTGTTTCAAACAAACTGGCCGGACTCTCGTCGCCCCAGTTTAAGTCTTCCGTCTGGTTGTGAGAGAGACTTAACTTCTGGTTGGATTTATCCCCATCCAGTGCCCAGCCTAAACGGCTTTGATTGGTTTTTGTTTCAACCTGATCAGCACCAGGACCCCATGCAGGGTCAAAGTCGTACTGACCACGACTTTTGAGTACATTATGATCCGCTGACCATACGCCATACTCCGTAGCGTATTCTGCAGCTAATTTACCGTAACGCTGATCAAAACCATCTTTATCGGCTTGAGTACCAGGGCGCACATCAAAACCTTCAGTGTCTGACCAACCTAAGTTGCCTCGCACTTTCAAGTCGCCAAAAGTCTGGCTGGTAGCAATATCAGCCTCCTGACTTTGGTAACGGCCGGTTTTTAACTGCACTGAGGTGTTATCAGCTTTACGGGTGGTGATGGCTATCACACCAGCTAAAGCGTCAGAGCCGTATAAAGCAGCTTTAGGCCCTTTAATGACTTCAATTTGTTCAATCTGTTGCAGAGATAATTCAGCTAAAGATGCATAACCTAAAGTGGCAGATCCAGTGCGAACACCATCAATCAGCACTAAGGTATGACCGGCAGAACCGCCCCGTAAAAACACAGTATTAGTCTGGCCTTTACCGCCAGAGCGACTGATTTGAACACCAGCGACCTGACGTAATAAAGCAGGCAGGTCAGACACTTGAGCCTGCTCGATTTGCTCACGATCTAATACAGTGACTGAAGATAAAATTTGGTGAACAGGCTGGGCCTGGCGGGTGGCGTACACACTGATATGTTCCAGTGGATCGTCAGAGCTATCGGCAAATACAAAAGCAGGCAGGCCAACGACTACTGTCGCCAGCAAAGATTTTTTAAACATGATGTCTCCCAAAGACGCCCACCGCGTCCTGAATAGTGAATGAACTTTTCAGGCCGGTCTCCGGGCTGACAGCAGGCTATTTTCAATAACTACTTTAATCCCTTCCCATCCAAAGACAGTGGTTTGATTAAAGTCAGAGCAAAGCTCTCTGTTGTTTTACCGTTGCGGGGGCAGCTCTGGATTTTCACCAGATTCCCGTTTCACCCTCAAATGTTGATAACACTCTGCGGGCACCTGAAAAACGCGGCGTCAGTGTAGCTGTCGCAGTCATAAAGTCAATAGAAATCCAGACGTCTCCCATCATCGATAAGGGCAGAAAACGGCTCGATGAGGTTCGCTCCTTGCGTTGTTTAGCTTATAATAGCCACATAAATTTTCATGGAAAAAAGAGAGAACTATGCCTTCATTTGATATTGTTTCTGAAATTGATATGAATCAAGCAAAAAACGCGGTTGAGAATGCGAAACGCGAACTAGAAACCCGTTTTGATTTTCGTGGCGTTGATGCAAAAATTGAGCTGAATAAAGATCACATTGAATTGACTGCAGAAGCTGATCAGCAGGTGATGCAGCTGTTCGATATTTTTGCCACAAAAGCAAGCAAGCTGCAGTTAGATGTAAGTAGTTTCAAAATTGAAAAAGAAGATCGTCATGGTAAGTACATAACCCGCCATATCACTATCAAGCAAGGCATTGACAAAGAAGTGGCAAAAAAGGTCGTTAAGCTGATCAAGGACAGCAGTATAAAAGTGCAGGTCGCCATTCAGGGCGAAGAGCTGCGTGTCACAGGTAAAAAGCGCGATGACCTGCAAGAAGTCATGCAGTTGCTCAGAACAAGTGACCTGGGTCAACCCTTCCAGTTTAAGAACTTCAGAGATTAACTCCGATCTCCAGAGATACGAGCAGCGCCCTGGGAGAATACACCGAACCACAAAAACGGCACCTTCTCCCCATGGCGCAAAGCCCCGGATGCTGACTGATGAGCTTTGGACAGAAATATTTCAGTCATTTGTTGCCACGAAACTCTGCTTCAGCAAACATGCAGACTTATTTACCTTCTGGTTCGAACTGGCCTTTACCGCACGGAAATCAAAGCCGCTGGCCAATCCAGGCTTAGAATTATCTGCCGTTAATACGTCCTGTTGGTCAACTTTTTAACTCCATGTCGAATATAGGAATAAAAGCTCTCCTTGTTTCAGGCTGGAGATTAGCCCCGTAAAACTGATACAATCCGGCCAGGTCTTTTAAAGAAGAGTATCTTGTGAAGCGTCATCTTTACCACGCGATTTGTTTGCTGGTGTTTATCGCTGCCACTTTTGGTTTTCTGACAGAAGTTAAAAGTAGTGGTATCAACTTAAACCAATACGACAAAGCATTGCATTTTTTAGTTTTTTTCTGCCTGACCGCTATGCTGCAATGGAGCTACAAGCCAAAGCTATGGCAAGCGGCTTTGATTATGGCGGGTTATGGGGTAGCAATAGAATTCCTGCAAAATTACTTAACCAGTTATCGTAGGGCTGAACTGTTAGATTGGGCTGCCGATTTGGTTGGTGTTGCGGTATTTTATCTGTGTTATTTTGCCGTAAAAAAATGGCGCAACCGCACGCAATAACCCAAGCATTGTGGACTGTCGTAGGTGAAGGTGCTATCGGCCTTCTCTCGGCAGCCCGTTTACATCTGACTGGCTATCCGGTGCAACTGCATCGCCGTACTCTGGGTCCATTTAATTTCGTTTTTCAGTCCGCTGATCATTCCCAGCCGCTTTCTTTGCCCAATCAGATACAGCTCCCCTACTCTTCTATCCTTCTGCCTGTAAAAGCTTATGCAGTGTTGGATGCATTAAAGCAGCTATCCCCTTTACTGGCAGATAATGCACAATTGGTGCTTAGCCACAATGGCATGGGTACTATAGAACAGCTGTTGCCACTGCTTAAACCCAAACAAGGACTGTGGTTTTTAAGTACCAGCCATGGCGCTTATAAACCTGATCATTCAACAGTAGTCCACAGTGGTAAAGGGCAGTCTGTATTGGGTGCGCTTAATCAGGCGGCTCTTGCTCAGCAACAGAGTGTTGAACAGGCTATGCAAGCTGCGTTGGGTCCGCTGGTGGTGATGGCGGATATCTGGCCGGCACTCTGGCAGAAACTGGCAGTAAATGCAGTGATTAATCCACTCACTGCTTTGCATCAATGTAAAAATGGCGAGCTGAGCAACAGCGAATATACCGCAGCTATAAAGTTACTGATTGAAGAGTTTGTGCTGGTAGCAAAAGCATCAGGGCAAGATTTTAGCATTGAGGCTATACAAAGCAGAGTAACGCAAGTCATCAGGCAAACGGCTGATAATTATTCGTCGATGCAGCAGGATTTTGCCAAAGGCCGCCGCAGTGAGCTCGACTATATCACAGGGTTTTTACTGAAACAGGCAGAGCAGCATCAACTGCAACTGCCCGCTCATCAGGCTATTTATCAGCTGTTGCTTCAGAAATCACCGCGATAAACACCTACGTTGGTGTGACCCTGTTCAGACAATAACAATGCCTGCAAACGACTCATCACACCACGTTCACAATACAGATAATACTGCTGTGTTTGATCCAACTGGCTAAACTGACTGGCCAGCTTATAAAAAGGCAATAACTGCACCTGATGACTGACACCTGTTAAAGGCTTGACATCGACTTCATCAGGACCACGAATATCCAGAATAATAGCATCAGCTGCCATAGCGCTTTCGTCCAGCACTGTGCTGATTTGCTGCTCGGCCTGAAACTCAACAGTGCGGATATCCAGCACGTTTGCATCCAAAGCCAGTTTTTCCAGCGCCGCTATATCCAGCTGTTGCTCGGCCTGCAGCACTTTGTTTAAATCTGCGTTGATCGTCGGCTTGTTGGAAATAACCCCACAGTATTCAGGCATGGTTTTGGCCATGTCTTCTGCACCAATTTTTCGGGCTAAATCGATGATCTCTTGTTTGTCCTGATAAATCAGCGGACGCAACACCAGGATGTCTGTGGCTTTATCTATCACACTTAAATTAGCGATAGTCTGACTGGCGACCTGACCAACACTTTCGCCTGTCACCAGCGCCTGAACGCCAATACGTTCAGCCACTATAGCCGCAGCACGCATCATCTGGCGTTTCAACACAACACCCATCAGACCGTTATCGACTTTCTCCAGAATCTCTGTCACCACAGGCGCAAAATCAACACTGATAAACTTTACCTTGTGTGACAAACTGAATTTTTGCCATAAATAAAAAGCCATCTGCCGCACGCCAGTTTCATGGGCCGGGCCGCCTAAATTGAAAAACAGATAGTGAGTACGCAGGCCTTTGCGGATCATCAGATAACTGGCCACAGCTGAGTCAAAACCACCGGAAATTAAAGATAAGACGTCACTCTGGCTTGGCAGCGGAAAGCCGCCCATACCATCAAACACCTGACTGACGATAATCAACTGGTCGCGTTTAATCTCAATACGCACCACTTCATCAGGCTTTTTCAATTGCACAGAGGCTGAAGGGATATGCTGATTTAAGCCACCGCCTATGTAGCGTTCGGCTTCGAGAGAACTGAATTCGTGATCGCCGGTGCGTTTCACCCGCACACAAAAGCTTTTGCCTTCAAGCCTTGGCGCAACAGCAACCAGCACTTGTTCAAAAATGTCGTGCAGTGAGCTGTAGGTACCAGACTGCATTTCCATAAACTGCACTATGCCGGGAATACAGGCTAAATGATCAATCATCTGCTGGCGCAATTTAGGGTGAGTGGACGCGACCTGCACCAGCAAATGGTCATAGTTGTTTTTGATGGCAACGGATGGGTCTAACCGCAACAAGATAGTTTTCAGATTCTGCTCTAAAAGCATAGTCTGACGTTTCCGGACCGATTTACTTTTAATCGATATTTCCGGGTGCAGTTTGACTAAAAATTCCATCACATCACTCGCTGAAAAAATAAAGGCGCGAATTATACCCTTCTTACTTGAAGCTGCAACGTTGTTGACTGCACTATCTCGCCCCAGTCACATAGGAACAACTATGCTCCTGGGGTCTCGTACGTTTGTCGCCTAGTTGCAACTCCAATTAATTTGGGTATCACTTGCAACAACAGTTTAGCTTTTATTGCTGCTGATTGGGCGTACCCTGCGCCGCAGGTTCGAGGCTAATAGGTTCAGACTCTTTTGGCTTGCCCTGCATAATAGAAATCTCAACCCGACGATTCCGTCTTCTGTTGCTTTCAGTATCATTTGGAACTAAAGGACGGGTTTCAGCATGCCCCACGACCACCAGACGATTTTTATCAAAGCCTGGAGCTTTAATCATTTCAGAAGCGACAGATACGGCACGTTGAGCTGATAAGTCCCAGTTGTTGCTATGCAACTCATCCGATACCTGATCATCATCGGTGTGACCGGATACCGTAATTTCGCCTGGTACATCTTTTAGTAACGCGCCAATATTTTGAATAATAGGCTTAAATTTCGGCTGTAAAAACGAAGAGCCGGATGGAAAAGAGCCATTCTCACGAATACGGATGATAATTTGCTGGCCTAAAGATTCCAGCTCAATAGCGCCATCCATAATTTGTTTTTCCAACTGCTCAGCAATTTTTTTCAGCAGCTCGTTGGTTTGTTCCTGCAACTCAGCAGCGGCTGCTACTGTGTCCATAGGCTCCTCTTCGGTACTGATAGATTGACCACCGGTTTTGTCTTCCCGTTGCTCTTGTCGCCCACCCGCTTCATCTTCTTTACCAGCCTGGAAATTCAGCATTTGCTGAGTCATTTCCACAGTTTGTTGCTGAATAGTGTCGATAGGCGTTGGATCAGGACGGCCAGGGCGAAACTCCATGGCTATCACGCTGGTTCCTTTGGGAATATCTTTGACTTCTATCTTATTTTGCACACCAAAAGCAAACTGCATAGAACCTGCAATTTGCTTAAATTTCAGCACATCCATTTCCGAGAAAGACAGCAACAGCACAAAAAAACACATCAATAGCGCCATCAGGTCAGCAAAAGTCCCCATGTAGGCTGGTAAGCCAGGTGGCGGACACTTTGGACACTTTGCCATATGAACTCCTACTCCGCTGCCGGAGCTGCAGGCTCACGTTTTTTAGCTGCCAGGTAATTACGCAAAATGCCTTCGATCACTTTGGGGTTCTGACCATCCTGTATCCCCATAATGGCATCCAGAATAAGTTCATTATTGGTTTTTTCTTCTTCGTTGCGCACCGCCATTTTTTCCGACAATGGCAAAAAGATACAGTTAGCCTGAATAGCTCCGTACATAGTCGTCAACAAAGCAACAGCCATAGCCGGGCCTATAGCTTTAGGATCAGACATATTCGATAACATAGCGACCAGACCAATCAGAGTGCCTATCATGCCCATCGCAGGGCCTAAATCACCTAATTGCTTAAACACGTTAATAGCTGTGTTATGTCGGCCGTAGGTTAATTCAATATCTTTTTCCAGTGTGCCCCGCACTACATCTGCATCGTGGCCATCCACCAGCATATTGATGCCTTTTTGCATAAAAGGATTAGGGATTTCTGCTTCTTCTAATGCTAAAAAACCACCTTTACGTGCAGCATCGGCCAGTTGTACAGCCTTTTCTATCAGCTCTTCCGCTGATTCAATTTTAAACATAAAAGCTTTACCCACGGCTTTCATTGAATCGGCCAGTTGAGTAAAAGTGAATTTAATAATGACCGCTGTCAGACTGCCACCAAATACAATAACGATAGAAACAAAATCGTAAAACATGGCGATGTTGCCACTGGCACTGAGCCACATAGCCCAGCCCATCATCCCCATAACAGAGACCAATCCTATGACGGTTGCTAAATCCACTGCGTATCTCCCGGAATACTGAATGCAAAAGTTGGTTTTATCTTAGCTTATAGTGAGTTATCGGCAAAAGTATGGGATAGTTAACTATAAATTCAGGCCTCAAACAAATTTATCCTTTCCCAACGCGGTCCTGATTGCTCATAATAGCGCGCTGGGCTTGGTCAGACACCCATTATCAGGCGAAAATATGACAAAAAAGAAAACAGATTTCAGCCATTTTGAACAAAGCATCGCTGAGCTGGAACAAATAGTACAGCAACTTGAGCAAGGTGATTTGAGCCTTGATCAGGCCTTGCAACAGTTTGAACGTGGAATTGAACTATCCCGTACCAGTCAGCAGCAATTACAGGCTGCACAACAAAAAGTCCAGTTATTAGTCCAGGACGCAGGGCAAGACCATCTGGAACCTTTTGTGGCAAGCGAAGGTGAATGATTTGACGTTAGTTTCTTTGACCTCGTACCAGCAGCGGCTGGAACAGGTACTCCAACACCAATTAGACAAAAAATTGCTGACCGCCCCGCGCCTGCATCAGGCCATGGCCTACAGTTTACTGCTGGGCGGTAAACGTATGCGTCCGTTTTTAGTCTATAGCTGTGGCCAGATGTTAGGCGCATCTTTAGCTGATTTAGATGGCCCTGCCAGCGCTATTGAAGCTTTACATACTTATTCTTTAATCCATGACGATTTACCCGCTATGGATAACGACGATTTACGTCGTGGTAAAGCCACCTGTCACAAAGCTTTTGATGAGGCCACCGCCATTCTGGCCGGAGATGCACTACAAACCTTTGCCTTTGAACTGTTAAGTAGCCATAACTATCAACAAGTTCAGCCACAACGTATTCTTGCTATGGTGCAACAACTCGCGCTGCATGCAGGCTACAACGGTATGTGCGGCGGTCAGGCAATAGATTTAGCCCATACCAATCAGAAAATGTCGGTCGAAGCGCTGGAGCAAATGCACCAGTTAAAGACCGGTGCTCTGATTGAGTGTTCGGTACGTTTTGCTTATCTGGCCAGTCCAGTGGATAATACAGCGCATTTAGACGCCTTGGTTCGCTACAGCAGAGCCATAGGTTTAGCCTTTCAGGTGCAGGACGATATTCTGGATATTGAAGGCGACACTCAAGTGCTGGGTAAAACGGCAGGCTCCGATCAAAAAGCCAATAAAGCCACCTATCCGGCTTTATTAGGACTGGACCAGGCCAAACAAAAAGCACAGTTATTGGTTGAAGAGGCATTAGCCGCTTTGCGCGAACTTCCTTATGCAACAGACGAACTGGTGGCGCTGGCCCGGTACGTTATTGCGCGACAGTTTTAATACAGGCATTCTCATGACACTAGCTAGTCAGGATTTCCCTCTGCTTCATAAAGCCAACTGGCCTGCCGATTTACGCCAGTTGCCGCAGGATGAGCTATCCGCTCTGAGTGATGAATTACGGGCATTTTTATTAAAAACAGTCAGCCAAAGTAGTGGCCATTTCGCCTCAGGTCTTGGCACTATTGAGCTGACTGTTGCTTTACATTATGTCTACAACACTCCGTTTGATCGTCTGATTTGGGATGTGGGCCATCAGGCTTATCCACACAAGATCTTGACTGGACGGCGTGATCAGATGCACAGCATCCGTCAAAAAGATGGCCTGCACCCTTTCCCTTGGCGTGAAGAAAGTGAATACGATACGTTAAGTGTGGGGCATTCCAGTACCTCGATCAGTGCCGCTTTAGGTATGGCGATTGCCGCCCGTGTTGAGCAGAAAAACCGCAAAGTAGTGGCTGTGATTGGTGACGGCGCTATTACGGCCGGTATGGCCTTTGAAGCGCTGAACCATGCCGGTGAAGTCAAACCCGACATGCTGGTGATTTTAAACGACAACGAAATGTCGATTTCCGAAAATGTTGGCGCCTTAAACCGGTATTTTGCCCGCATTTTATCCGGTAACTTTTATACCAGCCTGCGTGAAGGTGGTAAAAAAATACTCAGCGGTGTGCCACCTTTGCACCAGTTAGCCAGCCGTGCTGAAGAACATTTTAAAGGCATGGTGACACCAGGCACTTTCTTTGAAGAGCTGGGCTTTAACTACATAGGCCCAATTGACGGCCATGATGTCAAAAGCCTGGTCGACACCATCCGTAATATGCGCAACCTCAAAGGTCCGCAATTACTGCATGTGGTGACAAAAAAAGGCAAAGGTTACTTACCTGCAGAGCAAGATCCAATTGGTTATCATGCTGTCAGCAAATTTGATCCGACAGCACAATGCCAGCCCGCAAAAAAAGCTGGCAAAGCCACTTTTTCCAATATTTTTGGTCAGTGGATTTGCGATATGGCGGCAGTAGACCCAAAACTGCAAGGCATTACGCCTGCGATGCGCGAAGGTTCAGACTTAGTCCAGTTTTCTAAACGTTACCCGGAGCGCTATTTTGATGTGGCCATTGCGGAACAGCATGCTGTGACTTTAGCTGCTGGTATGGCAATTGAAGGTCTAAAACCTGTAGTAGCGATTTACTCCAGTTTCCTGCAACGCGGTTATGATCAGCTGATCCACGACATTGCGATTCAAAACCTGGACGTACTTTTTGCGATAGACCGCGCCGGTGTGGTTGGTGCTGATGGCCCGACTCACCAGGGGGCCTTTGATTTAAGTTTTATGCGCTGCATTCCAAACATACTGATTATGGTGCCTTCGGATGAAAACGAATGCCGTCAGATGTTGTACACCGGCTATCAGCACAAAGGTCCTGCTGCGGTACGTTATCCTCGTGGTAGCGGCAATGGTGAAGCCCCTGACGCTGTGATGACCGAATTAGCTATAGGTAAGGGTTTGGTCCGTCGTCAGGGTGAAAAAGTAGCCTTGCTGGCTTTTGGGCCTTTATTACAGGCTTGCCATACAGTGGCAGAACAGTTGAATGCAACATTGGTCGATATGCGTTTTGTTAAACCTCTGGATCAACAGTTACTGACAGAGCTGAGCAAAACTCACAAGTATTTTGTCACTATTGAAGACAATGCGCTGATGGGCGGCGCAGGTTCTGCAGTAAACGAATACTGTATTGCAGAGCAACTTGAGGTGAAGCTACTGAATATAGGCCTGCCTGATCTCTTTATCAAACACGGTACTCAGGAACAGATCTACGCTGAACTAGGTTTAGACTGTGTCGGTATTCAAGCTAAAGTAACAGCTTTTCTTAGCCGCTAATCCCATTCTGCTGTGCGGGCGGGTCCTGTGCCCGCCCGTCTCAAATTTCAATACCGTTCGAGCGAGCTGTGCAGGCAACAACTCTGCGGCTTCAAGGACGACGGCTAAGGGCGGTAATTTTTCACTTCAAACCAGGCCAGACCATCAGCCAGCAACTTTTCAATCTGTACGTCGATATGACCCGAATCTTCAAACTCAAACGCATCAACCTGCGGATCAAAGCCTAAAGTAGCGCAGCCATTGCGGCCCGATTGTTTCACCTTACGTAAGGCAATTTCAGACAGCTGTAACGAAATTTCCCAGGAAATCAGTTGTCCGCCTAATAACTCCAGTGGAAAACAGCTGTAACCAATAGAACAGGTCAGTGACACGTTGCGGCCATCCGGGATCTGGAAAGAAGCATTGGCAACCAATTGATTCAGTTGTAAGGCAACATCCCGCACAGTGGCAAATTCTACGTCCCGCAACACCAATACAAACTGTTCACCGGCATATCGCACTACATAGTCAGCACCACGGCTTTCACGCAATAACAAACCGCTGATCTGCTGCAACACACTGTCGCCTGCACTATTGCCGTACAGATCGTTGATGGATTTAAAATTATCCATATCCAGCTGAAGTAGCGCTATGCATTTACCTTGCTGCAGCATGGCATCTCTGTTGTGCTGATACTGCTCCACGTCTTTCGGTAGCTGCTCAAACAGGAAACGCCGGTTTCGAAGACCAGTTAATGTGTCTTTGTGAGTTAATTGCGATAGCTGCTCATTTAGCTCATACAAACGCGCATTACTGTTTTCCAGCTCAGCAGTGCGCAGACGTACCAGTTTGCTCAGTTCCTGCTGTTGCATCACTGCATTACGACGCCATAACCAGGCCAGACCATACAACGCCAGTATCACCAATAACGCCCATAAACCTTTGTATACCACGGTTTCAGTAAAAAGCCGCGGCACCACCAAATCCAGCTTAAGTTGTTGTGACTCAGACCAGGCTTGACTGGAGTAACGCACCTGCACCACAAACTGGTAACCGCCTGGCGGTAAATTGGTATAAATAGCTTCGCGACGCTGACCCACCTGTTGCCATTCCTGATCAAAGCCTTTGAGCTGATAGCGAAATTCAATGGCATTGGCCTTGATAAATTCCAATGCACTGTAGCGAATACTGATATTACGATCGGAGGTTTCCAGAACTAACTGATGCTGCTCTGGTAGCAGGGGGTACGAGTTTTGCCCCATCACTTCCTGCAACAAAGGCTGTAACGGCCGATCCGGTGCAGTTGTTATTTGCAAAGGTACAGCCACCAACCCTTTTAAACTGGGGTACCACAACTGGTCCTGCCATTTTGCTACTTTGCTGTGGCCAGCGCCATTGCAACAGCGGCCTGGCGCAGTGCCAAGTTGACGGTCATAAGGCGATAACACCATTTCAAAGGTTAATGGCTGATCAGGATTTTTGTCCGATTGGGGTCTGAACCTGAATACCCCCTTTAAACTGCTGGCCCAGAGGTAATTTGTATCTTTGTCGTACCATAAACTGATCACCGGATCTAAGGGTAAACCATTGCTACTATCGTATTGTTGCCAATGCCCCTGAGCTGTTTTGATAAACAAACCATCATCTAAGGTAGCAACCAGCATTTGCTGATCAGGCAAGGTCAACACGCTGGTGATATAAGCACCGAATAAAGGCGTGCCCAGCCCTACCCTGTTCAGCTTTTCTTGCTGGTACCAATACAAGCCACTGGTCGTTCCAACCAATACATCCGGGTCCTGAGCTTCAATCACAGTGACGAAGCTGGACTCTAAATCGGCATTAAAAGGCGCAGCAACCAGATCCTTGCCATCATACTGGTAAAGTCCGTTGGCACCTCCGATCCACAGTCCGGCCTGAGTACGGGGCTGAACCACTCGGATAGCACTCTGAGCAAGTTCCTTAAAAGGACGGCTTATTGTTTTATCATCAAAGTTATATACCATCAGACCGTTGTCAGTACCCAGCCAAAGCTGGTTATTTCTGTCGTAAAAATCAAAGACTGTACTTTGCCTAAGTGAGTGATGATCGACTAACTCAATAAACTGCTGATCGTCCTTCAGTATGCCGACACTGGTTTGGGTAGCCACCAGGAGGCTATCTAAACGCGCAGAATACCGCACGCTACGCACTACCATGTCCTGTTGCCCCTCTCCTATCACACGGCGCATTTTCCCCGGAGACGCACGGTACAGACCTTCACTGAAACTGGCCATCCAGATGTTGTGATCTCTGTCTTCGAAAATATCGCTGAACCAGGGAGAACTGCCCAGTTCCTCCGCGCTGATTTGCTGCCATTGTTGGCCGGCATGACGGTGATGCAACTTGTTGTAACCCGAGATCCAATCATTACCGGAACTGTCTCTGAACAACTTATAGATAGCAGCATTATCCACGCCATTAATAGCGCATCGCACCACCTGTTGATCTTTGTCCAGATGGAAGTAACCAGACTCACTGGCAAAATGTAAGGTATCGTTGAACCAGCTTAAATCGTACAACGGATGTTGTTGCAGCTCATCAGGTAAAGCTATTTGTTGAATATCGCCCTGTGGACTGAGTTTGTACAAATGTCGGGCTGTGGTGACCCATACGGCGTCGCCAGCCATCTCCATCTGCACTACCGCTTCTTTAATGCTGTTAATGCGGCTGACTTTACCTTGTTTTACTTTAAACAGATTTTCAGCGGCCACCCAGAGCTCGTCTGGTGCGACCTGAACTATGGACGTGACTTCAGCCAAAATAGGATAACGATCAAATTTCAGGGTCTGGGGGCTAAAACCAGATAAACCTGCCTTAGTCCCCACCCACATATAACCTTGCTGATCCAGCAGCAATTTATTAATGGAGTTACTGGCGAGTTGACGACTGGTTTTGGTGCTGAACTGGGTGAAATGATGGCCATCAAAACGATTAAGCCCATACAAAGTGCCAACCCATAAATAACCTTGTTGATCCTGGCTGACGGCCCTGACTGAATTTGACGATAAGCCATCAGCACTATTCCAGTGTTTAATATCGAAGTCATAAACAGAATTGGTCTGGTTTTGTGCCAGCAGGTGCAATGAGAAAAAGGCTAAAAAAATAAGCAGCGCAAAACGCACAAAAATCACCAGGATGCAGGGAAAAATTTATATTAACTAAAAGCTTGCCACTGCACCAGTGCGAAGAGAATCAGCCAGCTAAAGAAACCAGCCAGCATATCGTCAATCATAATGCCAAAGCCGCCGTGGATTTTTTTATCCAGCAAACGAATAGGCCAGGGTTTGACGATATCAAAAAAGCGGAAGAGTAAAAAACCAATCAAAAGGTAGTGCCATTCAAACGGAATGCACCACATAGCCAGGCTGTAACCCGCAACTTCATCCCAGACAATAGCACCATGATCATGTTCACCAATATCTTTGGCTGTCTGGCCACAAACATAACAACCCAGCACAAAAGCAAACAACACCCAGATCAATCCAAGCTGTGGGCTGACTAAAGATTGCAGATAAATTAAAGGTAAAGCGGCTAAAGTACCAAAAGTACCAGGCGCTTTTGGCGCCAGACCAGAACCAAACCCCAAAGCGAGAAAATGGGTCCACTTTCTCAGATCAAATTTAGGTTTAGCGTGTTGAATCGATGCCATTAAAAGTGCTCAAAGCCCTGATGCTGGTAAACAAAGGGGAAATCCCCTTGCTTAAACTCCAGTTTACCCACAGCACCTGTGATACGGCCAATACAAGTGACAGGGACGCCATAAGGAGATAACAGCACTTCCAAAGAACCACGGCGGTTTTCCGGTACGGTAAACAGCAGTTCATAGTCTTCACCACCGGACAAAGCAAACTGTAAAGCTTGTTCAGCGCTACAACTGTCTTTAAGCGCCTGAGACATAGGTAATTTACTGACGTCGACCACGGCCCCTACTTTAGAGCGCCGTAAAATATGCAGCAAATCACCAGCCAAACCATCAGACACGTCCATGGCTGAGCTTGCGATATTACGTAGCGCCTGACCTAAAGCCACGCGGGCTGTTGGGTAGTGAAAACGTTGCAGAATATGAGCCCGGTGTTTTTTACTGACTTCAACCTGTTCCTGCACCAGCTTTAAACCTAAAGCCGCATCACCCAAAGTGCCAGTCACATACAGGTAATCACCATTCTGAGCGCCAGCGCGGGTAATGGCTTTGCCTTTGGGCACTAAGCCTTTGGCAATCATGGTTAAACTTAAAGGACCACGGGTGGTATCGCCGCCTATCAGCTGGCAATTGTAGTAATCCGCCGTCTCGCTTAAACCTTCAGCAAAAGCTGTTAACCAGTCTTCATCAACTTTAGGTAAAGTTAAAGCTAAAGATAGCCAGCAGGGCTCAGCGCCCATAGCAGCCAAATCGCTGACATTAACTGCCACCAATTTATGCCCAAGCGAGCGCGGATCGACATCCGGGAAAAAATGGATACCTTCGACCATGCTGTCGGTGGTGATCACCAGATCACAGCCTTCGCGCACCTGTACTACAGCACCGTCGTCGCCAATACCAATGGCAACGTCCGTGCGTTTACGGCCCGCTTCGGCAAAACAACGTTGAATTAACTCAAATTCACCCATAAAAAAGCCGACTTACGCCGGCTCTCCATTTTTTATTCGGTTCGCAGGCGTTTGACGGCTTTATCAAGTATGCCGTTGACAAACTTGTGGCTGTCATCGGCAGCAAAGGCTTTCGCCAGTTCGATGGCTTCGTTGATCACCACCTTGTAAGGCACATCCAGGCGATATTTCAGCTCGTAGGCTGATACACGTAATATGGCTTTTTCGACCAAATCAATTTCTTCAAATGGACGGTCTAAAAACGGCTTTACCGCTTCATCCAGTACAGGATGATTCACAGCCACACCACGTAAAATATCCTGGAAATAGCCCACGTCCAGATGTTTGGTGTTTTGTTCCAGCAATAACTGCTGTTCAATATCACCAATAGGGTTCTTGCTGACTTGCCAGCTATAAACTCCCTGAACGGCCAAAGAACGGGCCAAACGACGTGCATTAGGTTTCATCAACAAATCCTACAACTGAGAGAGAACGTTTACCATTTCCAGCGAGGACATCGCTGCTTCTGCGCCTTTATTGCCCATTTTGGTACCAGCACGCTCAACAGCCTGCTCGATACTGTCTACAGTCAATACGCCAAAAGCAACAGGAATACTGTGCTGCATCATCACCTGAGCCAGGCCCTTGGTGCATTCGCCAGCCACGTATTCAAAATGAGGTGTACCACCGCGGATCACAGCACCTAAGGCGATGATCGCGTCGTATTTACCGCTGGCCGCTACTTTTTGCACAGCCAATGGCATTTCAAAAGCGCCAGGGATACGAACCACTGTGATGTCTTGATCAGCGATATCGCCGACACGTTTTAAGGTATCTACAGCACCGTCTAATAAACTTTCGACAATAAAGCTGTTGAATCTGGCCACAACGATGGCAAATTTTTTACCTTTAGCGGTTAACCCTGCTTCAATCACCTGCATTGGAGGTCCTTATTGCATATTTGCTGCAAAAAACGGTTTTAAAAAACCAGAATTCAAAAAAACGGGCGTCATGATAACACAAGATAACCCGTCCCCTGCTACTGTTTCTGCACCAGTTGTTACAGAGTCTTATTCAGACACATAGTCCACTACTTCCAGACCAAAGCCCGAGAGTGCATGGTATTTTTTTGGCGCACTTAACAAACGCATTTTTTTCACGCCTAAACTGGCCAGAATTTGTGAACCTACACCCACATTACGTGAGGTACCTTTCCACAGATCGGTCTTGGCTTTTTCGCCTTTATCTTCGGCTTCAAAGTTTTGCACCATCTGTACCAGCTCTTCACTGCTTTCGTTTTTGCCTAAAAGCACCAGCACTCCACCTTCATCGGCAATACGCTTCATCGCACAGTGCAACGAAAAACTGCGATTGGCACCGCGGTCGGATAACAACAAATCGCTGAAGGTATTATGTAAATGCACCCGAACTAATGTCGGCTGTTCTGCTTCAACCACACCTTTAACCAAAGCAAAATGAATTTGATTGTCGATGGTGTCACGGAAAGTAACGAGATTAAACTCACCAAATTCAGTAGGTAACTGGCAGCTGGCGACTTGCTCTATGGTGGTTTCATGCAGATTACGGTATTCAATTAAATCAGCGATGGTGCCAATTTTAATGCCGTGTTTTTCAGCAAAAACTTCTAAGTCAGGACGACGTGCCATAGTGCCGTCTTCATTTAAAATTTCCACAATCATTGCCGCAGGTTCTAAACCAGCCATACGGGCTAAATCACAACCCGCTTCAGTGTGTCCAGCGCGCACTAAAACACCTCCGTCCTGAGCCATTAAAGGAAAGATATGGCCAGGGTAGACGATATCTGTAGGCTTGGCATCACGGGCGACTGCAGCTTTGACAGTACGGGCGCGATCGGCTGCTGAGATGCCGGTTGTCACGCCTTCAGCCGCTTCAATAGATAAGGTAAAAGCGGTAGAAAATGGCGATAAGTTTTTATCCACCATCAGAGGCAGCTTTAACTGCTCGCAGCGCTTTTTGGTCAGAGTTAAACAAATTAAGCCACGGCCATGAGTGGCCATAAAATTCACTGCATCAGGCGTAACGTATTCGGCCGCCATCACTAAATCGCCTTCATTTTCGCGGTCTTCGTCATCCATCAGAATAACCATTTTACCCTGACGAATATCTTCAATAATTTCTGCTGGTGTATTCAGTTGCATACTTCACCTCAGGCCCCGGGCCTTACTGCGTTATAAAAAACCACGTTGTTGCAATAAATCCATAGTCACACCTTTACTGCCCGCACCTTCCCGGCCTTGCAGCAAACGTTCTAAATAACGCGCTATTAAATCCACTTCCAGATGCACCTGACTGCCCGCTTTTAGGCTCATCAAAGTGGTTTCCCGTGCCGTATGAGGCACTATGGTTAAACGAAAAGCACTGGAACTTAATTCATTGACGGTCAGGCTGATGCCATCCACCGTAATAGAGCCTTTTTCAGCGATGTAATGTGCTAAGTCTTTTGGCATTTTTATCCAGACTTGCCAGGCTTCGCCAAACTTTTCAATTTTTTCAACACTACTGATACCATCGACATGACCGCTGACCAGATGTCCGCCTAAGCGCCCAGTCGCCAGCAAGGCTTTTTCCAGGTTCAGTAACTGCCCTGCTTTGTACTGACCAAACAAAGTGCGTTTCACAGTTTCGCCTGACACATCGGCATTAAAACTTTTGCCATGTAAAGCAGTGACGGTCAGACAAACACCGTTACTGGCAATACTGTCGCCGAGTTTGACGTCAGAAAAGTCCAGGCTGTCGGATTCAATGGTCAGCTTTAAATCCACACCTGACGCTTTAATGGCGCTCACCCGACCCGTCGCTTCGATTATTCCGGTAAACATGGCTCTAACCTTGCTGTTAATTTTAAATCAGGCCCCAGTGTCTCAACTGAAGTCCATACAAAATGCTGAGCTTCACAAAGCTCACTATAGTTCGGTAACTGCAACATGGCTTTGGCTTTATCACCTAACAGCACGGGGGCCTGATAAACAATCAATTCATCCACTAACCCAGCTTGCCACAAAGAACCAGCAAGCACAGCACCGGCTTCAACCCACAGATCATTGATATTTTCTGCAGCTAACACGCGCATTAATTCGTTTAAATTCAAGCCTGACTCATCAGCATTCAGCGCAATAAAACGAACCTGTGGACGTTCAAACCCAGGTTTGAATTGCTTGTCATGCACCAGCACTATGGGGCCATTTTGTGAAAACAAAAGCTCCTGGCCTGTTAATTTAAGGCTGCGGTCCAAAATCACCCGTATTGGCTGACGCACAGAACCATCGTCCAAAGACGGTAGAGCCAGGCCTTCAGAGCGCACTGTTAAACGGGCATTGTCAGCAAGCACTGTCGTAG
The DNA here is from genome assembly GCA_018815765.1 of Gammaproteobacteria bacterium. Classification (GTDB taxonomy): domain Bacteria; phylum Pseudomonadota; class Gammaproteobacteria; order Enterobacterales; family Alteromonadaceae; genus Pararheinheimera. The sequence goes on along the minus strand of JAHIWM010000095.1, from coordinate 1,870 downwards.
CAGTCGATAAAATGGCATGAGCCTGAGCTCGCATCAGTTGCACGTCAGAACGGGATTGTGCCGAGCTTATCCACTGGCTTTTGCCATTGGCTAGCGCAATACGCCCATCCAGACTGGTGGCAAGTTTAAGCCGGATATAAGGTTTTTGCCGCTCCATCCGGCTTAAAAAGCCAGGATTTAATGCACGGGCTTGCTCTTGAAGCAAACCAAGCTGCACTTCGATGCCTGCATCTTGCAGAATTTGAATACCACGACCAGCCACTAAAGGATTTGGATCCAGCATAGCCACTATGACTTTTTTCACACCAGCGTTTACCAGCGCCAAAGCACAAGGACCAGTGCGGCCATAATGACTGCAAGGCTCTAAGGTGACATAACAGGTGGCACCTGAAGCAAGATGTTCAGCTTGACGTAAAGCAAAAACCTCAGCATGTGGACCACCGGCCTGACGATGATAACCTTCACCTACTATCTCGCCATCGCGCACTATCACAGAGCCGACATTGGGGTTAGGTGCAGTGGTAAAACGGCCTTTAGAGGCAAGTTCTATGGCTCGGGCCATATAGTGATGATCGAGTTCAGTGAAACTCACTTAGTTGTCTCCAAGCCGGGCAATTTCTTCGCCAAACTCACGGATATCTTTAAAGGAGCGGTACACTGACGCAAAACGCACATAAGCCACTTTATCGAGTTTCACCAACTCATCCATAATCAACGTACCCAGCATTTGGCTTGGCACTTCGCGCTCGCCGGTGGCGCGTAATAAGCTTTCCACTTTGCTGATCAGAGATTCAATCTGTTCTGTAGGTACAGGACGTTTTTCCAGAGAACGCATTACGCCACTGCGCAACTTAGCCTCGTTATAAGGCTCGCGGGAGCCATCACGTTTTACAATACGGGGCATCACCAGTTCGGCAGCTTCAAAGGTGGTAAAACGTTCATGGCAGGCGCCACATTCACGTCGTCTTTTTACTTGGGACCCATCCGCTACTAAGCGGGAGTCTATAACTTTGGTATCGTCGGCACGACAAAAAGGACAAAACACGGAATTTCTCCGAAAAAAATGGCCGCATTAAGCGGCCATCATAACACTCTATCTTTGCTCAGTCATAGCTCGCAATCAGGCATAAACCGGTAAACGGCCACAAACTTCAGACACCTGAGCACGTACTTTATCAATGACACCAGCGTCACCGCGGCTGTCCAGCACGTCACAAATCAGGCTTGCGACTAAACGGGCTTCAGCTTCTTTAAAACCACGACGAGTAATAGCAGGAGTACCGATACGTAAACCACTGGTGACAAATGGAGAACGTGGGTCATTTGGCACTGAGTTTTTATTCACAGTGATATGAGCCAGACCTAACCAGGCGTCAGCCTCTTTACCCGTGATGTTTTTGTCGATTAAATCCATCAGGAATAAATGGTTTTGCGTGCCACCAGATACAATTTTGTAGCCACGTTTGATCATTTCATCACACATGGCCACAGCGTTTTTCAGCACTTGTTGCTGATAGACTTTAAATTCTGGCTCTAAAGCCTCTTTGAAAGCGACAGCTTTAGCTGCGATCACGTGCATCAACGGACCACCCTGGCCACCAGGGAAAACGGCAGAGTTGAATTTCTTTTCAAGCTCTTCGTTTTTACGGGCCAGAATTAAGCCGCCACGAGGACCAGCTAAGGTTTTGTGAGTAGTGGTCGTCACCACGTCAGCAATTGGCACTGGGTTTGGATACAAACCTGCAGCCACTAAACCAGCCACGTGAGCCATATCCACCATCAGGTAGGCGCCCACTTTGTCGGCGATTTCACGGAATTTCTGCCAGTCGATAATGCCTGAATAGGCTGAGAAACCAGCGATGATCAGTTT